>NZ_CP178449.1:3957500-4257500 GCF_050368855.1 Azonexus sp. IMCC34842 | reverse complement strand
TCAGGTTCTGCCGCCCGAACTGCCCGGCCAGCCCTTTGAAGCCGCCCTGCGCCGCAGCGCCGGTAAGCAGCGAAACCACACTGCCGATCACGCCGGTGACCCCGGCCTCGACGCCGCCGCGCAAATCGACGCGGATGTTGCCGCGGCATGGTAGCTCGTCCGGATAGAGCGCCTGCAGCGCCAACCGGGTCATGTTCCAGGCGGCGGCCACCGTCGGACAGGAGTGGCCGGCCAGCCGGACGGCATCGAGATAGCGATATTCGAAGATGCCGTCATCGCTGGCGCCGAGGAAGACGGCCAGCGGATCGCGCAGCCGGATAACGGGAATTTCAGCAAAGAATGCAGGATAGGACATGATCGGCCTTGTCTCGGAGAGTAGTTCGGCGCCGTGCATTGCCGCTTGGCTTGCCTCGCCGATTAGTTGAGCAGTTTACTCAAGCAATTGATCAAGGGTTTGATCCCCGTCACAAAATCGCGGCGCGACGAATCGGGCGACCGGCCGGCTTAACGGCCACCGGGCGGCGCCAGTCCGACCTTCTGCAAGTGGTGGTGGATGCCTGCCGCCATCTGCCGATAGCCCTCGGCGTTGGGATGGATCTGGTCGGCGCAGAGCTCGGGCCGGCTCAGGATGCCGGAAAACACTTCACCGACGACAACCACCCGTTCCTCTTCCGCCAGCTCCTGATAGATCGGCGCGTCGGACGGCTTGCCGGCCACCAGGCCGAGCAGGGATAGTTCCGGCACGGCGACCAGCACAACTTGCGCCCCGGAGGCCCTGGCGGCCTGCACGAGATGGCGCACATCCTCCTTGACCGCCTTGGCCGAGCGGCGGCGCAGGAAGTCATTGCCGCCGATTTCGATGATCACCACGGCTGGCCGGTGCGCATCGAGCAAGGCCGGCATGCGCGCCCGGGACGCTTCGGCGGTATCGCCCGGGACGCCGGCATTCTCGACTTGCCAGCCGGTCAGCCCGGCGAGCAATGTCGGCCAGTCCTCGCCGGCCGCCGCGCCGGTCCCGAAGGTGACGCTGTCACCGAAAGCGAGGACCGTTTTGCCCGGCGGGATGGTGGGCAAGCGCGGGGCTTTGCCGCAGCCGCCGAGGACGACCGAAACGGCCAGCCAGCCAAGCAGTGCCCGGCGTTTCATCGAAACCGGGCCCGGCCTTCGCGAATCGTCAGCGGCCAATCCGCTCAAATCACCCGGCGCACACTGCAACGGCAATATCCAGCGAACGCAGCCGGAGATCGGCATCGAAGATGTCGCAAACCAGCATCAGCTCGTCCGCCTGCGTCGCCTGGAGCAAGCCGGTCAGACCGGCGCGCACCGCTTCCGGCCCGCCGATCACCGCCGCCCCGAGAAAGTCGTCAATCGCGCGGCGCTCCTGCGGCGCCAACTGGGCCAGGAAATCTGCGACCGGCGGCGGCAGGCAACGGCGGTCGCCGCGCAGGATGCCCAGGACGCGCTGATAGGTGCTGCTCGCCAGGAACCCGGCCTCCTCATCGGTCGGCGCGGCAATCAACGGCACGCCGATGATGACGTAAGGTTCGGCCAGACTCGGCGACGGCCGGAACTGGCTGCGGTACAGGGCGATGGCCTGGAGCAGCTGGGCCGGCGCGAAATGCGAAGCGAAGGCATAGGGCAGGCCGCGCTCGGCCGCCAGGCGGGCCGAGAACAGGCTGGAGCCGAGCAACCAGATCGGCACCCCGGTGCCGGCGCCCGGCATCGCGACGACCCGCTGACCGGCTTGCGGCGTGCCAAGCAGCTGCTGCAATTCGGCGACATCGCGCGGAAAGTCGGCTTCCGTCTCGACCCGGTCGCGGCGCAGCGCCCGCATGGTCAGCTGATCGGTGCCCGGGGCGCGGCCGAGGCCAAGGTCGATACGGTTCGGGTAGAGCTCGGCCAGCGTGCCGAAGGCCTCGGCAACGACGAGCGGTGCGTGATTGGGCAACATGACGCCGCCCGAACCGACCCGCATGTGCTTTGTGCCACCGGCGATATAGCCGACCAGAACCGCCGTGGCAGAACTGGCGATCCCCGGCATGTTGTGATGCTCGGCCAGCCAGTAGCGGGCAAAGCCGAGCGCCTCGACATGCTGCGCCGTGCGCAGCGAAATCGCCAAAGCCTCGGCAACGGTCCCGCCCTCGCGCACGGCGACGAGGTCGAGCATGGACAACTTCACATCGTGCAGATTTTTCATGGGGCCGATTGTCCTTGCTTATCGCCGTTCTGGCGTCACTTTCATGGGCGCCGCGCGCATCAATCAGCCGCCGGCTGTGCCAGACATCGGCACAGCCGGCCCTGGCAAACTAGCCGGCAACCGGCTTCGGTTGCGGTTTCTTGCCCTTCGATTCCTTCTTTTTGTCCTTGCTTCCCATGATGCTCTCCTAGTTAGATCGTGTTTGAACCACGTAATACGCTCGCTCATCCTAGTATGGATGCCGGCTGTTGACCAGTTTTCGGACATGATCCGTCGTTGCCGGCAGTGGCGGCGGCCGGCCCGGTGGTATGCTGGCGACCACCCAATTCAACGAGAAGCATCCATGGAGAATCTCCTTGCCGGCCTCGCCCTGGCCCTGCTGGTCGGCGCCTGTTACTTCATCTATAGCCGCTCGACCGCGGCCGCCGAAGCGACCGACGAAGGAGATCTGCAGCGCTACATGGTGGCCAACCGGGAACTGCACCTGCTGCGCATCGACCATGCCGTCTGGGACACCGCCATGCGTATCGCGCATGGCGACGAAGGCGTCGCCCGGGCCCGCTACATCCAGCTGCGGGTGCAGCAGATGAAGAACGAAGCCGCGGCGACCAAGGCCGCCCTGTAGACCTGGCTGGCGAGCGGCTGTTCGGCTCCGTCATGCGGACCGATAGCGGCTCGCGGAACAATCCAGAAGTTAATTGACAGGCCCCGTCGGCCAGAACCGCCTGGCGGAAGAGCGCCGTTGATTACCCTCAAGCGCTCTTCAGCATGCTCGTGGCTACCGCTTCCGCCACCTTGATCCCATCGACCCCGGCCGACAGGATGCCGCCGGCATAGCCGGCACCTTCGCCGGCCGGATAGAGGCCGCGCGTGTTCAGGCTCTGGAAGTCCTCGCCGCGCTTGATGCGGATCGGCGACGAGGTGCGGGTTTCGACGCCGGTCATCACCGCATCATCCATCGCAAACCCGCGGATCTGCTTGGCGAAGGCGGGCAGCGCTTCGCGCAGCGCAGTGACGACGAAGTCCGGCAGGCAAAGAGACAGGTCGGTCCAGTGCACGCCCGGCGTGTAGGACGGCTCGACGCCACCCGGCGCGACCGACGGCCGGCCGGCCAGGAAATCGCCGACGCGCTGGGCCGGCGCCGCGTAGCTGCCGCCGCCGGCGACGAAGGCGGCCGATTCCCAGCGCCGCTGGAATTCGATGCCGGCCAGCGGATGGCCGGGGTAATCGACCGCCGGCGAAATATCGACGACGATGCCGCTGTTGGCGTTGCGTTCGGCCCGCGAATACTGGCTCATGCCGTTGGTCACGACGCGGCCGGGTTCCGAGGTGGCGGCGACCACCGTGCCGCCCGGGCACATGCAGAAGCTGTAGGCGGTGCGGCCGTTGGCGCAGTGATGGACCAGCTTGTAGTCGGCGGCGCCGAGCAGCGGGTGGCCGGCCGCCGGGCCGAAGCGGGCGCGGTCGATCAGCGACTGCGGATGTTCGATGCGGACGCCGATCGAGAACGGCTTGGCCTCGATATAGACGCCATGGTCGAACAGCATCTGGAAGGTGTCGCGGGCGCTGTGCCCGACCGCCAACACGACATGCCCGGTGGCGATGCGCTCGCCGCCGGCCAGCACGACGCCGCGCACCTGGCCGTTGCCGTCGGCAGCGCGGTCAATGTCGATTTCCTCGACCTTGCTGCCGAAACGCACTTCGCCGCCCAGTTCGAAGATCTTGGCGCGCATCTTCTCGACCATGCTGACCAGCCGGAAGGTGCCGATATGCGGCTTGTTCACGTAGAGGATTTCCTCCGGCGCGCCGGCCTTGACGAATTCCTCCAGCACCTTGCGCCCGTGGTGCAGCGGGTCCTTGATCTGGCTGTACAGCTTGCCGTCGGAAAAAGTGCCGGCGCCGCCCTCGCCGAACTGGACGTTGGAGTCGGGATTCAGCTTGCCCTGGCGCCACAGGCCCCAGGTGTCCTTGGTCCGCTCGCGCACCGCCTTGCCGCGTTCGAGAATGATCGGGCGAAAACCCATCTGGGCCAACAGCAGCCCGGCGAACAAGCCGCACGGGCCGGTACCAATGACCACCGGACGCGCCGTCAGGTCGGCCGGCGCGTGGGCGACGAAACGGTAGGTGGTGTCCGGCCTCGGCATGACGTTGCGCAGGTCCGCCAGCCGGGCGAGCAGCGCCGCCTCGTCGCGCACTTCGACGTCGAGCGCGTAGATCAGCGCGATCGCCGTTTTCTTGCGCGCATCGCAACTGCGGCGGTAGATCGAATAGTTGACCACGTCGCCGGCCGCGACGCCGAGGCGCTGGCAGATGGCGGCAAGGATCTCGCCAGGGGCGTGATCGAGCGGGAGTTTTACTTCATTCAGTCTCAACATGCGAACAGATCCGGAAACCCCGGTGGCAACGGCACCACGACGGCGGCAAGCCGACTATTCTACCCGCTCGAAAACTTCCGGCCCGGCCGGCCGCCAAAACGGAGGCCGGCAGCCGGCTCAGGAATTCGGCGCCGGCGCGCTCGCCCAGAGCACCCGGCCGGTCGCCCCGAGATGGTAGAGATAGGCCCGCAGGTCGAACTCGAGCTGGTGGTAGTCGGGTTCCATGTAGCGGCACAGCTGATAGAAGGCCTTGTCGTGGTCGCCTTCCTTGAGATGAGCGATTTCATGGACGACGATCATCCGCAGGAACTCCGGCGGCATCTCCCGGAATACCGTGGCGACGCGGATCTCGCGCTTGGCCTTGAGCTTGCCGCCCTGCACCCGGGCAATATTGGTGTGCGTGCCCAGCGCGTTGCGGAGCACCTGCAGCTTGCTGTCGAAAGCCACCTTGCTGACCAGCCCGACGTTGCGCAGGTACTCGCCCTTGATCTGCTGGACATAGTCGTAGAGCGCCTTGTCGGTACGCACCGTGTGGGCCACCGGATAGCGCAGCAACAACACCTCGGCCAGACGGTCCTCGGCGATCAGGCGGTGCACCGGCTCGACCAGCGTCGGCGGATAACCGGCCAGATAGTTGGCGGGCGGTTTCGGCTGCATACCCGCCGCCTACTCGTCGCCGCCGCGTCGCCCGGCCTTGAGCGCGGCGCGCCGGCCCTTGCTCTCCAGGCGCCGCTTGACCGAACCGCGGGTCGGCTTGGTCGGCCGGCGCGTCCGCGGCAGCACGGCCACGCTGGCCACCAGCAGCTCAAGGCGGCGTAGCGCCTCGGCGCGGTTCTTCTCCAGGCTGCGAAACTCCTGCGCCTTGATCACCACCACGCCGTCCTTGGTGATCCGCTGGTCACCAAGCTGCAGCAGGCGCTGGCGAATCTCCTCGGGCAGCGACGAAGTGGCGATGGCGAAACGCAGGTGCACGGCATTCGACACCTTGTTGACGTTCTGCCCGCCCGCCCCCTGGGCGCGGATCGCGGTGATTTCAATCTCTTCGGGCGGGATGGTGATGACGGGACGCATGCGGGCAAGTCGGAATTCAGTGAAGGGCGAGTGTAGACGAGGCTCGCGTTGTTACTGGAGCGGCGGCTCGTCCGGCGCATGCTGCCCGGCCCACGCGGCACACTCGAGCAGCGCGCTCTTGTGCGGCGACTCGGCGAGCGGCGCAATGGCTGCGCTGGCCTGTGCGCTTTCCTGGCCGGCCAAGCTTTCGGCCACCCCGCTCGCCGGGCCGGCCGGCTCGCGCCAGACCTGATAGGCGGTGCCCAAATGCAGGCCGTAAGCCGCCAGCATCTGTTCGACAGCCGGCGGCGCGGCGGCGATGATCGCCGCGCACTGGCAGGCCGCCTCGAAAAGCTTGGCCGAGCGGGCGCGGAGTATCGCGATGTGGCGCGCCCGATCCTGCGCCGGACTGGCCGGCTCGGTCAGGTGCATGACCTCGCCTTCGGCAATCATCGTCGTCGCGTCCGACAAGACCTGCATCAGGCGCATGTCGCCGATATCGACGATGATCCGGAAAGCCCCGGTGTACAGCAGATCGCCGAGCAGAATGTTGCCGGCGTTGCCGAGCAGGCTGGCGTTCTCGCTTGCCGCAGCGGCCCCGCCGGCGAGTTCATCGACCGCGTGATGCAGTACCAGCGAGCCATGAATCAGCTCGATGGCCGCCGCCAGGGCATGACGATGCGGCCCGGCGTAGCCGAGGGCACCCGCCGTCAGCAGGGTGAGGGCCGGGCGGATGCGGAATTCGCCGGAATCGATGATCAATTCGACGGCGTGCCGAATCAGCACGACGTCCTGGTTCATGTATTTCCGGATGACCTCGTCGACCTGGGCGAAGTCGTCGCGGATCAAGGTGTCAAGTGCGGCAGGCAGCGTCACGATCAGCTCACCGCCAGCATTTCGACCGCCTGATTGCTGTCGAGCGCCGCCACCCATTGATGAATGTGCTCGGCGACGGCCTGCCAATTGCTGTCGATCGGCAGCATATGGCCGGCCCCCGGAATGCGAATGACCTCGGCCTGCCAGGGCAGCGCGGTGAAGAACAGCTGGGAGGAGGGAAAGATCGCGTCGGCCTCGCCACCGATCACCAGTGCCGGCAATTTGCGGCGCCGGACCGGCGGCCGGGCGAGCAGCATGGCCATTTCCATCACCGCCCGCTGCGACTCGGGGCCGACCGTCGGCAGGAAGCGCAGCACCTCGTCGCCGGTCGCCTCCGGCGAAAAGTAGATCTTCGCCATCAGGTCGTTGTTTTCCTCGGAGATGACGCCGCTGATGACCTCTTCGAGCGCATCGAAATAGGCCGGGAAACGCAGAGCCAGTTGCGTCGCGCTGCTCCCGGTGCCGGTGGACGGGACCGGCGAGAGAAAAATCGCCGCCCGGGCGGTCCCTTTTTCGAGATAACGCTGGGTCGCCAGAGAGCCCATCGAGTGACCGATGATGGTGACCGGCTCGCCGATCAGGCGCACCGCACAGGCAATATCCTCGGCGTAATCGTCAATGCCGAACTCATCGAGACGCTCCTGGCCGGCACTGCCCCCGTGGCCCGACAGGTCGACGGCGAAGCAGTCGTAGCCGTGGCACTGGAAGTAGGGAATGAAATTGAATTCCCAGTAGGAAGAGTGGGTGTAGGCGCCGTGCACGAACAGCAGGGCTCCCCGACCGGCGTGGGCGGTGGCCGGGTGACGATGGACTTGGATGTGGTGACGGGGCATGGGAACTCGATAGCGAAAAGTGGGGTGAGGGTAAGGCAAACGGCCGGCAGCGGTGCACAACATTGATCAAGGAACGCTAATCGGGCGCCAGGCCGCTGACGGCAATGACGTAAGAAAGCGGCACCGGAACATCCCTGAGCTCGGAAACCGTCGTCTGCTGGCAGATGATCTTCTTCTGAATGACCTTGTTGTGTTCGATGACCAGACCGCTGCTTTTGCCGCCGACGCTGAAGACGACGAAACTGGTCTGGTCCATCGTGAAGCGCAGATAGCGGCCGAGCGTGCCGGCCAGGTAAACATTTCCCCTGGTCACATCCTGGCGCGGGTAACGAGCTTCCGGCCAGGCGATCATTTCATTGCTGCCCGGGGAACCATAACGAAACTGCACGTAACCTGCTTTCGGAGCGAGATCGCGGGCGGCGCAGATCGACACCAGACGCGCCTTGGTCGTACACGCGAACAGCACCTTCTCGTCGGCCCGGCACAGACTCTGTTCGGCCTGGGCCTGGGCCGTCGCTGGCCCGGCACAAGCCAGGCCGGCGATGGCCAGGCAGAACATGCGCAGCGCCAGAGATGGAAAAGGGGGGCAGGCAAACATCGGTGCCGCTCGTTCAACGTGGGGAAGACAAGCATTATGGCGCAAGGCGCAAAACAGCAGGCGCAAAAAAAGCCGGCACGCGGCCGGCTCTTCTCGGTGACGACCGCTTATTTGGCGGCGTCAGCTTCGCATTTCTTGATGAAAGCCGTCTTGGCGGCGCCGGCCAGCGGCTTGCCGCTCTTGCTGACGGCCTTGCCGGCACAGTCGGACGGCGCAGCAGCGGCACCGCCTTCGCACTTCTTGATGAAGGCGGTCTTGGCGGCGCCAGCCAGCGGCTTGCCGCTCTTGCTGACGGCCTTCGCTTCGCAGTTGCCGGCGGCGGGCGCCGCCGCAGCTGCCGGTGCGGCCGGGCTGGCCGGCGTTGCCGGGGCCTGGGCGTAGGCCATGTTTACCGCAAACAGTGCAACCAGGGCTGAGGCAAAAAATTTGTTCATCGCAGGTATCTCCTTTGGTATCAGGCATGCCGCCTTAAGCACTCAACGTTCGATGGACTGATGCGTTGACGCTGGAATAATAATCCGGAATCCGCTGAACGCTAGGCTGCCCGCTTCTGTTCGGCCGCCGCCGCTTCGCGCGAGCGCTTGGCTTCGTCGAGCAGGTAGCGCTGGTAGTCGTCGAGATCGCCGTCGAACGGTTCGATGCCGCCGCGCGAGACCAGCCAGAATTCGTCGCACACGGCGCGCAGCAGCGAGCGGTCGTGGCTGACCAGCATGACGGTGCCTTCGAACTCATTGAGGGCGACGCTGAGCGCTTCGCGGGTGGACAAATCGAGGTGATTGGTCGGCTCGTCCATGAGCAGCAGGTTCGGCCGTTGCCAGACCAGCATGCACAGCACCAGCCGGGCCTTTTCGCCGCCGCTCATGGTGCCGACCGCCTGCTTGACCATCTCGCCGCTGAAATTGAAGGTGCCGAGGAAGTTGCGCAACTCCTGCTCGCGACCGGGCACGTTGCCCTTGCCGGAAGCGATGGCTTCCTTGGCCAGGCGGACCATGTGTTCGAGCGGCGTGTCCTGCGGGCGCAGCACGTCGAGTTCCTGCTGGGCGAAGTAGCCGATGCTCAGCCCCTTGCCTTCGGTCACTTCGCCGCTGATCGGCTGCAGGTCGCGGGCGATGGTCTTGACCAGCGTGGACTTGCCCTGGCCGTTGGCGCCGAGGATGCCGATACGCTGGCCGGCATGCACCGAGCGGTTGATATTGCGCACGATGACGGTCGGCGGCGTGCCGGCCGGCGCATCTTCGGCCGGCGGATAGCCGATGACGGTATCGACCATCGACAGCATCGGGTTGGGCAAATTGGCCGGTTCCTGGAATTCGAAAGTGAATTCAGCATCGGCCAGCACCGGGGCGATCTTTTCCATCCGCTCCAGCGCCTTGACCCGGCTCTGCGCCTGCTTGGCCTTGCTGGCCTTGGCCTTGAAGCGGGTGATGAAGGATTGCAGGTGGGCGATTTTGTCGGCCTGCTTGGCCATCGTCGCCTGTTGCAGCAGCATCTGTTCGGCGCGCATGTCTTCGAACTTGCTGTAGTTGCCGCCGTAGCGCACCAGCTTGGCGTGGTCGATATGCAGCGTCACCTGGGTAATGGCGTCGAGGAATTCGCGGTCGTGGCTGATCATCACCAGCGTGCCGGGATAACGCTTGAGCCAGGCTTCGAGCCAGACCAGCGCGTCGAGGTCCAAGTGGTTGGTCGGTTCGTCGAGCAGCAGGATGTCGGACGGGCACATCAGGGCGCGGGCCAGTTGCAGGCGCATCCGCCAGCCGCCGGAGAAACTGTTGACCGGGTTGGCCAGTTCCGAAACCTTGAAGCCGAGGCCGAGAACCAGCGCCTGGGCGCGCGCTTCGGCGTCATGTTCGCCGGCATCGTGCAGCGCCATGTAGGCTTCGGCCATGCGCATGCCGTCGTCGCTGGCTTCGGCGTCGTGCACCTCGTTGCGGGCGGCGAGCAGCGTGGTGTCGCCGTCGATCACGAAATCGGTCGCGCTCTGCTCGGTTTCCGGCATGTCCTGCGCCACCTGCCCCATCCGCCACTGGCTGGGGATCGAGTAGTCGCCGCCGTCTTCATGCAGCGTGCCGTTGAGCAGGCCGAACAGGGTCGATTTGCCGGCGCCGTTGCGGCCGACCAGGCCGACTTTTTCACCGGGGTTGATGGTGACGGAGGTCTTGTCCAGCAGCACCTTGTTACCGCGGCGCAGCGTGACATTCTTCAGGATAATCATGAGCAAAACTTTCGGGGAGGTCGAGCATGATAGCCACCCCGGCGTGCTGCTCCTATTACTATTTGCCGATCGGCGAAGCGCCACGGATGTTCTGTTGTGCGGCGCACCAATCAAAACCGCAAAACAGGCCGCCCGGCGGTTTATCGCCGGGCGGCGCGGACCGTCATTCGGTCTTTTTCGTTCTCGGCGTCTCGGTATCGGCTATCGAATGCCCTTCCTCGGCCGCCGCGCGCAGCCACCAGCACAGATCGCCGCCCTGCACCGGGGTCGGGATCATCTGGTTCCATTGCCAGCGAAATACCGGGCCGAAGGCGACGTAGCGCGCCAATACGTCACCCTGCGGCGTGACGCCGAAAAACGGCCAGCCGGAGGTGATCGCGTTCTGTATCTGTGTCTCAGTCATGGCCAGACTCCTTCCTTGACGGGTTGAAAAAATCCCCCTCGGGCGAACCGCTGACACCCGCTGTCACCATGAACCTTTTCCGCTGGCGGATCAATGCTGCACGGCATCATTCCGCGGCCGGTTTGTGCCGCAGGACGTAGAGGTAAAGCGACTCGACACGCTCGCGCGCCCACGGCGTGCGGCGGAGAAACTTCAGGCTGGAGGAAATGCTCGGATCGTGGGTGAAGCAGCGGATCTCGATCTCCCGGCCGAGCGCTTCCCAGCCGTAATGGGCAACCAGTTCGTTGAGTATGGTTTCCAGCGTGACGCCGTGCAGGGGGTTCTTCGGCTGTGCCGTGGTCATCGGATAGCCTCTTTCGGGGGGAGCAGCCGGACGCGCTGTTCCAGGCAGTCGTAATCGCCGGCCTGGTAATCGCGGCAGATGTCGGGCCGGTATTCGTAGATGGTGCACAACATGGTCTGCCGGTCGAGCGCCGCGCACCAGCCATCGTCGAGGCGCTTCATGACCCAGCCGCCCCATTCGTTCTGGGCGGTCAGTTCGTCCGGCACGTCGGCGTCGCCGATCAGCATGACCTCCAGCCGGCAGCAGCAGGCCCGGCAGGTGGCGCAGGTGATTTCCGGCGATTCGGCGGCGCTCAAAACAGGCCCTCGAAGAGCTGGACCTCGACACTGTCGCCGGCCTGGACGCCGGCACAGTCTTCCGGCAACACGACGAAACAGTTGGCCTCGGTCATCGACCGCAACATGCCCGAGCCTTGGCTGGCGGTGGTTCTGACCTGCCAGCGGCCATCCACCGCGGCCACCGCGCCGCGCAGGTATTCGCGCCGACCGGCCTGCTTCTTGATCGCATTGGCTGCCGGCACGGTAAGCAGCGGCCGCTCGGGCAGCGGGTCGCAACCGGCCAGGCGGAGCAGCGCATCGAGCGCGAACTGGGTATAGCTGACCAGCGTCGCCACCGGGTTGCCGGGCAGGCCGAACAGCCAGGCCTCGCCGACCTTGCCGAAGGCCATCGGCCGGCCGGGCTTGACATCCAGCTTCCAGAACTTGACCTCGCCGACCCTGGCGAGAATTTCCCGGACGAAATCGGCTTCGCCGACCGAGACGCCGCCGGTGGTGATGATCGCGTCGGCCATCCGGGCCGCTTCGCGCAGCGTCGCCTCAAGGGCTTCCGGCCGGTCCGCGACGACGCCCAGGTCGATGACCTCGGCACCGAGGCGGGCGAGCAGGCCGTGCAGGGTGTAGCGGTTGCTGTCGTAGATTTGCCCCGGGGTCAGCGCCGTGCCGAGCGCCGTCAGTTCGTCGCCGGTCGAGAAGAAGGCGACGCGCAGCCGCCGCTTGACGGCGACCTCGACCAGGCCGAGCGAGGCAAGCAGCCCGAGCTCGGCCGGGCCGATGCGCCGGCCGGCGGCCAGGGCGACCGCGCCCCGCGCCAGATCCTCGCCGGCCCGGCGGATGTTCTGGCCGCTGCGCTGACCGGCCGGAACGACCACCCCGTCGGCCTCGACGCGTGTCACTTCCTGGACGACCACGGCATCGGCGCCAGCCGGCAGCACGCCACCGGTCATGATGCGCACCGCCTGCCCCGGCCCGAGCGAACCGGCAAAGGCATGGCCGGCAAAGGAGGAGCCGACCACCGTCAGCTTGCTATCACCGGCACCGGCCAGGCTGGCGCAGCTAACCGCGTAGCCGTCCATCGCCGAGTTGTCGTGGGGCGGCACGTCATGCGGCGCAATGATGTCGGCGGCCAGGATGCGGCCGAGGGCGCTGCGCAGCGCCAGGAATTCGTGCCCGGCGATCGGCGCGACTTCGGCCAGCAGGCGCGCCCGGGCTTCGGCAGCGGACAGGGAACGATGGTCTTGAGCGGTCATGACGGGCAAATTTCCGGGGGAATCAAGGTTTGAAGGCAATACGCAAGGGCTGGCCGGCATGGGCCGGAGCGCGCACCACGCATGGCTCGGGCAGGATAACACTGGCCGGGCGGGTGGCTATAATGCCGCACGCGGTCTGTGTACCGCAGCGAAAAGGTGGCGCTTCGGCGCTTGGTAAGCTGCCGTGACATCCGCACGGTGGCGGTTGCTGTAGAAATCGGAGCTTTATATGACCCTGTCCACCGTGCGCCGCCTGGCGCTCAAGGGGGCGCTGGCCTGCGCCTTCGCCGCCTCGGCCTTTGCCGCAACTTCAGCCGGCGCGGCCGACGCCGTCCTGCGCGTTTCGGCCATCCCCGATGAGGCGCCGACCGAGCTGCAACGCAAGTTCGCGCCGCTCGGCAAATATCTCGAAGCGCAGACCGGGATGAAAGTCGTGTTCACCCCGGTTTCCGACTACGCCGCCGTCGTCGAATCGCTGGCCACCAAGAAGATCGATCTCGCCTGGCTCGGCGGCTTCACCTTCGTGCAGGCCAGGATCCGCACCAACGGCACGGCCATCCCTATCGTCCAGCGCGAAGAGGATGCGAAGTTCACTTCCCGGTTCATCACCGCCGATCCGGCGATCAAGACGCTCGCCGACCTGATGGGCAAGACCTTCGCCTTCGGCGCGCCGTCCTCGACCTCGGGCAGCCTGATGCCGCGCTTCTTCCTGCTGCAGGCCGGCCTGAATCCGGAAAAGGACTTCAAGAACGTCGCCTTCTCCGGCGCCCATGACGCCACCGTCGCCTTCGTCGCGGCCGGCAAGGCCGAAGCCGGCGTGTTGAACGCCTCGGTCTGGGACAAGCTGGTCGAACAGAAAAAGGTCGATACCGACAAGGTCCGCGTCTTCGCCACCACGCCGCCCTATTTCGACTACAACTGGACGGTGCGCGGCGATCTCGACCCGGCACTAGTCAAGAAGCTGACCGACGCCTTCCTCAAGCTCGACCCGGCCAATCCCGAACACAAGGAAATCCTCGGCCTGCAACGCGCCGCCAAGTTCATCCCGACCCGCAAGGAGAACTACGACGGCATCGAAAAGGCAGCCCAGGCAGCCGGCCTGCTGAAGTGAGCCTGGCGCTCGACGGCGTCGGGCTGACCCACGCCAACGGCTTCACGGCGCTGGCCGGAATTACGCTCAAGGCCGATCAGGGCGAGCATATCGCCCTGATCGGCCCGTCCGGCGCCGGCAAGACTTCGCTGATTTCCGTGCTCGGCACGGCGCTGGCGCCGACCACCGGCCAGGCGCGGGTGCTCGGTACGCGGCTCGAAGCCGGCTCGGCCGCGCCGGGCAAGGCACTGCGCCGGCGCATCGGCACCGTCCATCAGGCGCCGCCGATCCCGGCCCGGCAACGCGTCGTCACCGCCGTGCTGGCCGGCAAGCTCGGCCAATGGCCAGCCTGGAAAGCGCTGGCATCGCTGCTTTACCCGCTCGATGTGGCCGGTGCCCGGGCCGCGCTCGGTCGCGTCGATCTGGCCGACAAGCTGTTCGCCCGCTGCGACCAGCTGTCCGGCGGCCAGTTGCAGCGCGTCGGCATCGCCCGCGTGCTCTACCAGCAAGCCGATCTGATCCTGGCTGACGAGCCGGTTTCGGCCCTCGATCCGGCCCTCGCCCTGGCCACCATCCGCCTGCTGATAGCCGAAGCCACGGCGCGCGGCGCGACGCTGGTCGCCAGCCTGCATGCGGTCGACCTGGCCGTCGGCAATTTCTCGCGCATCGTCGGCATCAAGGCCGGGGGTATCGCCTTCGACCTGCCGGCCGGCGAAGTGACGGTGCCCTTGCTGCACGACCTGTACGCCAGCGAGGGAGAAGAACTGCCGGTCCAGGCGCACGAACCGCATTTCCTTTTGCAAACGACCGCCAGCGACGCGGCGAACCGTGCGGCATGCTGCTGAGTCGCGCTGACCGCGACCCAGCCGTCGGTCGCCGCCTGACCGGCGCCATCGTCGCGCTGCTCGTCCTCTGGCCGCTGTTCCATAGCGCCGAAGTCAAACCCGGCGCGCTGTTCGACCCCGCCAACCTGAAAGTCATCGGCCACTTCCTGGCCGGTTTTCTGCCGCCGGAGACCGGCGCCGAGTTCCTCGGCTATCTCGGCCGGTCGACGCTGGAAACGCTGGCCATCGCCACGGCCGGCATGGCGTTGGCCTGGGCCATCGCGGTCCCGCTGGCCTATCTGGCGAGCGCCGCCGGCCGCGAGCGGCCGACCCTGAACCCACTGACCCGTGGTCTGCTGACCATCTTGCGCGGCATCCCGGAACTGGTCTGGGCGCTGCTTTTCGTCCGCGTCTTCGGCCTCGGCCCGGCGGCCGGCGTACTGGCCCTTGGCCTGACCTACGGCGGCATGCTGGCCAAGGTCTATGCCGAAATCCTCGAATCGGCCGCCGCCGCACCGGCCCTGGCCCTTCGCCACAACGGCGCGAGCCGGCCGCTGGCCATCCTCTACGGCCTGCTTCCGCAGGCCTCTAAGGAACTCGCCTCATACACCGTGTACCGCTGGGAATGCGCCATCCGCGCCTCGGTGGTGATGGGCTTCGTCGGCGCCGGCGGCCTCGGCCAGCTGATGGACCAGGCGATGAAAATGCTGAACGGCGGCGAAGCGGCCTCCATCCTGCTCACCTTCATGCTCCTGGTGTTCGCCGCCGACGGCATCTCCGGCTGGCTGCGCCGGGCCCTCGACACCGCGCCGGCCGCCCGCCCGTCGCCCTTCGGCTGGCGCAGCAGCGGCCTGCTGATCGGCCTGTTGGCGGCGATCAGCGCCAGCTTCGGCCTGCTCGATATCGGCTTCGCCGCGTTGTTCACCGGGGAAGCAGCCGACAGCATCGGCGCCTTCGTCGGCGAATTCTTCCCGCCCGACCTGTCCGCCGGCTGGCTGGCCAAGGTCGGCCGCGGCATCTGGGAAACCCTCGCCATCTCGGTGGTCGGCACACTGCTCGCCGCACTGGCCGGCCTGTTGCTGGCCCTGGCGAAATGGCGGGCGCCGTTCAGTTTCCTGCTCAATACGCTGCGCTCGGTGCCGGAACTGGTATGGGCGACGATCACCGCGCTGGCCGTCGGCCTCGGCCCGTTCGCCGGCGCCCTGGCCCTGGCCCTGCACACCACCGGGGTGCTCGGCCGGCTCTACGCCGAAGCCCTGGCCAACGCCCCCGCCGCCCCCGGCAACGCCCTCCGGCTGACCGGCGCACCGGGCGGCCTGGCCTTCCTCTACGGCACGCTGCCCGGCGCCGCACCGCAATTGATCGCCTACACGCTGTACCGCTGGGAAATGAATATCCGCATGGCGGCCATCCTCGGTTTTGTCGGAGCCGGTGGCCTCGGCCAACTGCTATATTTCGAGCTCTCGCTTTTTCATCACGCCCAGGCGTCGACCGTCATCATCGCCATGCTGGCATTGTCGATCGCCGTCGACCAGGCGAGCGCCTGGCTGCGGCAACGCATGCATTAACCCGGAGACCTTCCCATGCAGAACATCCTGATCATCATCCACGCCGCCCCGTATGGCAGCGAGCGCTGCCTGTCCGCCCTGCGCCTGGCCACCGCGCTGGCCGGCAACGACCAGAAACCGACCGTCCGCATCTTTTTGATGTCCGACGCCACCGTGCTCGGCCTGCCCAATCAGATCGACGGCGCCGGCAACGGTCTGCAAGGCATGGTCGAGCAACTGGTCGCCCAGGGCGTCGAGATCCGTCTCTGCCGGACCTGCGCGCTGGCCCGCGGCCTCGGCGAACTGCCGCTGATTGCCGGCACCACCATCGGCACGCTGGTCGAGCTGGCCGATGCAACGCTGGCGGCCGACAAGGTGATTACTTTCTAGGCTGCCAAGCGGGACATTTTGTCCGGCAAAACCCGGATCGAGACAAAATGTCCCACAGCAATTGCCCTGCGCCGGAGCGCGATTGCCAATTGCTCAATGACTTACGCCCTGTGGCATGGTCGTTGCGGTACTCTTCCCTTGCGACATGGCGTCGCAATCAGGAGGAAAACACAATGAACATGAATAGGCGGCAGTTCTTCAGGGTCTGCTCCGCCGGGCTAGGGGGGTCGTCCATCGCACTGATGGGATTCTCACCGACCGCAGCCCTCGCGGAAGTACGCACCTTCAAGCTCGCCCGTGCCATCGAAACACGCAATACCTGCCCGTATTGCTCGGTGGCCTGCGGCGTCCTGATGTATTCGATTGGCGACAAGTCGAAAAACGTCCATCAGGAAATCATCCATATCGAAGGCGACCCGGACAATCCGGTCAATCGCGGCTCGCTATGCCCGAAGGGCGCCGGCCTGCTCGATTTCGTCCATAGCCCGAACCGCCTCAAGCACCCGGAAGTGCGCGAAGCCGGCAGCAATGAATGGAAGCGCCTTTCCTGGGATGAAGCCTTTACCCGCATCGCGACCCTGATGAAGGAAGACCGCGACGCCAACTTCATCGCCAAGAACGCCGACGGCGTCACCGTCAATCGCTGGCTGAGCACCGGTTTTCTCGCCGCCTCGGCCTCGAGCAACGAATCCGGATACATCACCCACAAGGTCGTTCGATCGACCGGGATGATCGCATTCGACAACCAGGCGCGTGTTTGACACGGTCCGACGGTAGCCAGTCTGGCTCCGACGTTTGGCCGTGGCGCAATGACCAACCACTGGGTCGACATCAAGAACGCCGATGTCGTGCTGGTGATGGGTGGTAACGCCGCAGAAGCACACCCGGTAGGATTCAAGTGGGTTATTGAAGCAAAGAAGCAGAACAAGGCGAAACTCCTCGTCGTCGACCCGCGTTTCACGCGCTCGGCCTCGGTCGCCGATTTCTACGCGCCCATCCGTACCGGTACCGACATCGCCTTCCTCGGCGGCGTCATCAATTACCTGTTAACCAACGACAAAATTCATCACGAATATGTCAAGGCCTACACCGACTTCACCTTCCTGGTGAATGGCGACTACGCCTTCGATAACGGCCTGTTCTCCGGCTACAACGCCGAAAAGCGCAATTACGACAAAGCCAGCTGGTCCTACCAGAAGGGCGAGGACGGCTACGTCAAGACCGATCCGACGCTGCAGGATCCGCGTTGTGTCTTTCAGCTGATGAAGCAGCACTACAGCCGCTATACGCCGGAGATGGTGGAAAAGATCTGCGGCACACCGAAGGACGCCTTCCTCAAGGTGGCCGAAATAATGGCCTCCACCGCCGGTGGCGAGCGGACCATGACCATCCTGTACGCGCTGGGCTGGACGCAGCACTCGCAGGGTTCGCAGATGATCCGCACCGGCGCCATGGTGCAGTTGCTGCTCGGCAACATCGGCATGGCCGGCGGCGGCATGAACGCGTTGCGCGGTCACTCGAACATCCAGGGCCTGACCGACCTTGGCCTGATGTCCAACTTGCTGCCGGGGTACATGACCCTGCCCGGCGAAAAGGAAACGGACTATGCCGAGTACATTGCCAAGCGGGCCCCCAAGCCGCTGCGTCCGAACCAGATGTCGTACTTGCAGAACTACGAGAAGTTCCACGTCAGCCTGATGAAAGCCTGGTTCGGCGACGCCGCGACCAAGGAAAACAACTGGGGCTTCGACATGCTGCCCAAGCTGGACAAGATACATGACGTGCTGATGGTGATGGACGACATGTACCAGGGCAAGATGACCGGCTACTTCTGCCAGGGCTTCAATCCGCTCGCCTCGTTCCCGAACAAGGCCAAGCTGGGTGTGGCGATGGCCAAGCTCAAGTACATGGTCATCATCGATCCGCTGGCCACCGAGACTTCCGAGTTCTGGAAGAATTACGGCGAGTACAACGACGTCGATCCGAGCCAGATCCAGACCACGGTGTTCCGTCTGCCGTCGTCGTGCTTTGCCGAAGAAGATGGTTCATTGGTCAGCTCCAGTCGCCTGCTGCAATGGCACTGGAAGGGTGCCGAGCCACCCGGCGAAGCCAAGACCGACCCGGCGATCATGGCCGGCATCTTCATGAAGCTCAAGGCCATGTACAAGGAAAAGGGCGGCGCCTATCCCGATGCCATCCTCAACCTGACCTGGGCCTACAAGGATCCGCACGAGCCTTCAGCGGAAGAAGTGGCCAAGGAGTACAACGGCAAGGCGCTGGTCGACCTCTACGATCCGAAAGACCCGAGCAAGCTGCTGCGCAAGGCCGGCGAACAACTGGACAGTTTTGCCCAGTTGCGCGACGACGGCACGACGACCAGCGGCTGCTGGATTTTCAGCGGGGCGTGGACGCAGGCCGGCAACAACATGGCGCGCCGTGACAACAGCGATCCGTGGGGTAATGGTCAGACCCTGAACTGGGCCTGGGCCTGGCCGGTCAATCGGCGCATCCTCTACAACCGGGCCTCGGCTGATCCGAGCGGCAAGCCGTTCAATCCGAAGAAAAAGCAGATCTGGTGGAACGGCACGGCATGGACCGGCTCGGACATTCCCGACTTCAAGGTGGACTCCAATCCGGCCGATGGCATGGGACCGTTCATCATGAACCCGGAGGGCATCGCCCGCTTCTTCGCCGTCGACAAGATGGCCGAAGGGCCGTTCCCCGAGCATTACGAGCCGTTTGAAACGCCGATCGGCACCAACCCGATGAACAGCAACCCCAAGGCCATCAGCAATCCGGCCGCCCGGGTGTTCAAGGGCGACATGGAAGTGTTCGGCAATGCCAAGGACTTCCCGTATGCCGCGACGACCTACCGCCTGACCGAGCATTTCCACTACTGGACCAAGCACTGCAAGATCAATGCGGTCCTGCAGCCGGAACAGTTCGTCGAAATCGGCGAGGAACTGGCCAAGGAAAAGGGCATCGCCAGTGGCGACAAGGTCAAGGTGCGCTCCAACCGGGGCTTCATCAAGGCCGTGGCGGTGGTCACCAAGCGGATCAAGGGGCTGGATGTGAACGGTCAGCGCGTGCATCACGTCGGCATTCCCATTCACTGGGGCTTCAAGGGCGTGGCGCGGATGGGCTTCCTGTCCAACACCCTGACGCCGTTCGTCGGCGATGCGAACTCGCAGACGCCGGAGTTCAAGTCCTTTCTCGTCAACATCGAGAAGATCTAAGGGAGAACTGTTATGGCACTGCAATCGCTAGACATCAAACAGCGCTCCGCGACCACCACGCCGTCCACCCAGGCCCGGCAGACGGTCGAGATCGCCAAGCTGATCGACGTATCGACCTGCATCGGCTGCAAGGCCTGCCAGTCGGCGTGCATGGAATGGAACGACCTGCGGCCGGAAATCGGCCACAACGTCGGCGTCCACGACAACCCGACCGATCTTGGCGCGGAATCGTGGACCGTCATGCGCTTCTCGGAAGTGGAACAGAACAACACGCTGGAGTGGCTGATCCGCAAGGATGGCTGCATGCACTGTTCCGACCCGGGTTGCCTGAAGGCCTGCCCGTCACCGGGCGCGATCATTCAGTACAGCAACGGCATTGTCGATTTCCATCAGGAAAACTGCATCGGCTGCGGCTACTGCGTGACCGGTTGTCCGTTCAACGTCCCCCGGATCTCCGAGAAGGACAGCAAGGCCTACAAGTGCTCGCTCTGTTCCGACCGGATTGCGGTGAACCAGGCTCCGGCCTGCGCCAAGGCCTGCCCGACCGGAGCGATCCAGTTCGGCACCAAGGAGGACATGAAGGACTTCGCCGAGACGCGGATCGCCGACCTCAAGGAACGCGGTTTCGACAAGGCCGGCCTGTACGATCCGGAAGGCGTCGGCGGCACGCACGTGATGTACGTGCTGCACCATGCCGACCAGCCGGGGCTGTACGCCGGCCTGCCGGCCAACCCGTCGATCAGCCCGCTGGTCGGCCTGTGGAAGGGCTTCGCCAAGCCATTGGCCACGTTGGCCTTGGCCGGTGTCGCGCTGGGTAGTCTGTTCCATTACGTGACCAAGGGTCCGAACGAGGTCTCGAAAGAGATCGAGGACGAGATCGAAAAGGAGGATGCCCAATGATCCGCGATCCGAAAGACCTGAAACGTTACGAGGCCTCGGAACGGGCCAATCACTGGATCGTCGGCATCAGCTTCATCCTGCTCGCGCTCTCCGGTCTGGCCTTCTTCCATCCGGCCTTCTTCCCGCTCACCCAGCTGTTCGGCGGCCCGGTCTGGGCCCGCATCATCCACCCCTACATCGGAGCGTTGATGGCGATCGCCTTCCTGATCATCTTTTTCCGCTTCAAGCATCTGAACAAGATGACGCCGGCGGACAAGGAATGGTTGGCGAAGGCGAAGCAGATGGTGGACGGCGACGACCACAACATGCCGGAACAGGGCAAGTACAACGGCGGCCAGAAGGTGATGTTCTGGGCGCTCGCCGTGTGCATGTTGCTGATGACGGTATCGGGCATTTTCATCTGGCGCGCCTGGTTCGGCTTCGACATCACGCTCGTCCGGATCGGCGCCGTGGTCCATGCCGCCTCGGCCGCCGTGATGATCGGCCTGATCATGGTGCATGTCTATGCCGCCATCTGGGTCAAGGGCACCATCCGCGCCATGTGGTACGGCACGGTGACCCGCGGCTGGGCCAAGCAGCATCATCGCGGCTGGTACCGTCAGGTGACCGGCAAGTAGGTTTCAGTTGTACCTTGCGTTCGGGGGCTCTGCGGTTAATCTGCCGCATCCCCCATTTTTTTGCCGCAATGCACTGTGGACCGCAATACCAATAACCAGCAACTAACGACCAGCGACTAAAAATGCAGACCCAAGCAATCGATTTCCATCCGCCAGTCGACGAGGCTACCCCCTATCTGCTGCCGGTTCCCGCGACGCTCTTCGCCGAGCGCGCCGACCGTTTCGCGGCGCTGGCCGTCGGACACAGCCTGGGCGAATGGCTGGCCTTCCTCGGCCGGCTGAGCCGCGCCCAGCATGAAATCCTCAAAGGCCTGCCGGCCTTGCCGTTACCGGATGCCGCCAGCCTCGAACAGGCCCACACCCATCGCATGCCGCCGCTCAACGCGTCCTCGCTGAGCCGCCCGGTGGCCTGGCGCTTCGCGCTGCAGCAACTGATCCTGCGCCTCGATAGCGATGCGCCGGAAGCCGCCAAAGGCACCCTGAAAGTGCTGTTCACCGTCTCCGACGCCGAGCTCGAGCGACTGGCCGACATGGTGCTGGGCGGCGAACCCGATGCCGAGCAGGCGGCCCTGTTGCCTTTCGTCGGCGCCGCGCTGCAAATCGTCTTCACCGGGCTGGCCAGCCAGCTTGACGTCCGCCAGCTGCAACCGCTCGACGCCCATGGCGTCTGCCCGTGCTGCGGCAGCCTGCCGGTCGCCAGCGTCGTCCGTCTGGGCGCCACGATCAACAATCTGCGCTACCTGCACTGTTCGCTGTGCAATACCGAATGGAACGTCGCCCGCGCCACCTGCACGACCTGCGCGACCGATCAGGGCGTCGCCCTGCTTGAGCTCGAAGGCAGCAAGGGCGCCGTCCGCGCCGAAACCTGCGATGCCTGCAAGAGCTACCTGAAGATCGTCTATCAGGAAAAAGACCCGCAGGTCGATCCGGTCGCCGACGACCTCGCCACGCTGGCTCTCGACATGCTGGTTGACGAGGCGGGCTATGGCCGCAGCGGCCCCAATCTGTTGCTGGTCGGCGCGTATGGCAGCTAGATCATTTGATTAACCTTTCTGCCCGGTGCGGGTGAAAGCCATGAACGAAAACAAACGCCTTCCCGCGGTCGACCGCGTTCTGCAACAACTCCCCGAACTGATCGATAGGCACGGCCGCCAGTTGGTCACCGGCTGTGTCCGGGCCGAGCTGGCGGCCGCCCGCGAGGGCCTGAAACACGGCCTGGCGCTGCCCGGCGAAGCCGCGCTGCTCGCCGCCATCGGCCGCCGCGCCGACGAGGCCGGGCAGGCCAGGCTGCGTCCGGTGTTCAATCTGACCGGCACGGTCTTGCACACCAATCTCGGCCGCGCCCAGCTGGCCGAGGAAGCCATCGCCGCGATGGTCACGGCGGCCCGTTCGCCCTGCGCGCTGGAATACGACCTCGCCTCCGGCGGCCGCGGCGACCGCGACGACCTGGTTTCCGGCCTGCTCGCCGAACTGATCGCCGGCGGTTCGCCGGACATCGCCGCGACCATCGTCAATAACAACGCCGCCGCCGTGTTGCTGACGCTCAATGCGCTGGCCCAGGGCAAGGAGGCCGTCGTCTCGCGCGGCGAACTGGTCGAGATCGGCGGCGCCTTCCGCATTCCCGACGTGATGCGCCGGGCTCAGGTCAAGCTGCACGAGATCGGCACCACCAACCGCACCCACGCCAAAGACTTCCAGGAAGCGATCGGCCCGAAGACGGCGCTGCTGATGAAGGTGCACACCAGTAATTACACCGTCACCGGCTTTACCGCCGCGGTCGACGAGAAGGAAATCGCCGCCATCGCCCATGCCGCCGGCCTGCCCTTCATCATCGACCTGGGCAGCGGCACGCTGTGCGATTTCGCCGCCCACGGCCTGCCGGCCGAACCGACGCCGCAGCAGGCGCTGGCCGCCGGCGCCGACATCGTCACCTTCTCCGGCGACAAGCTGCTCGGCGGCCCGCAGGCCGGGCTGATCGTCGGCCGCAAGGAGCTGATCGCCAGGATCAAGAAGAACCCGCTGAAACGCGCCCTGCGCGTCGGCAAGACAACGCTGGCCGCCCTCGAGGCGACGCTGCGCCTGTACCGCGACCCGGACCGCCTGGCCGAACGCCTGCCGACGCTGCGCCTGCTGACCCGGCCGCTGGGCGAGATCGCCGCCCTCGGCGAGCGTCTGCAGCCGGCCGTGCAAGCCGCACTCGGCACCCTCGCCAGCGTTGCGGTCGCACCGTGCAGCAGCCAGATCGGCAGCGGCGCCCTGCCGGTCGAGCGCCTGCCGTCGGTCGCGCTGGTCTGCCGGCCCACGGCGAAAAAGCCGGGCAAAACACTGTTGGGCATCGAAGCCGCCTTCCGTAGCCTGCCGGTGCCGGTCATCGGCTATATCCGCGACGATGCCTACCACCTCGACCTGCGTTGCCTGGAAGCCGGGGACGAAAGCCGCTTCGTCGCCCAACTGCCAGCATTGAAGTTTTGAAAACAGCCTCGCCGGGCGGTCTCCGTACCGCCTGCTGTTTTCTTCGGCGCCCGCCAGGGCGCACCTGTAAATCCGGGCATCTCCGTGTCCGGGTGGTTTATCGAATGGAGAAGAACCGATGACTTTCAACCGCCGACAATTCCTGGCGGCCGGTACGGCCCTTGGGGCCACCGCCGCCCTCGCCCAGCCAACCAGCCCGCTGCCCTTCCTGATCACCATGCAGTCCGACCCGCTGCTGCCGAAAGCCAGCGGCAAGCGCGTCGTCGTCTGCGGCGGCGGCTGGGGCGGGATCAGCGCCGCCAAGCACCTGAAGAAGCTCGACCCGACGCTCGACGTCGTCGTCCTCGAACGCAACCCGGTGTTTTTCTCCTGCCCGATGAGCAACAAGTGGCTGGTCGACGTCGTCGACGCCCAGTTCCTGACCTTCAGCTACCTGAAGGTCGCCCAGAAATACGACTACAAGTTCATCCAGACCGAAGTCACCGCCTTCGAGCGCGACCGGAAGCGCGTCATCACCGCCCAGGGCTGGATCGACTACGACTACCTTATCGTCGGTGCCGGCATCCGCTACAACTACGAGACCTGGTTCGGCAACGACCGCAAGGCGGCCGAATACACCCGCGCCCATTTCCCCGCTGCTTACATCCCGAACGCCGAGCATTTCCAGTTGAAGCAGAGCATCCAGAACTTCACCGGCGGCGAACTGGTGATGACCCTGCCGCCCCCGCCGCACCGCTGCCCGCCGTCGCCTTACGAGCGCGCCTGTCTGATCGCCGGCCTGTTCAAGGAGCGCAAGATCAAGGGCCACATCACCATCCTCGATCCGAAGGACAGCCCGCGGCCGATCACCGGCGGCTTCACCGAAGCCTTCGAGAATCTCTACAAGGACCAGATCACCTACGTGCCGAAGGCGGTAATCAAGGAGGTCGATCCGTTCAACAAGAAGATCAAGACGGCGGTCGGCGATTTCAACTTCGACCACAGCATCCTGATGGCCCCGCACCAGGCCGGCGACATGGCCTGGAAAGCCGGCGTCATCGGCAAGAACGCCGAAGGCAAGCCGACCGGCTGGGCCGGCGTCGATCCCTTCTTCCTGAACATGAAGGACGATCCGGACGTCTATGTGATCGGCGACTCGGTCGGCATGGTCTCGCCGCAATTCCTGTTCTATCCGAAGGCCGGCCACGTCGCCAACTAC
This sequence comes from Azonexus sp. IMCC34842, assembly GCF_050368855.1. GTDB lineage: Bacteria > Pseudomonadota > Gammaproteobacteria > Burkholderiales > Rhodocyclaceae > Azonexus > Azonexus denitrificans_A. The sequence goes on along the minus strand of NZ_CP178449.1, from coordinate 4,232,814 downwards.
CAAGGCAGGATCGTCGCCAAGTACATCGCCGAGCGGGTCAAGGGCCGCGAACCGAAATACGCGCTGCCCGACAATCTCTGCTTCATGATGGTCAACACCAAGCCGCGCGAGGATGTCGCGGTGCGCTTCCAGTACCATGTGAACGACAAAGGCATCATCATCCAGGACCAGGATGACGACAATCTACGCCGCGACGACCTGGTGACCGAAGACTTCGCCTGGGCCGGGCGCATGTATGAGGACATGTTTGGATGATCATCGGCACGGCCGGCCATATCGACCACGGCAAGACGACGCTGGTGAAGGCACTCACCGGCGTCGACTGCGACCGCCTGAAGGAAGAGAAGGCGCGCGGCATCACCGTTGACCTCGGTTATGCCTACACGCCGACGCTCGGCTTCATCGACGTGCCCGGCCACGAAAAGCTGATCCACAACATGCTGGCCGGCGCCACCGGCATCGATTTCGCGCTGCTGGTGATTGCCGCCGACGACGGCCCGATGCCGCAGACCCGCGAGCATCTGGAAATCATCGAACTGCTCGGCATCAAGCGCGGCGCGGTGGCGCTGACCAAGATCGACCGGGTCACGGCCGACCGGCAGAACGCGGCCGAAGGCGAAATCGCCGCCTTGCTGGCCGGCACGGTACTGGCCGACGCGCCGATTTTTCCGGTCGCCGCCGCGCAAGGCACCGGCATCGCCGAACTGCGCGCCTATCTCGAAGCGGCCACCGCCGACCAGGGCGAACGCCAACTGGCTGGCGGCTTCCGGCTGGCCATCGACCGCTGCTTCACGCTCTCCGGTGCCGGTACGGTCGTCACCGGCACGGCCTTCGCCGGCACCGTCAAGGTCGGCGACCAGTTGCTGCTTTCGCCGCCCAAAATCCCGGTCCGCGTGCGCAGCCTGCGCGTTCAGGACAGCCCCGCCGAGTCCGGCCACGCCGGGCAACGGATCGCCCTGGCGCTGGCCGGCGTCGACAAGGCCGACGTCGAGCGCGGCATGTGGGTCGTCGCCCCGGCGCTGCATGCCCCGATCAAGCGCTTCGACGCCAGGCTCCGCGTCCTCGCCGGCCAGCCGCCGCTCAAGCACTGGACGCCGGTGCATCTGCACCTCGGCGCCGAAGATGTGCCGGCCCGCGTCGCGCTGCTCGGCGCCGACGAAATTCCGCCTGGGACGGAAAACTGGGCACAAATCACCGTCGACCGCGAAATCGGCGCGCTGGCCGGCGACCGCTTCATCCTGCGCGATGCCTCGGCCCGCCACACCATCGGCGGCGGCCGCGTACTCGACATTTTCCCGCCCAACCGCAAGAAGCGCAGCCCGGAACGCCTGGCCATGCTCGCCGCGCTGGCCGCTGACGACCCGGCGACGGCGCTGCGCCAGGCGGCCGAACAGCAGCCGGCCGGCGTCGACCTGACCGCCCATGCGCTCAACCGCAATCTCGATACCGCAACGCTGACCGGACTTTGCGCCCGCCTGCAGCTCAAGCTAGTCGGCACTACCGCCTTTGCCACCAGCCGCTGGCAGGAACTGCAAGACCGCCTGCTCGCCGCGCTGGCCGCCGAGCACGAACGCGCCCCCGATCTGCCCGGCGTCGAGCGCGACCGCCTGCGCCGCCTGACCCTGCCGACGCTGCCCCGCCCGGCCTTCGACGCACTGCTCGCCGCCCCGCTGGCCGACGGCCGCATCGCCCAGAGCAACGCCTGGCTGCACCTGCCGGAACACCGCGTCCAGTTGGCCAGTAGCGACCGCGATCTGTGGCTGACCCTGAAGCCGCTGCTCGATGCCGAACCGTACAACCCGCCGCGCGTCCGCGATGTCGCCCGGGCCACCGGCATCGCCGAAGACACCGTGCGTGCGCTGTTCAAGCGCATCGCCCGCTACGGCGCGGCATGGCCGGTCGCGCACGATCATTACTTCACGGCCGAAGCGGTCGCCGACCTGGCGCATCGGGTGGCGGCGCTCAACGCCAGCGACGGCTGCGCCCGGGCGGCAAGCTTGCGCGACCAGATCGGCGGCGGCCGCAAGGTCGCCATCCACATCCTCGAATTCTTCGATCGCATCGGCTACACTCGCCGCGCGCGCGATACCCACGTTGTGCGCGGCTCGCCGGAGCAATTCGGTTCATGAACAACGGAAGAGATCGTTCCCCGGTGGGGCGACCGGTCTTCAAAACCGGTAGGGCTTGTCAGACAAGCCTTGGTAGGTTCGACTCCTGCTCTCTTCCGCCACCTTTCCTGCCCTAAATGCCCCATCAACCCTTCTCCGGCTGCATTCCCGACGACCGCCTGTACTGCCCCCGCTACGACATGTGGGTGCAGGAAACGGCGGACGGCGCAGTGCTGATCGGCGCCACCGCTTTCGGCCTCTTCCTGGCCGGCGAAATCATCGCTTTCACCAGCAAGCCGCAAGGCGCCGAGGTCGATTGCGAACGCGGCATGGGCACGGTTGAATCCCGCAAGACGGTACAGGCGCTCCACGCCCCGATTTCCTTCGTCCTGCTCGAAGGCAACGAGGCCGCCGAGGAACGGCCGAAACTGGTCAACACCGAACCTTACGGCGCCGGCTGGCTGGCCCGCGCCCGGCCGACTCGCTGGGCGGCGGAAAAACCGACGCTGGTCGATGCCGCAACCTACCGCCAGCACATTTTGAAGATCGAACCGGAGGCGACTTTTGACTGACAAGCTGGCTCTGCTGATCTGGGCTGCCACGCCGGAGCACCCGGAACTGTTGGTGACGCCGCTGATTCACGCGCTGGCGGCGCGAGCGCTCGACGCCGAAGTCGAAATCCACTTCGCCGGCCCGGCCGTGCGCTGGCTGGTCGAAGGTGTCGCCGATACCGCATATGCCACGCCGAGCCGGGAAAAAGCCATCGGCGACTTCCTCCGCGAGTTGGTTGCCGAAGACGTCCGCCTGCTCGCCTGCGGCATGGCCCGCGCCGCCTGGGTCGGCGCCGGCGAAACCCTGATTCTGCCAGCCGGCGCCGCCGGCGCCACCGCCTTCGTCGGCCGCGCGCTCGATCCGGCGTGGCGGACGCTGGTCTTCTGATGCGGCGCCCGCCGATCACCGGCGTCATCCTGGCCGGCGGCCTTGGCCGGCGCATGGGCGGCGTCGACAAGGGCCTGCAATTGCTGAATGGCTACCCGCTGGTCGCTCATGTCGTCGAACGTCTGATGCCGCAGGTCGATGAATTGCTGATCAATGCCAACCAGAATGCCGAGCGCTACGCCGCATTCGGCCACCGCGTCATAGCCGACGCCATTCCCGATTTCGCCGGCCCGCTGGCCGGCCTGCATGCCGCCCTGACCGCGGCGACCCATCCGCTGGTCGCCACCGCCCCCTGTGATTCGCCCTTCCTGCCGGCCGACCTGATTTCCCGCCTTTGGGCCGCGTTCGCCGCCGCCGGGGCCGACCTCGCCGTCGCCCGCACCTTCGACCAGCCGCACCCGGTGTTCTGCCTGTGCCGGCGCAGCCTGTTGCCGCATTTGACCGACTACCTGGCCAGCGGCCAACGCAAGATGGCCGGCTGGTATGCCCAGCTGAAAGTCGTCGAAGTCGCCTTCGACGACGAAGCCGCAGCTTTCGAAAACATCAACACCCGCGCCGAACTCGGGCGCTTCGAAAGGCCCGGCACGGCTGACTGAACGTGGCTGTCGTCCGGGGTTGCGCGGCCGGTTTCTCAATGCCCAACCTGTGGAAACCACTTATTGCGCTGCACAAAATCCTGCCTAAACTGCCCGGGCAGGATCAAAAAACAGACATAAAAGGTTAACAGCAATGAACGTCAAAGTTCACTACCGCATCACCCAGGATCGCGCCGGCATTCCGCAGGATTTCACCGGGGCACGCCGCTTCGTCACGATGGCCGGCCAGGCCGTTGAAGACATGGCCAAAACCCAGCTGGCAGCCGATTACCAGATCCCGACCAGCGCCGTCGTGATCTGCAACATCGAGCACTGATCTGTAACGTAGCGGCTCGCCCGGGCGAGCCGCGCCGATAGCCCGCCGGCCGCCGCTGCTGTCCATACGCAGCGCCGTTTACTGCCGCGCAACAATCCACCGAAACATTTCACCCAGCGGTGTGAAATGAAGCAGCCTGTTGCGCCAGCCGCCTGTCAAGTCGCGACGGTCGATGCTGCTGGCCACGCGGCTGGCCGGAACAGCGCGCCAGACCTCATGCCGCAACGCAACAATCTGTTACAGAAGGCTACGAAAGAACGACAGACGCATTGCGCGAGGAGGCCTAGACTGCAATTGTGAATTGAACCCCTCCTCTCGAAATCCCCCCTTTCGAGAATTTCAACCCCGCCGCTGGCGGGGTTTTTTTTGCCCGTAGCGCCAGCTCAAGCCGTTATAATTGCGCACTTTTATTTTTGCGCACAAGGGTATTCAGCATGGCCGACAAGCACTCCTCGACTGGCATCATGTGGGCAACGATCATCGTTGCCATCGTCCTGATCGCCATCATTTACCCGCTCACCGTCAAACACTCCACGTCCGCTGCCGACGCAGCCGGCGGCAATGACGCAGCGGAAGTCCGCATCCAGCCGGTCGCCAAGTTCGAACTGGCCAAGGCCGAAGCGCCTGCCACCAGCGGCGCACCGAAGGATGGCCCGACCGTCTTCAACAGCGTCTGTGGCGCCTGCCACAATACCGGTGCAGCCGGTGCCCCGAAGATTGACGACAAGGCCGCCTGGGCGCCGCGCGTCGCGCAAGGCAAGGAAGCGCTGTACAAGAGCGCGCTCGGCGGCAAGAATGCCATGCCGGCCAAGGGCGGAGCGCCCTCGCTGTCCGACGACGAAGTCAAGGGCGCCGTCGATTACGTGCTGAGCAAGGTCAAGTAAGCCGGCTTGAACGGCCCAAAACAAAGGGAGGCTACGGCCTCCCTTTTTCGTGGACGAAGAAAAGGCGCCTCATGGGCGCCCCGGTTGGGTCTGCTTGTCGAAGACCCGAACCGATTTTGCTCGACGAGCTTACTTCTTGGCCGGTTCGACGACTGGCGCGCTATCGGCCTTGGCGGCTTCCGGTGCGGCTGCAGGTACGGCCTTCTTGGCTTTCTTGACCTTCTTGGCGACCGGCTTGGCGGCCGGGGTATTCACTTCTGCCTTGACAGCACTTTCGGCAGCAACCGGCTCGGCCGGCTTGACGTCAGCAGCGTGAGCGATGCCAAAGGTGGCGGCGATAACGAGAGCGAGAAGTTGCTTGGTCATTTTGAAGCTCCTTGATTGGTTTATTCGGTTTTTCGTCCGGCTTCGCAAAATTGCGCTGCCTTGTGCCGAATAACGCGGGCCGTGGGCACCGCGATGTCATCAGGAGAGTGACCGCTTGTAACGGCAGGTGACCGAGTTGTTAGCTCTTGTTGCCGGCCAGCATCGCCTTCATCGCATCCAGCCGCGCGTTGCCGGTCGCCTTGTCGGGCGGAAGATCCTGCTTGCCGCCGGCAAACCGGATGTCCTCCTTGCCCATTTCATCGATAAAACGCGACGGCTCGCAGGGCACGAACTCGCGGGCCTGCTTGCGCCGCTCGCAATAACTGATGTGCAGCGAATGCTGGGCGCGGGTGATGCCGACATACATCAGGCGGCGCTCTTCCTCGATCTTGGCCGGCTCGACCGACTCGCGATGCGGCAGGATGCCTTCTTCGATGCCAACCAGAAAGACGTGCTTGTACTCCAGCCCCTTGGCGGCATGTAGCGTCGATAGCTGGACAGCGTCGACCTCGTCGTCGTTCTGCTTGTCGAGCAGGTTGATCAGCGCAATGCTTTGCGTCAGGTCGATCAGCGTCTTGCCATCCAGTTCGCCTTTCTTGTTCAGCCAACTGGAAAATTCGCAGACATTGCCCCAGCGCGTTTGTGCCGTGCGCTCCTCCTCCAGATCGAAGAGATAGGTCTCATAGTCGATGGCCTTGAGCAGATCAGGCAGCACCTGATGCGCCGGTTCGCGTACGGCGCGTTCCTGAATACGGTTGATGAAATGGCAGAATTCAAGCAGCGGCTCAATCTGCCGGGCCTGGACGCGTTGTGCGAAGCCCTCTTCGAAAGCGGCGTGGAACAGCGAGATGTGCCGCTCGCCAGCGTAGGTCCCGAGCACCTGCAGAGTGGCCGCGCCGATGCCGCGCTTCGGCGTGGTGGCGGCGCGAATGAAGGCGGGATCGTCGTCTTCGTTGGTGAGCAGGCGCAGGTAGGCGGTGATATCCTTGATTTCCGCCTTGTCGAAAAAGGACTTGCCGCCGGACAACAGGTAGGGAATCCGGTGGTCGCGCAGATATTCCTCAAAACCGCGCGCCTGATGATTCGAGCGGTAGAGGATGGCATAGTCCTTGAACTTGGCGCGATTCTCGAAGCGGTGGGCCTGCAGCTTCATGACCACGCCTTCGGCTTCGGCATCGTTGTCGCGGCAGGCGGTGACGGTGATCTGTTCGCCGTGGCCGAGTTCGGACCAGAGTTTCTTGTCGAACAGTTTTTCGTTGTGCGAGATGACGTTGTTGGCGGCCTTCAGGATGCGCACGGTCGACCGGTAGTTCTGCTCAAGCTTGATCACCTTGAGGGCCGGAAACTCGTTCGGCAGCTTCTTCAGGTTCTCGATATCGGCGCCGCGCCAGCCATAGATCGCCTGATCGTCGTCGCCGACGGCGGTGAATTGCTGGCGGACGCCGGTCAGCAGCTTGAGCACCTGGTACTGGCAGGCATTGGTGTCCTGGTATTCGTCGACCAGCAGGTAGCGCAGGCGGTTCTGCCACTTCTCGGCGATTTCCGGATGTTCGTTGAACAGCTTGACCGGCAGACCGATCAGGTCGTCGAAATCAACCGCCTGATAGGCCTTGAGCGTCGCCTCGTAGGACAAGTAGGCTTCGGCAGCCAGGACTTCATGGTCGTTGCTGGTCAGATGGCGCGCCGCTTCCGGGCTGACCAGCGCATTCTTCCAGTTGGAAATGATCGACTGCAGGTTACGCAGGGTCGCCTTGTCGACGGTCTTGGCCACCTCGCTGATGATGCCGGCGCAATCGGCCGAATCGAAAATCGAGAAGCGCGGCTTGTAACCGAGCGCCTTGGCTTCCTCGCGCAGAATGCGAACACCGAGCGAATGGAAGGTCGAAATCTGCAGCTGGTCAGCCTGCTGTTTCGAGAGAATCTTGCCGATCCGCTCCTGCATTTCCTTCGCCGCCTTGTTGGTGAAGGTAATGGCCGCCACGTTGCGCGGCTGAAAACCACAATCCTGCACCAGATAGGCGATTTTCTGCGTGATCACCCGCGTTTTGCCCGAGCCGGCCCCCGCCAACACCAAAAGTGGACCGTCGAGGTAATGGATTGCTTCGCGTTGCTGGGGATTGAGGCCGGACATAAATAACGACACCCCGCAGAACGGGGCGTGGGGGCAAGGGGGTGAATTTTAACCCGATAGCCGACCGGCTCAGACCTTATCGTCGATCCGCCGGCGGGGCAGGCTGAGCGCCCGCAACTTGAGCAGCCCGCTGGCATTGGTGCTCAACAAAGTGAGTTGCGAAGCCAATCGCCGGGCATCCTGCAATATCCGTTCGCTGCCCTTGAAGGGCCCGACGGCATTCGGGTCGACCTCGGCGATTTCCTGCTGCAGGCTGCGCTGACGGTCGCCGGCCAGCCCCTCGGCGGCTGCGACCCGGCGCAGGCTGTCGGTCGACGCCTGACGCGGCCGCTCGACCGCATCGTGCTGAAGGCTCTGGGTGGTCGAGGTGAGGCGGTTCAGGGTCATTGGCGGGGCTCCTGTACCTGTCAACGGCCAACCCGGCCGGCGGCTTTAGCTCAGAGCGCGCCAAACACCTTTTTCAGCAGATCGCTGCCGGCACCAACCGGGTTGGCCCGCAGCTTTTTCTCTTCTTCGGCAATGATCAGGAAGAGACCATCCATCGCCTTCTGCGTGACGTAGCTGTCGACATCGGCGTCTTTCTGATCGATCAGACCGGCGCTTGCCGCCTTGCCGGCAAAGCTGTTGTATTGCTCGGCCAGTTGCAGTTTCTTGGTCTCCGTCTTGACGATGGGCATGAACTTCCGGGTCAGTTGCTCGCTCGAGGTCCGCTTGAAATACTGCGTCACGCTGTCCTCGCCGCCGGTCAGAATACCCTTGGCGTCCTGCACGCTCATCTTCTTGATCGAGTCGCTGAGTATCGGTTTGGCCTCGGCTACGGCATTTTCCGCCGCGTGGTTCATGGTATTGACCAGTTCGTCGGCCTGCTTGCCCATGCCGAACATGCGCAAGCCCTTCTCGGCCTTTTGCAGATAACCGGGTAACGGAATCTTGACCTTGCTGTTGCCGAGGAAACCGTTGTCCTTGCCGAGCGACGCCACCGCATAATCGGCGCCCTTGGCCAGCGCTTCCTTGACGCCGGCGCTAGCATCGCCGGTCGAAATGGCATCGAGCGCGCCGGCTTGGGCAAACCCGGTGATGAGCATCAGAAAAAGGGCAAAGACGGGGCTGCGCAGGTTTTTCATGACGAACCTCTCTCAAACAATATCAAGGTGACCGATCCCGGTGCTCAGGTCGCGGTCCTTGGATTCCTTGCCGTGCAGCTTGATCTGCAGGCGCAGGTCGTTCAGCGAATCGGCATTGCGCAGCGCATCTTCATAGGTGATCTTGCCCGCCTCGTAGAGGTCGAACAGCGCCTGGTCGAAAGTCTGCATGCCAAGTTCGCGGGACTTCTTCATGATTTCCTTGATCTCATGGACTTCGCCCTTGAAGATCAGGTCGGAAATCAGCGGCGAGTTGAGCATCACCTCAATGGCCGCCATCCGGCCCTTGCCGTCCTTTTTCGGGATCAGGCGCTGCGACACCAGGGCACGCAGGTTCAGCGAAAGGTCCATCAGCAGTTGCTGACGACGCTCTTCCGGGAAAAAGTTGATGATCCGGTCGATAGCCTGGTTGGCACTGTTGGCGTGCAGCGTGGCCAGCGCCAGGTGACCGGTTTCGGCGAAGGCAATGGCGTAGTCCATCGTATCGCGGTCGCGGATTTCGCCCATCAGGATCACATCGGGCGCCTGGCGCAGCGTGTTTTTCAGCGCCGGCCCCCAGTCGTCGGTATCAACGCCGACTTCGCGCTGCGTGACGATGCAGTTCTTGTGTTCGTGCACATACTCGATCGGATCCTCGATCGTGATGATATGGCCGTAGGTATTTTCATTGCGGTAATCGACCAGCGCCGCCAGTGAGGTCGTCTTGCCGGTACCGGTACCGCCGACGAAAATGATCAGGCCGCGCTTGGTCATCGCCAGGTCCTTGAGGACCGGCGGCAATTGCAGTTCGTCGAGCGTCGGGATGGTCATGTTGATGGTCCGGCAGACGACGCCGACGCGGCCCTGCTGGACCAGCGCATTGACCCGGAAACGGCCGATGCCGGCCGGCGAAATGGCAAAATTGCATTCCTTGGTCGCCTCGAACTCGGCGGCCTGCCGGTCGTTCATGATCGAACGGGCGAGTTCGGCGGTGTGCGAGGAAGTCAGCACCTGATTCGATACCGGCGTGATCTTGCCATCTATCTTGATCGCCGGCGGGAAGCCGGCGGTTATGAAAAGGTCCGATCCTTTTTTTTGCGACATCAGGCGCAAAAGATCGTGCATGAATTTCATTGCCTGATCGCGTTCCATACCTACCCCTTGAATGTTCTATTTGACAGCAACTCAGCCCGGGAAAGCATCCTTGTTGGCTGCCTTGTTACGCGCTTCGGCACTCGATACGACATTGCGGCGAACCATATCCAGCAGATTCTGGTCCAGCGTCTGCATGCCGACGTTCTGGCCGGTCTGGATCGCCGAATACATCTGCGCCACCTTGTTTTCGCGGATCAGATTGCGGATGGCCGGCGTGCCGATCATGATCTCGTGCGCCGCAACCCGGCCCTGCCCATCCTTGGTCTTCAACAGCGTCTGCGAGATGACGGCGCGCAGCGACTCGGACAACATCGAACGGACCATTTCCTTTTCCGCCGCCGGAAAGACGTCGACGATACGGTCAACGGTCTTGGCCGCCGACGAGGTATGCAGCGTACCGAACACCAGGTGGCCGGTTTCGGCCGCCGTCAGCGCCAGACGGATGGTTTCCAGGTCGCGCATTTCGCCGACCAGGATGACGTCAGGGTCTTCACGCAGCGCCGAGCGCAAGGCGTTGGAGAAGGACAACGTGTGCGGTCCGACTTCGCGCTGGTTGATCAGGCACTTCTTGGCTTCATGGACGAATTCGATCGGATCTTCGACGGTCAGGATATGACCGTATTCGTTTTCATTGACATGATTGACCATGGCGGCCAGCGTCGTCGATTTGCCGGAACCGGTCGGCCCGGTGACCAGCACGATACCGCGCGGGTACTCGGAAATATCCTTGAAAATCTTCGGGCAGTTAAGCTCTTCCAGGGTCAGCACCTTGGATGGAATGGTCCGGAAGACCGCGCCGGCGCCCCGTTGCTGATTGAAGGCATTGACCCGGAACCGCGCCAGATTGGGGATTTCGAAGGAAAAGTCGCACTCCAGCGTTTCCTCATACACCTTGCGCTGGCCGTCGTTCATGATGTCATAGACCATGCCGTGCACATCCTTGTGCTCCATCGCCGGCAGATTGATGCGGCGCACGTCGCCATGCACGCGGATCATCGGCGGCAATCCGCTCGAAAGATGGAGGTCGGAGGCCTTGTTCTTGACGCTGAAGGCCAGCAGTTCGGTGATGTCCATTCGGATCGTCCTTGGAGCGCGTGTATACTGAAATTATTGGGAATTCCAAAGGGATTATGAGCGCAATCGCCAGCAACCTGCAAGCCGTCCAGGCTCGGATCGCAGCCGCCGCAATAGCCGCCGGCCGGTCGCCTGACAGCGCTCGACTATTGGCAGTGAGCAAAACCTGGCCGCTGCCCTGCGTGCTGGAAGCGGCCGGTGCCGGACAACGCGCTTTCGGCGAGAACTATGTCCAGGAGGGCGTCGACAAGGTGCTCGCCGCGCAGGGTCAAAACCTCGAGTGGCATTTCATCGGACCGCTGCAAAGCAACAAGACGCGACCGGTTGCCGAACGCTTCGACTGGGTGCATTCGATTGAGCGGCTGAAAATCGCCGAACGTCTCTCCGCCCAGCGTCCGACCTACCTGCCGCCCCTGCAGGTCTGCGTTCAGGTCAATGTGTCCGGCGAAGCCAGCAAGAGCGGCTGCGCACCGGACGAAGCACTTTTGCTGTGCCAAGCGATCAGCACGCTGCCCGGCCTCCGGGTGCGCGGCCTGATGGCCATCCCCGAAGCGAGCGACGACTTTTCGGCGCAGCGCCTGCCCTTCCGGCAGTTGCGAGAAATTTACGAACAGATTCAGGCGGCAGGGCTGCCGCTCGATACCCTTTCGATGGGCATGTCCCACGATCTTGAAGCTGCCGTGGCCGAAGGGGCGACGATCGTCCGCATCGGCACGGCCATTTTTGGTGAGAGAAATTACGCATGAAAATTACCTTTCTCGGCGGTGGCAACATGGCCAACGCGCTGATTGGCGGCATGTTGAAACAGGGCTACAGCGCCAGCGACATCACGGTTATCGACCCGGGCAGCGAAGCACGGCGCAAGCTGGCCGAGACCTATGCGGTGAACTGTGTCGACGCGGCGGACAAGCTGCCTGGCGCCGGCGATCTGCTGGTCCTGGCGGTCAAGCCACAGCAGATGAAGGAAGCCGTCGCGCCGCTCGTCGGCAAGCTCGGCCAGGCCGTCGTCGTCAGCATTGCGGCTGGCCTCGACCTGACCACGCTGGCGCGCTTCCTGGGCGGCCACCGCAAGATCGTTCGTTGCATGCCCAACACCCCGGCCCTGATCGGTGCCGGCATTACCGGGCTGTGCCCGCTGCCGGAAGTCAGCGCCGTCGAACGCGAGGCCGCCAACCGGCTGCTGAGCGCCGTCGGCAGTACCGTCTGGATCGACGACGAGACCAAGATGGATGGCGTGACCGCGCTGTCCGGCAGCGGTCCGGCTTACGTTTTCCTGTTCATCGAAGCTCTGCAGCAGGCGGCCGCCGAGCTTGGCTTCACCCCCGAACAGGGGCGCCAACTGGCCATCGAAACCGTCCAGGGAGCCGCCGCACTGGCTGCCCAGTCGAGCGATCCGGCGGCGGTGCTGCGCGAGCGCGTCACCTCGAAGGGCGGCACGACCGAAGCAGCGCTGCGGACGATGGCCGATAGCGGTGTCAAGGAAGGCATCATCGCCGGGGTAAAAGCCGCCGAGGCGCGTGGCCGGGAACTCGGCAAACTGCTCGGAGCCGCCTGATGCAAGCGGTCACTTTCCTGCTCGACGCCGTAGTCAGTTTCTTCTGCGCGCTGTTCCTGCTGCGCTTCATGATGCAGGCGATGCGGGTGTCGTTTGCCGGCCAGCTCGGCAATTTCGTCGTGGCCCTGACCAACTGGGCGGTCAAGCCGCTGCGCCGGATCATTCCGGGGGTTGGCGGACTCGACTGGTCGAGCGTATTTGCAGCCTTGGTCCTGCAACTGCTCTTGGCCGGGGTGCTGATCGGACTCTCCGGCCGCCTGATCGAAACCGATGGGGCGACGCTGGCCATGATGATCGGCTGGTTCGCCCTGCGCGGCCTGCTCCGGATGGCCGTCTATATCCTGATTGGCGCGCTGATCCTGCAAGCCGTCCTGTCGTGGATCAATCCCTACTCGCCGCTCTCGGCGCCGGCCCACCAACTGACCCGGCCGCTGCTCGATCCGATCCGCCGCGTTGTGCCGTTGATTTCCGGTATCGACCTGTCGCCGCTGGTTGCCATCCTGCTGCTGCAGGTGGTCTTGATGTTCCTGTGAGCGACTGGTTTCGTGTCGCCGGTGACGGCCGGATCACGCTTACGCTGCACATCCAGCCCGGTGCGAAAAAGACCGAGTTCGCCGGGCGGCATGGCGATGCGCTGAAAATCCGCCTCGCCGCCCCGCCGGTCGATGGCAAGGCCAACGAAGCGCTGCTCAAGTTCATTGCCGAAACATTGGGCTTGGCCAAGTCAGCAGTCAGCCTGAAAAGCGGCCAGACTTCCCGACGCAAGGTGGTCGAGGTTGGCGGGGCAACGACCGAGGCCGTTGCCCGTTTGATCGGCGCCTAGGGCGCCATCTAATCAGCGTTATTTCTTGGCCGCTGGTTTGGCGGCAGGGGCCGATGATTCCGATGCGGTCAGTTCGCTGCGCAGCTTGGCAACACTCTTCTCACCAAAGCCCTTGACCTCCTTCAAGTCATCGACCGACTTGAACGGTCCGTTCTTGCTGCGGTAGTCGACAATCGCCTTGGCTTTGCCAGGGCCGATGCCTTTCACCGAATCCAGCTCATCGACGGTGGCGGTATTGATATTGACGGCGGCCAGGGCAAAGCCAATACCGGCAAAAAACATCAGGATCACAGACAGGATACGTTGCATCGGATCTTCCTCCAGGTTGATTACTGTTTTGCCACGTTCAAAAAAATTTGGCCCCACCGGTTTTCCAGTAGGGCCGAATTATTCTAATTGAATATGACAAATAAATTCAACGCAGAGTTTCCGGCAATCAGGCTCCGAACACGACACGACCGCCGACCAGCGTCGCCTTGACCTTGCCGGTCATCGGGTAGCCAAGCCACGGCGAATTCTTGCCGCGGCTCTTCAGGGCCTCGGGCGTCAGTTGCCAGGTGGCCTCGGGGTCGAAGATGCAGACATCGGCCGGTGCGCCAACCGCCAGTTGGCCGGCGGCCAGGCCGAGCACCTGGGCCGGGGCGGCGGTGATCCGGGCCAAGGCCTGGGGGAGATCGACGCCTGCCGCTTCGGCCCATTTCAGGGTCAGCGGCAGCAGGACTTCGAGTCCGGTGGCCCCCGGTTTGGCTTCGCCGAAAGGCAACAACTTGTCGTCCGCACCAACCGGGGTATGGTCGGAGCAGATGGCGGCCAGCCCGGATGCGGCGGCGGCCGACAGCGCCTGACGGTCATTCTGGGCACGCAGCGGTGGGCTGAAACGGGCATGCGGATTGAAGAAGCCGATATCGTTTTCGGTCAGCAGCAGGTGGTGCACGCCAATGTCAAAGCTCACCGGCAAGCCCTCAGCCTTGGCTTGGGCGACAAGCGCCACGCCGGCCGCCGACGAAAGCCGGGTCAGGTGTACCCGGCAACCGGTATCGCGCACCAGTTGGACGATGGTGGCGATGGCAATGGTTTCGGCAGCGACTGGAATGCCGGCCAGCCCGAGGCGACTGGCAACTTCGCCTTCGTGCGCGATGCCATTGCGCGCCAGCCAGTAGTCCTGCGGCTGCAGCCACACTGCAAAATCGAAGGTGGCGGCGTATTCCATGGCCCGGAGCAGGGCCTCGGTGTCGATCACCGGCGCATTGGCTTGCGAGAAGGCGACACAGCCGGCTTTCTTCAGACCGGCCAGCTCGGCCAGGCGCTCGCCCTTGAGGCCGAGCGTCAGCGCGCCGAGCGGCAGGACACGCGCCTTGCCGATTTCGGTACCGCGGTGCACCAGGCGGTCGGCCAGTTCCGGCTCGTCGAGCGGCGGATCGGCATCGGGCGGCACGACGACGGTGGTCACCCCGCCGGCGACGGCAGCGGCCAGTTCGGCTTCGATGCTGTTCAGCCGGGCGCCAAGGTCGATCAGCCCGGGGCAGACGACGCAGCCGGCGGCATCGATGGTTTGGTCGGCAACGAAGCCGGCCGGCGTGCCGCCCAGCCCGACAACCTTGCCATCGGCAATGAACAACGAAGCGCTGCGGTCGACGCCGTTTTTCGGATCAATCACACGGCCATTCTTGATTTCGATCTGCATTTCAGTTCCCCGCAACGATGCTCATCACCGCCATCCGGACGGCAATGCCGAAGGTGACCTGGGGCAGGATCACGGCCTGCGCTCCGTCGGCCACCGCCGAGTGGATTTCGACACCGCGATTCATCGGCCCGGGGTGCATCACGATGGCATCCGGCTTGGCCAGCGCCAGCTTCTGCGGCGTCAGGCCGTAATGGCGGAAGTATTCGCTGGCCGAGGGCAACAGGGCCCCGGTCATCCGCTCATTCTGCAGGCGCAGCATGATGACCACGTCGCAATCCTTGAGCCCTTCGTTCATGTCGTGGAAAACATGCACGCCCAGCTTGTCGAGATGCTTGGGCAGCAAGGTTTCCGGCCCGATGGCGCGGACTTCCGGAACGCCCAGCGAGGTCAGTGCATGGATATCGGAACGGGCGACGCGCGAATGCAGGATATCGCCGACGATGGCCACACGCAGTTGCGTGAAGTCCTTCTTGTAGTGGCGAATCGTGTACATGTCGAGCAGGCCCTGCGTCGGATGGGCGTGGCGGCCGTCGCCGGCATTGACGACATGCACGTCGTCGCGGCCGATGCGCTGCAGATGCTCGGCAATCAGGTAAGGCGCGCCGCTCGAAGCGTGGCGCACGACGAACAGGTTGGCGTGCATGGCGCACAGGTTGTCGATGGTATCGAGCAGCGTCTCGCCCTTGCTGGCCGACGACTTGTTGATGTCGAGATTGATCACGTCGGCCGACAGGCGCTTGGCGGCAATCTCGAAAGTCGTCCGGGTGCGCGTCGAGTTTTCGAAGAATAGATTGAAGACGCTCTTGCCGCGCAGCAGCGGCACTTTCTTGACTTCGCGCGCCGAGACTTCCATGAAGGAGGCGGCAGTGTCGAGTATCTGCATCAGGATGCGGGTCGGCAAGCCCTCGATCGAGAGCAGGTGGGAGAGTTCGCCGTCCTTGTTCAACTGCGGGTTATGCATGTTCCAGCCTCCAGGCGAGTTGACCGTTGTCCTGTTTGCCCAGCACCAGGTTCTGACCGTCCTGCAAGTCGACATCCCAGACGCAGTAGGTCGCGCCAATCGGCAATTCTCGCTCGCCGCGATCGGCCAGTACGGCCATCGCGACCGAGGCCGGACGACCGTAGTCGAACAGTTCGTTGAGCGCGGCACGGGTCGTCCGACCGGTGTAGAGCACGTCATCGACCAGGATCAGGTGGCGCCCTTCGACGTCGAAGGGAATCAGCGTCGGCTTGACCTGGGGATGCAAACCTTTTTCGGCAAAGTCGTCGCGATAAAAGGAGACGTCAATCAGGCCGATTTCTTCCGGCAGACCGAGCAGTTCCTTCAGGCGTTCGGCGATCCAGGCGCCGCCGCTATAAATACCGATCAGCGCCGGCTGGCGATGGAGATGCGGACGAATCAGGTCGGCCAGTTGGCGACACTGGGCCTCGGCATCAGGCAGGGGATTAGGCAGGGGTGACATGGTGCGGGCTTTCGAACCAGGTTTGAAGAATGAGTTGAGCGGCGACGGCATCGAGCAGCGGCTTGGCCGATCGGCTGTTGCGGCCGGTTTCGCGCAGTCGGGATTCAGCATCGAGTGAGGTCAGGCGCTCGTCGGCAAAGCCGATCGGCAGTTTGAAGCGGCGTTCGAGCCGTTCGGCGAATTTTTGCGCCCGGCGGGTCATCTCGTGCGGCGTTCCGTCGGCGTGCGAGGGCAGACCGACTACCAGTTGCACCGGCTGCCATTCGGCAACCAGCTTGCCGATCGCGGCAAAGCGTTCATCGTTCGACTCGGCATGGATCACCGTCAAGGGATGGGCGTTGCGCAGCAGGGTTTCGCCGGTGGCAACGCCGATGCGCTTTTCACCGAAGTCAAAGGCGAGGACCGTGCCCTCAGGCATGTCCGGCAGTATCGGAAAGCTGAGAAAAGCTGATGCCGAGTTTTTGCATGGCCGCCGGCAGGCGTTCTTCGGGCGGCATGTCGAACAGGATTTCGGACTTGGCCGGCACGGTCAACCAGGAGTTTTGCGCCAGCTCATTCTCCAGCTGGCCGGCCTCCCAGCCGGCGTAGCCGAGCGTGACGATGATCTCGGACGGCAGGCCGGCGCTGCCGACCGAGGTCAGCACGTCACGCGAACTGGTCAGGCCGACCTCGCTATTCACCGCCAGCGTCGATTGCCATTGCCCGATCGGGCGATGCAGCACGAAGCCGCGGTCGAGTTGCACCGGGCCACCAAAATAGACCGGCAATTTGGCCAGGCCTTCGGCATCAAGCTTGATCTCGATTTTTTCCAGCAAACCGGCCAGATTCATGTCGAGGGGCCGGTTGACGATAATCCCCAGCGCGCCGTTCTCGTTGTGTTCGCAGATATAAACGAGGGCGTTGGAAAAATACGGGTCTTCCAGAGTCGGCATGGCGATCAGGAAGTTATCGGTGAGGTTGACGCTATCCATGCTGGAATTTTAATCGCCGGCGCGGTACAAACCAACCATGAATAACGAAAAAGCCCTCGTCTGGTTCCGCCGCGACCTGCGCGACAACGACCACGCCGCCCTGAGTGCGGCACTTGCCGATGGGCAGGCGGTGTATTGCGCCTTTGTGTTCGACAGCGAAATTCTCGATGCACTGCCTTCGAAACACGATCGCCGCGTCCATTTCATCCGCGAATCACTGCTTGAACTCGACGCCGCACTGCGTGCCAAGGGGGGCGGACTGATCGTTCGCCATGGCCGGGCCACCGAGGAAATCCCCGGGCTCGCCCACCAGCTCGGTGTGAAAACCGTGTTCGCCAACCGTGATTACGAGCCGGCCGCCAAACGGCGCGATGCCGAGGTCGCCGCCAGGCTCGCGGCATTCGGCATCGCATTTGTGCACATGAAAGACCAGGCCATCTTCGATGGTCACGAAGTACTGACCCAAGCCGGCAAGCCGTTCTCGGTATTCACGCCATACAAAAATGCCTGGCTGAAACGCCTTACCGCCGCCGACTGCGCCAGCTGGCCCGATCAAGGACGCTACGCCGGCGGCGAACTGGCAGGCGTCCCCGGCCTTGACGAGATCGGTTTCAAGACGACCGATCTCGCCGAACTGGGCATCCGTCCCGGCATGTCCGGCGCCCGGGCATTGTGGGAAGAGTTCGCCGCCGGCCGCATCCAGCGCTATGGCGCGCTGCGCGATTTCCCGGCCATCAAGGGCGTCTCCTACCTCTCGGTACATCTGCGCTTCGGCACCCTCTCGATCCGCGAACTGGTCCGCACCGCCTTGGCGAGCGGCGCCGACACCTGGCTCAGCGAACTGATCTGGCGCGATTTCTATTTCATGATCCTCGACCACTTTCCGCACGTGGTCGGCCACGCCTTCAAGCCGGACTACGATGCCATTCAATGGGAAAGCTGGTCGGCCGGCTACGCCGCCTGGTGTCAGGGACGGACCGGCTACCCGCTGGTCGACGCGGGGATGCGCCAACTGAACCACTGCGGCTGGATGCACAACCGGCTGCGCATGATCGTCGCCTCGTTTCTGACCAAGGATCTCGGCCTCGACTGGCGGCTTGGCGAGAAATACTTTGCCGAGCAGCTCAACGACTTCGACCTCTCGGCCAACAACGGCGGCTGGCAGTGGGCATCGTCAAGCGGTTGCGATGCCCAGCCGTATTTCCGTATCTTCAACCCGGTAACCCAATCGGAAAAATTCGACCCGGAAGGCAGCTTCATCCGGCGCTACGTGCCGGAACTGGCGAAGCTTGCCAACAAATACATCCACGCGCCGTGGCAAATGGGACGTGGCGAACAGGAAGCGCTGGGTGTGGTGATCGGCCGGGACTACCCGGCACCGCTCGTCGACCATGGCCGGGCCAGGGAAAAAACCCTGGCCCGTTACGCCGTGGTCAAAAAGGCTGTCTAAACGCCGGGCTTGACCTTGACGAAGCTGGCGACCAGGGCGAGCAACGCGTCCTCGTCGTAAGGCTTGCCGAGGTAATGGTTGGCGCCGATTTCGAAGGCATAGTTGCGATGCTTGTCGGCGGTCCGCGAGGTGATCATGATCACCGGCAGCGACTTCAGTCGCTCGTCGGCGCGGAGGTTGCGGACGAAATCGAAACCGTCCATGCGCGGCATTTCGATGTCGGACAGAATCACGTCGGGCATCACGTCGAGCAATTGTTCCAGCGCATCGACGCCATCCTTGGCCAGCACCACCTGATAACCTTCGCGGGCAAGCAGGCGGCTGGTGATCTTGCGCACGGTCAATGAGTCATCGACCACCATTACCGTCGGCAGCTTGGCACCGCGCGGCGCGACTGGCGCCAGCGGCGCCGGAATCGGACTCGCCCCCGCGGCAGCCGGCAAGCGGCTGGCCAGAGCGACCGGATTGAGGATCAGCACGACCTGGCCGTCGCCCAGTACCGTTGCCCCGGCAATGCCGACCACCCGGGCGAGTTGGGCGCCGATGTTCTTGACGACGACTTCCTGGTTGCCCTTCAGTTCGTCGACCTGCACTGCGACGCGCTGGCTTCCCGAACGCAGCAGCAGCACCCAGTAGCGGCGACGGGCTTCCGGCACGGCGCTGGCATCGCCAAGCAAATTGGGCAGGAAATGGAAGGGATAGTGGTTGCCCAGCCATTCCGCTTCGCCCTTTTCGCGCAAGGCGAGGAGCGGCTTTTCCTTCATCTCCATGACCTGCTCGATCATCGTCGACGGCACGGCATAAAGCTGCGTGCCGACGCGGACCAGCAAGGTCTGCGTCACCGCCAGCGTGAGCGGCAGATAGAGGCGGAAGGTCGTGCCCTTGCCCGGTTGCGAGACGATTTCGATACGGCCGCCAACGGCCGCGACTTCGGTTTTCACGACATCCATGCCGACGCCGCGCCCGGATACCTGGGTCAGCTCGGAGGCCGTCGAGAAGCCGGGCTGGAAAATGAAATCGTACAGCGTCGCTTCATCGACGCTCTGCCCCGGCTGGAGCAGGCCCATCGCTTCGGCCCGCGAACGGATGCGCTCGAGATTGAGGCCCTTGCCGTCATCCGTCATGCTCAGGATGATTTCATTGCCTTCCTGGGTCAGGGCCAGGGTTATTTCGCCGACTTCCCCCTTGCCGGCCGCAAGGCGCTCCTCACGGGTTTCGATGCCGTGAGTGACGGCATTGCGCAGCATGTGCTCGATCGGCGCCAGCATCTTGTCGAGAACCGAACGGTCGACTTCAACCTGCCCGCCGAGGACGTCGAGATTGGCCCGTTTGCCGACATCCTTGGCGGTCTGCCGGACGATGCGGTAAAGACGCTCGGCCTGGCTGGCAAACGGAATCATCCGCACGCCCATCAGTTCCTGCTGCAAGCCACGGTTCAGGCGCGACTGGGCAAGAATCGCCGCATTGGCATCATCGAGATTCTTCAACAGGTTTTGCTGGACTGTCGCCACGTCGTTGACCGACTCGGCCATGAAGCGGGTGAGTTCCTGGAACCGGGTAAAGCGGTCGAGTTCGAGCGGATCGAATTCGGCCTCGCCATCGGGCGACTGGGCAACGCGCGCCTGAATCTGGCCTTCGGCCTGGATTTCGATTTCGCGCAACTGGCGACGCAGCCGAATGACGTTTTCCGTCAAATCGAGCAGCGAAGTCTTCAGGCTGCGCATTTCGCCCTCGATCCGAGTGCGCGCAATCGACAGCTCGCCGGCCTCGTTGACCAGCCGGTCGATCAGGTCGGCACGAACGCGCAGCGTTGCCCGCTGACCACCCGCATCGCCTTCCGGCTCGCTCTCCACCGGGACAGGCACAGCCACCGGCACGGTTACCGCCGTTACGCCATCCGTATCGACCGCCGTGGCAATCTCTTCGGCAACCACCTCGGCCTGCGGTCCGGCACGCAGTCGCTCGACCGCCTGGGCCAGCGTATCGCAACCGCTCTCAAGCTCGTCGATAAAGGCGTCGGTTGCCGGTCCGGCCCGCATCGCCTGATCAACCCGCGATTCGAGCAGGTGAGTCACTTCGCCGAGGTTCATCGCCCCGGCCATCCGGGCATTGCCCTTGAAGGTATGCAACAGCCGGGCAATCGCATGAGGTGCCGCGTCCCCGGCCGGTTCGGCGCGCCAGGCGCGGGACTGGGCCGTCAGGTCGCGGAGCTGATCGGCAGCCTCTTCGAGGAAGATCGGCAGCAATTGCTCGTCGAGCTCATCGGTGAGTTGCGGCAAGGGCGGCGGTAATACGGTGGGCAGCGGCTCGACGGGAGCCGCAGCGGGCTCGGGCTGCTCTGGCTGCTCGACAATTTCATCGCCGAGCGTTTCGACCACCGGCTCGGCGATGAGCGGCGCATGGAATACGTCTTCAAGAGCGACGATCAACTGCGGCTGCTCGGTCGGCTCCTGCTGACTGGCCAGCCCGGCAAACATGCTTTCCAGCGTGATAATCGCCTGGCGGACGGTCTCCAGGCCTTCGATACTATCCGGGTGCGCCGAACCATCACGGCGGAGCAGCGCATGTTCCAGGGCGATCGCCAGATGATTGAGCGGCATCAGGCCGACCGTCGCGGCGATGCCACCCAGCGTGTGGGCAGCGCGTGTCATCTCGAAAGTCGTCGGGCCGCCCGGGTTGGCGTCGAGCATGGCGTAGCTATCGACCAGGGTCTGCAAATGGCCGCGCGCTTCTTCGCAGAAAATATCGTAAAGCGTTGGTGAGGCGGTCACCGTCGGCGGCAGTTGCTCCGCCTCCGGCGTCGGCTCCGGCAATTGCTCGGGTTCATCCGGCACCAGCAGATCTTCCAGCGCTTCGCTGGTCGCCCGCAAGTACGTCTTGTCGGCATGCGGGGTCACCGCGATGCCTTCCGGATACTCCGGCAAGACGTCTTCGAGCATCGGCAGGTCGAGCACGATGGAGGGCGCTTCGTCGGCCGACTCGGGAACCGGCAACTCGATCATCTCGCCGACCGGCGAGGTTTCCTCTGGTGGTGCTTCAATTACCGGCGCGGCGACGGGCGACGCGGCCGGCGCATCAAGCGGCGCTTCAACGCCCCGCAAGCGGGCGGCCAGGGCAACCAGCGCGCGGGTATCAGGCGCCAGACCGTCGCCGGATTCAAGATGCTCGACCCAGACCGAGAACAGCGTATGCGCATCATTGATCATGCGCATCAGCTCGGGCGTCACCGATTGGTCCTGGCGCAGCCAGAGATTCAGGGTTTGTTCCAGCTCCCAGGCCGTCTCCCCCAGATCGTTCAGGCCGACCATGCGGCCGCTGCCTTTCAGCGTATGGGCGGAGCGCCGGATATTGGTCAGTGCGTCGACGTTGTGCGGATCGTCGGCGAGCAGCGCGCCCATTTCAGCCATGCTGGCCAGCACCTCGCCGGCCTCTTCAAGGAAGATGGCGAGCAACTCGGCATCGATTTCCTCGTGGCTGGACTCGGCCAGTTGCAGCGTTTGCACGGACGGCTGCGGCGCCGCGGAGATTTGCGGTTTGAGGCCGGACAGTGCGGCATCAACCGCGGCGTCGGCGACGTCGCCGGAAGCCAGCGCTTCGAGCGCCGCCTTGGCCGTTTCACCCAGTTCGTGGTTAGCCACCAGATCGGCATCCTGCTGGATCGATTGCAGGTTGTGCTTGAGTTCATCCTGCAGGCGGCTGTCTTGCGGCGTTTCCTTGAGCGCTTCGACCAGCGCGTGAGTATCGCGAGCCTGCTGGGCGAGCTGAGCCTCAACGGTCGGAGCGGGCGGCGCCTCCGTTTCGCTCTCTTCGCTGGCGGTCTTTTCGCCCTTCATCCGCCGGACAAAAGCCTCGAAATCGGTCTCGCCATGCTGCAGCGCGTCAACGAAGAAGCCAAGCATCGATAGCTGGTTGGCCACCGTTTCGAAATCGCTACCGTCCGGCTGGTATTCCGGCTGGGCGAATTGCCGAACGCGGGCGCTGCATTCATTGAGGCTGTTAACCGCGCCAAAATGGCCAAGCATGGCCAGCGCCCCACCGATTTGCTTGAGCGGGCCGTCGAGCAGCGCGAGATCATGGCCTTTGGCGGGATCGCGGAAGAAGGCATCGAGCGCCTGCTCGATCTGCGCCAGATTATTCTGGATTTCGCGTCCGACCTGACCGATCAACAGCTTTTCCTGAGCCCGCCGGGTCATTTCATCGAGCAGCGGAATGGCCTCGCCGGCCGCCGCCGGCTTCCCGGCAATGCAGGCATACAGGCGGGCAATCATCAGGTCGACCTGCTGGGCAAAATCGGTACCGAGGCGCTTGAACCCTTCCTGAGCGTTCTGCAACAGCAGGATCGTCGTGGCGACTTCCATCGCCACCATATCGTTATAGCGCGTAGCGTCTTCAGCCAGCCAGCTGGCGACGGCACCCAGACCCTGACCGAGCCGCTTGAGATCGGTCTGGCCGATTTCCTCGGTGACCTGGGCGCAGTTGCGGGCATTGTCGGCAAAACCACTCAGGCTGCCGGCGTTACCGGTACAGAACTTGTTCCACAACTCTTCGGTGGCGACCAGCACCTCGCGCAACTTGCGCAAGGCCGTCTCCTGCGGTTGCGGCGCGTGCGCCACGGCTTCCGGCATCAGCGCCGGCAAGGCAAAAGTGGACTGGACCTCGGCGATCAACGGCGCCAGATCGGCGGGAGCTTGCGCAATATAGTAAAGCGCCTCACGCATCACCCGTTCGGCGACATTGCTCGAACCATTGAGCAAGCGGCGAATCTGGGCATCGATCCGCGAACACAGATAGCGGACAGCACTATCCTTGCTCAGAACCGGATCAGCCAAGGCATCGAGAAAGGCCAGTGCGACCCACCAGAAAGCACGCGCTCCCTGCGTATCCTGGAGCGACTCGATCCCGGCCAGGGCATCGCGCATCATCTGCCGGCCATGCTCGCTTTCCGCCGGATTTCTCAGCAAGCGGAGCAAACCCTTCTGGTAGTCCATGCGTGCCGTCTTCAGCGTCTGCTTCAGCTGCTCGGGCGTCAGGAGCGGTGGCGCTGCCCGGCGGGGCGGACGCAGGGAGAGATCGGGATAAAACAGATCGGCCGCATGGCTGAGCGGCATGCCGCGCGCCGCGGCCAGCGCCTGATAGACCGGCAGCAAGCGCAAAGGCTGGTTCGGCTCACCGACCATCAGGTCGTCGAGATACTGGCGCATTGCCGCCAATGCCTGACGCAGGGCAGCAATTCCCGAGGCATCGGGGACCAGACGCTCCTCCTCGAATATCGCCAGAAGTGCTTCAAGCGACTCGGCGACCTGGGTGACACCATCCAGCCCGACGATCGAGAGCGCGCCATAAACCTGGTGCACATGGGTGCGACAAAACTTGAGCTGGGTGACGTCACCGCTCGCTTCAAACTGGCCAAGCACCTCCTCGGCCCGCTGGAGCGCCAGATCGATTTCACCCTTGACCCAGGTGAGCGGGCCCAAATCAAATTCCGTTGCCGCGTTCATGGTCTCTCGCTATGCCTATCAATCCACCTTGAAGCCGGCAACCGAACCCTTCAGTTCGGAAGCCAGAGCGGTCAGTTCGTCGACCGCCTGGGCCGTGCGCTGGGTACCCGCCGTAGCCTGTTCGGTTACGTGCAGAATGTCCTGCATCAGGCGCGCCACGCTGGTCGCCGAATCCGCCTGACTTTGGGTCGAGGTGGAAATATCCTGAATCAGGTCGGCCAGATTGCGCGACACATCGCCGATCTCGGAAAGCGCTTGCCCGGCGGCATCGGAAAGCTTGGCGCCTTCGACCACGCCCTGAGTCGATTGCTCCATGGCGGAAACCGCATCCTGGGTATCGGTCTGAATCGTCTTCACAATGGCCGCAATCTGCTTGGTCGCTTCGGCTGAACGTTCAGCCAGGCGCTGCACTTCTTCGGCAACCACGGTAAAGCCGCGCCCGGCATCGCCGGCCGACGCGGCCTGGATGGCGGCGTTCAAGGCCAGCACGTTGGTCTGCTCGGTAATGTCGGAAATCAGTTCGACGATTTCGCCGATTTCCTGCGAGCTTTCGCCGAGACGCTTGATTCGCTTCGAGGTTTCCTGAATCTGGTTGCGAATTTCGTTCATGCCCTTGATCGAATCCTGCACCGCCAGCGTCCCTTTTTCGGCGGCGGTCAGCGATTGCCGGGCAACCTGGGCTGACTGCATCGCGTTACCCGACACTTCGCTCATCGAGCGTGCCATGTCGAGGGCCGACTGACCGGCCTCCTGAATTTCGCTGGACTGGCGCTCGGCCGCATCGAGCAGCTCGGCCGAAGTCTGCCGGGCGATTTCGGTCGCTGCCGTCACGCGATTCGCCGCGTCATTGATCCGGCCGACCAGCACGCGAAGTTCTTCAATCGTATAGTTGATCGAGTCAGCGATCGCCCCGGTAATGTTTTCACTGACCGTTGCCGTCACCGTCAGGTCGCCGTCGGCGAGGTCGCCCAGCTCGTTCATCAGACGCAAAATGGCATCCTGATTCTCGCGGTTGACCTGCTCCGAAGCATGGCGCTGCAACTCGGCCTCCAGACCCCGACGCTTGGTATCCTCAAGATAGATCTTGGCCAGCAAAGCAAGCGTGCCCAGCGCGACCGCCGTCATCACGATCAACAGCACGATGTACAGGCCGCGCTCGGACAAGGTGCCCTGATAAGCCAGCACCAGATCATCCGTCGCCTTGAGCATGTCCTCGCTCTCACGGAAAATCCGTGAGCCAGCCTGTTTGGAAAGAACCAGTGGCTGCATGTTGCCGAGAATGCTGGCAATGGCTTCCTGATACTGATTGAAGGCACCATCGAGGGTATTCAGCTTCTCGCGGCTCTCGGCATCGTTGTTGCCGGAAAGACGCAATGACTCGCTTCCCTTGGCCAGGCCATGCAGGATGTCGCGGAAGGCGTTGGTATCCTTGCCAAGCAGGAAGGCGACTTCCGGACTGATTTCGTCGCCGACGCGCAGGGCCGAGGCATTCTTGGCAATCCGCTGGGTCAGCATCACCAACTGGTTGGCCGCGGCAATTTCACGCGACGAGCCCCCGGCCTGCAACTTGAGCGCCGCAACCTGCTCGGTCAATTCGAGCATCTCGGCATTCTTGTTGTCGATGATCGCCACACTGTTGCCCAGCGCGACAAGGTTCTTTTCCTGACCGATCACGGTCATTGCGTCCTTGTCGGCCCCGGCCCAGCGCTGGCTCAACGCATCGAGTTGCGGCCGGACCGCTTCGGGCGAGGCCGGGACGCTGACGCCGCTGATTTCACCGCCGGACGTCAGCCGGTCGAGCAGTTGGGCAAAAGTGTCACGCGATTCCTTCAACTGGGCAAAGGCCACCGTGTTGCCCTGCAAGGCGAGTAGGGAGGCCTTGGCCAGGCGCTGCGAGAGCATCCGCATTTCACCCGAGGCGGCGATGTATGCCGTGCCATGCGTCGACTCGCGATTGTCGTGATAGACAAGACTGGCGATCAGCAGCAACAGCACGACGAAAATTGCCCCGAGGGTTTTCATCTGCTGAATGACCGGTTGCTTGGCCAGGAAGCCGGGCAACGGCGTTTTTCCAGAGACGCCCGGCTCGCCAGGAAGATCGGCTGAAACCGTCAACTGCGCAGATGTGCCGCTTTTGGCAAGCGCGCCGAGTTTCGGGAGTTTGAAACTGAAAGCCATGGAGATCCTCCGCTTGGGGCCAGGGGCTTCACGCCCTCGATCAAACCCCGATATTCATGAAATCGTGATCGGCAAGCAGTTCGCGTACCGAAAGTTTTCGCCAGATTTTGCCTTGCGTATCTGCGAAACGCTGCGCCCCCCACACAGGCACCGAAACATCCGGCACTTCCGGCGAAAAATCTTCCGGATTCTTCAAGCCCAACATGCGCGACACCAGCAATGCCGCATTGGCGCCGTACTTGGCGCCGATCAGCAGCAAGCGGGCGTTGGCATTTTGCGGCGTCGCCACCCCGCCGCGAAACACTGAAAAATCGGTCACGGCGTGCAGATTGCCGCGAATATTGGCAATTCCGGCAAACCACGGCCGGGTCAGCGGCACCGGGGCGAGTCGCGGCGCCTGAACGATTTCGCCGCTGTCGGAAAGATCAACGAGCCATGGCTCGTTGCCAACCTCGATACCGAGCCAGGACGATGCGCCACGGCCTTGTGCCGCCGTGGTCAGGCGGGCAGCGAGGTATTCCTGAAAATCGCGAAGACTGGTTTTTCGTGCCATCTGGCTCAGGGCAACGCGGCAATCCGCTGCAGCAACTCTTCAGGATTGAGCGGCTTGACCAGATAATCAACGGCACCCTGCCGCAAGCCCCAGATCTTGTCGGTTTCCTGGCCCTTGGAGGTACAGACGATAACCGGAATATGCTTGGTTTCCTCATCGCGCGTCAGCGTCCGTGTCGCCTGATAGCCATTCAGGCCAGGCATCACGACGTCCATCAGGATCAGGTCTGGTTTGTTGGCCTTGGCCTTGGCGATCCCCTCTTCGCCATTTTCGGCGGTGATTACCTGATAACCCGCCTTGGTCAGGATATCGACCGTAAAGAAGCGTTCGGTTGGGGAATCGTCGACAACAAGGATGTTCTTGACGGGCAATTTGTTCTCCCTGGACTACTGGTTGGTTTCTGGTTCTGACGGCAAGGCAAAGGTCGCGACCGTTTGCAGTAGGCTGTCTTTGGTAAAAGGCTTGGTCAGATACTGGTCCGACCCGACCATCCGCCCGCGCGCCCGGTCAAACAGGCCATCCTTCGAGGACAGCATGATCACCGGCGTGGCTTTGAAGCGAGGGTTTTTCTTGATCAACGAACAGGTTTGGTAGCCGTCGAGGCGCGGCATCATGATGTCGCAGAAGATCACGCTCGGCTGGTGATCAGCGATCTTGGCCAGGGCATCGAAACCGTCTTCGGCCAGTACAACCTGGCAGCCGGCCTGCACGAGAAATATCTCGGCGCTTCGCCGTATCGTGTTGCTGTCGTCAATGACCATAACCCTGACGCCACGCAGTCTGGATAAATCAGCCAATTTCCCTGTCCCCTGGCCCTTGAAAGGCACTTTAGATAGCGCTGCATCATACTACGGAAGTATAAATCCAGCGCAAGCCCGAAAACCGTATTATGAATTGTCTGTCGCGGAGTCGGCCGTAGCGAGATTCGGATAAAATCGCCTGCATCTTACCCAATCCCCTTCGCGTCCGCCAAGGGCGCGAACATCGATGAACTCGAGCATCACCACTTCACCCAGCCTGCCGCAGGTACTGGTCTTTGCCGCCAGCGACCCATCGGCCGGGGCCGGTATCCAGGCCGACATCCTGACCCTGGCCAGCCTCGGCTGCCACCCGCTGACCGCGCTGACCGCACTGACCGTGCAGGACACCGTCGGCGTCCAAAGCGTCCACCCGGTCAGCGCCGAATTGCTCGAACAGCAGGCCCGCACCGTCCTCGAAGACATGCCGGTGGCGGCCTTCAAGATCGGCGTGCTGGGCAGCGTCGAAAATGTGCTGGCCGTAGCGGAAATCGTTTCCGACTATCCAGAGACACCGTTGATTTTCGATCCGGTGCTGGCTTCCGGGCGGGGCGACGAATTGTCCGGCGAGGAAATCATTTCGGCGATCCGTGAAATGCTCTTGCCGCAAACCACGCTGCTCACCCCGAACGCACCGGAAGCCCGGCGCCTGGCCGAAAGCGCCGACGACGATGGCGAACCGTCGATTGATGTGTGCGCCCAGCGCCTGATCGCGATGGGCGCCCAGTACGTGCTGATCACCGGCACGCACGAGAGCACGCCGGAGGTCGTCAACACGCTCTACGGCTCGGCCGGCGTGATTCGTCGCGACCGCTGGGAGCGCCTGCCGGGCAGTTACCATGGCTCGGGCTGCACGCTGGCTTCGGCCATTGCCGGCTGCATCGCCGGCGGCGCCAGCGTCGAGGATGCGGTCCGCGATGCCCAGGACTACACCTGGCAGACGCTGGCCAACGCCTTTCGCGGCGGCATGGGCCAGTTGATACCGGATCGCTTCTTCTGGGCGCGCAGCGAGGACGACGACACCGCCCCAGGCGAAACAGCGAAGACCGATGCCCCCTGAGTTGCGCGGCCTCTACGCCATCACACCGGAACAAGCGGACGGGGCGCGCCTGCTCGCCGATATCGAAGCGGCGCTGAGCGGTGGCTGCCGCATCGTGCAGTTCCGCGACAAGCTGAGTCCGATGCCGGAACGCGTCGCCCGCGCTCGCGCCCTGCGTCAACTGACCTGCCGCTACACGGCGCGCCTGCTGATCAACGATGACCTGGCCTTGGCCTGCCTGGTTGATGCCGACGGCGTGCACCTCGGGCGGGACGATGGCAACCTGGCGGCCAGCCGAGCCATTCTCGGTCCGAAGCGAATACTCGGCGCCTCCTGTTATGCCGACTTTTCGGCCGCCCGCGCGGCCAGTCTGGCCGGCGCCGACTACGTCGCCTTTGGCGCCGTCTATCCGTCACCGACCAAGCCGCATGCCGCCGCGGCACCGCTCGACCTGTTCGCCCAGACCAAAAACACCCTGACTGCCGCCAGTTGTGCCATCGGCGGCATCACGCTGGCCACTGCGCCGGCCCTGATTGCCGCCGGTGCCGACCTGCTCGCGGTGATTACCGATCTGTTCAGCGCCCCCGACATCGCCAGCCGCGCTGCCGCCTACCAACGTCTTTTCGAGAAAGCTCCGTCATGACTTCACGCAACCAGCAACTGTTCGAACGCGCCCAGCGCCACATTCCGGGCGGCGTCAATTCGCCGGTCCGCGCCTTCCGCTCGGTTGGCGGCACGCCCTGCTTCCTGCAGAAGGCGGCCGGCGCCAGGGTGCAGGATGCGGACGGCAAGTGGTACACCGATTACGTCGGCTCCTGGGGGCCGATGATTCTCGGCCACGCCCATCCGCAAGTCATCGCCGCCGTCCAGGCCGCGGTGGTCGATGGCCTGTCCTTCGGCGCCCCGACCGAACGGGAAGTCGACATCGCCGACCTGCTCTGCGAACTGGTGCCGTCGATGGACATGGTGCGCCTGGTTTCCTCCGGCACCGAAGCGACGATGAGCGCCATCCGGCTGGCCCGCGGCTATACCGGGCGCGACGTGCTGATCAAGTTCGAAGGCTGCTATCACGGTCATTCCGACAGCCTGCTGGTGAAGGCCGGCTCGGGCGCCCTGACCTTCGGCAACCCGTCTTCCGGCGGCGTCCCGGCCGATCTGGCACAGCACACCATGGTGCTGGCCTACAACGATCCGCAGCAACTGGCCGACGCTTTCGCCGAGCATGGCGACAAGATCGCCGCGGTGATCGTCGAGCCGGTCGTCGGCAACATGAACCTGATCGCGCCGACCCGGGAATTTCTCGACGCCATGCGCGCGCTGACCGCCAAGCATGGTGCCGTACTGATTTTCGACGAAGTGATGACCGGCTTCCGGGTCGGCCTGAAGAGCGCGCAAGGCCTGTATGGCATCACCCCCGACCTGTCCACCTTTGGCAAGATCGTCGGTGGCGGCATGCCGCTCGGCGCCTTCGGCGGCAAGCGCGAGATCATGGAAAAAATCGCCCCGCTCGGCCCGGTCTATCAGGCCGGCACCCTGTCCGGCAATCCGATTGCCACGGCGGCCGGACTGGCCACCCTGAAGCTGATTCAGGCGCCCGGCTTTTACGAGGCGCTGACCGCCAAGACCAAGGCGCTGTGCGACGGCCTGGTCGGCGCCGCCCATAAACATGGCATCGCCTTTGCCGCGCAGAACGTCGGCGGCATGTTCGGCCTGTATTTCGCCGAACGCTGCCCGGCCACCTACGATGCCGTCCTGGCCTGCGACAAGGAAGCCTTCAACCGCTTCTTCCACGCCATGCTCGACGCCGGCCACTACTTCGCCCCGTCGGCCTTCGAAGCCGGTTTCGTTTCGGCCGCCCACAGCGAGGCCGATATCGCCGCGACCATCGCGGCCGCCGACGCATTCTTCGCCGGCGCGCAATGACCAGCGGCAGCGCCTGGCTGATCCTGTTGGTGGCCGGTCTGTGCGAGATCGGCTGGGCGGTCGGACTGAAATACACCGAAGGTTTCAGCCGGTTGTGGCCATCGGTCGGGACACTGGCGGCCATGGTCGCCAGCGTGCTGCTGCTCGGCTGGTCGCTGAAGGTCCTGCCGCTGGGTACCGCCTATGCGGTGTGGACGGGGATCGGCGCGGTCGGCACGGCCATTCTCGGCATCATGCTGTTCGGCGAATCGCGGGAAGCGGCGCGGCTGGCCAGCATTGCGCTGATCATCGCGGGCATCGTCGGCCTCAAGCTGCTGACGCCCGACTCACATTAGGAACAGCGTCGCCAGACCGAGAAAGATGAAGAAACCGCCGGAGTCGGTCAGGGCGGTGATCATCACCGAACCGCCGATCGCCGGATCGGCTCCGAACTTCTGGCGGAGCAGCGGGATGCCGACGCCGGCCGAGGCGGCGAGCAGCAGGTTCAGCGTCATCGCCGCCGTCATCACGATGCCGAGCTGATAGCTGCCGTACAGCCACCAGGCAGCAATCCCCAGCAGGCCGCCCCAGATCAGGCCATTGATCGTGGCGACACCGAGTTCCTTGCGCAACAACCGGCGCATGGCATCGGGCTGAACCTGGCCCATGGCGATGGCACGGACGATCATCATGATCGTCTGATTGCCGGAATTGCCGCCGATGCCGGCGACGATGGGCATCAAGGCGGCGAGGGCGACCAGCTTTTCGATCGAATCCTCGAAGGCGCCGATCACTCGGGAAGCGACGAAGGCGGTGACCAGATTGATCGCCAGCCAGGCCCAACGGTTTTTCACCGAGTCCCAGACCGAAGCGAAAATATCTTCTTCCTCGCGCAGACCGGCATGCGCCAGCTGCTCGCTCTCGGCTTCTTCGCGGATCACGTCCACCACGGCATTGACCGTGACCCGGCCGACCAGCCGGCCTTCCGGGTCAACGACCGGGGCCGACACGAGGTCGTAGCGTTCGAACGCCTTGGCCGCTTCTTCGGCGAAATCCTCGGGTTCGAGCTCGACGAAATCGGTCTGCATCAGCGTCCCGACTTCGACATTCACTTCATTGACCAGCAGGATGTTCAGCGGTAGCACGCCTTTCAGGCGCTCGTCGCGATCCACGACGAAAAGCTGGTCGGTATGGTCGGGAAGTTCGTCGAACCGGCGCAGATAACGCAGCACGGCTTCGAGCGAGACATCTTCGCGCACGGTGACCATGTCGAAATCCATGATCGAACCGACCGAGTCTTCCGGATAGGACATCGCGGCGCGCAGCTGCTCGCGCTCTTCGACCGACATGCCGCGGAAAACATCGTCGATCACGCCTTGCGGCAGGTCGGGCGCCAGGTCGGCCAGTTCGTCGGCATCGAGCGACTCGGCGGCGGCGACCAGCTCGGTGCGCTCCATCGAGTCGATCAGGGTTTCCCGGACGGCATCCGAGACTTCCAGCAGGATTTCGCCTTCGCGGCCGGCCTTGACCAGATCCCAGGCGATCAGCCGCTCGTCGAGCGGCAACGCTTCGAGGATGAAGGCAATGTCGGCCGGGTGCATCGGCTCCAGCTTGTGCTGCAGTTCATGCAGATGCTGCTTGTGAACGATGTCCTCAACCAGGTCGTGGCGCGGCCCTTCCTGCCGGTGCACCAACTCCTCGACCAGCTTGTGCCGGGCGAGCAGGGTTTGCACCTCGGCGAGGCGCTCCTGCAAGTCTTCGGTATCGGTCAGCTGGGCTTCTTCGCTCATGGTGCGGTGCCGCAAAAGGTGGGGCATTTTAGCACCGGGCGAATCTCAGGGTTTTGACAATATCAGGGTACTTCGGCACTCGGCATGCGGCCGAGAATGATCGCCGTCTTGCGGCCCAGGCCGGGAGCGCTGCGATTGCGGTCGTAATAGCGCGGATTCGGCACCATGCCGGCCAAGCGCGCCGCCTGCTCCGGCCCCACCTGGGCGGCGCTGATATTGTAGTAATGGCGGGCCGCCGCCTCGGCGCCGAAGACGCCATTACCCCACTCGATCACATTCAGGTAAACCTCGAGAATTCGCTGCTTGCTCCACAGGTTTTCCAGCATCACCGTGATGATCGCCTCCTCCGCCTTGCGCAAGTAGGATTTGGTCGGCGTCAGGAAGAGGTTTTTTGCCAGTTGCTGGCTGATCGTCGAACCGCCGGCGGCAAAGCGTTTCCTTTTCTGGTTTTTCTCCATCGCCTTCTGGATGCCTTCCCAGTCGAAGCCTTCGTGATCAACGAACTTGGCGTCTTCCGACGCGATGACGG
The DNA here is from genome assembly GCF_050368855.1 of Azonexus sp. IMCC34842. GTDB lineage: Bacteria > Pseudomonadota > Gammaproteobacteria > Burkholderiales > Rhodocyclaceae > Azonexus > Azonexus denitrificans_A. The sequence continues at coordinate 4,199,892 of NZ_CP178449.1, read as the reverse complement.
CGCGTTTCAGATGAATCGAAATCCGCTCATAGGGCACCCAGATTTTTTTCAGCTCGGCATCCGGTTTCTTTTCGCGCAATTCGCCAAGGCGGATTTCCATGAAGCGCGTCGCGCCGGGATTGACCCAGCCCCACAGCAAGACCCAGCCGAGCAGCCAGAGCTGCCAGACCAGAAACAGCCCGATCAGGCCGAGCAGGATCCATTTGATGCCGCGCCCCAGCGCCTTCATGCGGCGAGCTGGCGGCGCAAGTCGGCGAGAACGGCAGTGGTTTTCGGCAAGACGCCGCGCCAGACGAAAAAGGCCTCGGCCGCCTGTTCAACCAGCATGCCCAGACCATCCGCACAGCGCGCCGCCCCCTGTGCGCGGGCCTGGGCCATGAATGGCGTTTCGCCCTTGCCGTACATCATGTCGTAAGCCAGCGAACCGGCCGCAAAAAGTCCCGGCGGCAGGGGCAGCGCCTGACCGGACAGGCTTGCCGAAGTGGCGTTGATCACCAGATCGAAGCTTTTGCCGGCCAGTTGCGCAAAACTGCCGCCGCCGATCACCGCCGCACTGAGGCCGCCTTGCGGCAGGGCAATATCGGCAAATGCCGCCGCCAGCGCTTCGGCCTTGTCGGCGCTGCGATTGGCGATGAACAGCTCGGCCGGCTGGCCGGCGAGCAACGGTGCCAGCGCGCCGCGCGCCGCGCCCCCGGCGCCGAGCAGCAGGATGCGTTGGCCGGCCAGTGCGCAGTTCAGGTTAGCGGCGATATCGCGGACCAGGCCGGCGCCATCGGTGTTATCGCCAAAAATCTCGGCGCCATTGAAGGCCAGCGTATTGACCGCCCCGGCCCGGGCCGCCCGCTCGCTCAACCGGGTGCTCAGGCGAAAGGCCTCTTCCTTGAACGGTACGGTGACATTGGCGCCTTTACCGCCGGCCGCGCAAAATTCGGCAACGGCTTGCGGAAAACCATCGACCGCCGCCAGGCATGCCGCATAGGCAATATCCTGCCCGCATGCCGCGGCAAACGCCGCGTGAATCGCCGGCGATCGGGAGTGGGCAATCGGGTTGCCGAATACGCAATAGCGGTCGGTCATCGGGCGGACAACTGGTCGCCCTGGGTGAAATACCAGGTGCGCGTTATTTCCAGAACATCGGTGTCGCGCCGGATCTCCGGCGGGAAAGGCGAATAGGGCGAAGCCATCTGGACGATGCGGCGGGCCGAATCATCGAGCACCTTGTAGCCGGAGGAACGGTTGATGTCGATCCGCGAGATGCTGCCGTCGGCACTGATCGACACCGTCAGGACCAGCGTGCCGTAAAGCTTGCCGCGCGCCGCTTCCGGATAATTCAGGGTGCCGATGCGCTCGATCTTCTGCCGCCAGTCTTCGATGTACTGGGCAAAGCGATACTCTTCGGTGCGCGCCCCGATGAAACGTTTGCGCGGCCGCTTGCTGTACTCGTCGGTCGATTTGCTGATTTCGCCTTCGAGGCGCGCCATGGCCCGCGCCGATTCGAGCAGATCGAGACCGGAAGCGGTCGGCGCAGGCGACGGCTGCTCGCTGGCCGGCCGGCTGGCGGCAACGCTGCGCAGGCTCTTGGCCTGGGTCAGCATTTTCTGTTGTGCCGCTTCCAGCTCCTGCACCCGGCGCTGCATCTGGTGGATATCGTTCCCGCTGGTTTGCTGCGCGGTCGATGGCAAGGGCGTCTTGGCCCGGCGGTTTTCGTCGGTATTGCCACCGCCGTCGAGATTGGCCTGGGCCAGCGCCTGGGCATCGGTCGGCTTGCGCGCCGACTTGGCATTGACCAGAATGATGTCGAGCGCCTTCTCCCGCATGGCGTTGGCCGCGTCGGGAAACTGAAAATTCAGCAGCATCAGCAGCGCGTGGACCACCAGCGACAAGCCGACGGCGATCCACAAGCGCCGGCCATTCGGCAACACCGGTTGCCAGGGCAAGGCCGCCGCACTCACTGCTCGTCCTCCTCAACGACCTCCGCCGGAGTATTTTCACCCAGCAGGCTGAGGAAACGACAGCTGATCTCCGGGGCAAGCAGATCGAGGCTTTCCACCGCCAGATGCACCCGCTGGCCGGGCGGCAATTCGCCGGGCAAGGAGGGCACACGCAGCAGCAGCGGCAAATGGTCGATCTTGACCAGCTGCTCGCGACGTACCGTCGCGTCAACCTCCGTGATGCCATGCTGCTGCAGCCAGCGCAGGCACCAGTAGCGCTCCATCTGGCGCTGAAAATCGGCGTAGGCGGCGTAGGTGATTTCGAAATCGCGCATGGCCCCGAACAGTTCGGCCGATTTCTGGGCGAAGGCCGGGGTTTCGCCCTTCAGGCAGGCGATCAGTTGCCATTGATTAACCATGTCGCAGTAACGGCGCAGCGGCGAGGTCATCCAGGCGTATTGCGGCACGCCGAGGCCTTCGTGCGGCAGCGGCGAGGTGGTCATCCGGACCTTGCCCTGGGTCTGGGCGCGGTACAGGCAGGCGACGTTCTTCTCGGCGAGCAGGCCACCCCAGGTCGAGTTGGCGACGATCATCAGTTCGGCGACCAGTTTGTCGAGCGGACTGCCGCGCTTGCGTTCGGAAATTTCCACCACGCAGGCATCCGGATCGGCCAGATCGCCCTCGATGGCGAAGTTGTAATCGTTGTTGCCCTGCATCGCCGACGGCTTGCCACGCCGGCCTTCGCAGGCATTGGCGAAGTGCCACAGGTGCACCAGCTCGTCCTTGAACGGCTGGTCGGGCAACGGGCCGCCGATGCTTTCGGCGTTGAACCACGGTTCGATTTCGTGATGGCGCAGATTGGCCGCGATATGCACCATTTCCAGCCGCGACTCGTGGCTGAGCACTTCGAGCGACTCGTTGACGGTCAGATAGAGCGACACCGCCGGGCAATCGACGCCGCCGGCCAGCGTGTAGTTCTGGACCACGGCGTCGGGCAGCATGGTGATCTTGTTGCCGGGCATGTACACCGTCGACAACCGGGCACGGGCGACGCCGTCGAGCGGCGAACCGTGCTCGATGGCTAGGCCGGGCGCCGCGATGTGGATGCCGATGCGCGAGCCGATGCCGGGCAGCTTGACGACCGACAGCGCGTCGTCGATCTCGGTGGTCTGCGCATCGTCGATCGAGAAGGCACGCACGTCGGCGCGCGGCAGGTCGGTCGGCAACTTCGGCGCCTCGAGCGCCGGAAAGCCGGTGCCCTTGGGGAACTGCTCATGCAGGAAGCGGCGATAGTGGAGAAAATAGGCCGACTTGATGGCGCCGCATTTGAACAACATCTGCGCCGCCGAAAGACCGGCGTCGTTGCAGGCCGTCTCGAAGGCCTTGGTTTCCGGCTTGTTGCGGTCCGGGGCGTAAAGCAGGGCATCGCTCAGCGCGCCGATCTCGGGCGGCAGGCGGAATTCCTTCAGCTCGCCAATCCAGCCTTCCATCGTGAGCGCTTGCTGACGCTTTTTTTCAAGACTGGCCAGAGCAGCTGCGAGAATGTCGGGCGGAGCCTTGCGGAAGCGGCCCTTGCCTTTGCGGTGGAAATAGACGGGCGCGGCGTGCACGGCAAGCAGCACCGCCGTCGCTTCGACCGGGGCGGGTTCGTGTCCGTAGTAATCACGGGCAAAATCAAGAAACGAAAATTCGCCATCGGTGACGCACTCCCACAGGAAATCCGGTTCGATCTCTTCGGCCAGCGGCGCGGCCTGTTCGAGCAAGGCAGCCGCCGAGGGCTTCTCAAAACGCAACAATACCGTTGCGGACTTGATCTTGCTGCGCTTGCCGGTCGGCATTTCGACCTGCAACGAGCTGTCGTTGTCGGCCATTATGCTGCCGGCCTTGAAGCCGCCATCTTCTTCAAACAATACATTCATCGACGGATTATAACCCAGCGAATTCAAGGATTTGCGGCATGAAGTCCGGAAACTTCGTGAAGCTGTGATCGCCGCCGGCCAGCACCGTTTGCCGGCAGCCGGCGTAGAAAGCCTGCGCCTGACGGTAATCCAGCACTTCGTCGCCTTCTTCGAGCAGCAGCCAGTAGCGCTCCGGACGGGGCCGGCTAACCTGCGCCCGCAGTTGCGCCGCGTGCTGCGCGCTGAAAATGAAGCGTTCGCCGCTATGAAAGTTGTGCTGCTCGCCGATGAAGCTGCCCAGATCCAGCCCGTCGACCACTGCCGGATTGATCAACACCGCTTTCAGGTCGTATTTCTCGGCCAGATGATTGGCGTAATGGCCGCCGAGCGACGAACCGACCAGCGTCACCGGCCCGCTGGCGGCTTCGATCAGCGCCGAGACGGCGGCCATCGCCTCATCCGGCACCGGCGATAGCTGCGGACAGACGAAATGTGCGGCCAGCCCGCGCTCGGCCATGAATTCGCCGAGCCGGCGCGCCTTCCACGATGCCGGCGAGGAGCAGAAGCCGTGCAGGTAGAGGATCAAGTCGCGGCCCATTGCACCCAGCCGAACTGGGCGGTCAGCAAGACGACGATGCCGAAAATGATGCGATACCAGGCAAAAGGCGTGAAATCGTGGCTCGAGATGAAGCGCAACAGCCAGCGCACGCACAGGAAGGCCGAAACGAAGGCGGAAATGAAACCGACCGCCCACATGCCCAGATCGTCGGCATTGAGCAGGGCGCGCTCCTTGTACAACTGATAAACGGTGGCCACGCTCAGCGTCGGGATGGCCAGGAAGAAGGAAAACTCGGTGGCAGCCTGGCGCGACAGACCGAACAGCAGGCCGCCGATGATCGTCGCCCCCGAGCGGGAAGTCCCCGGAATCAGCGCAAAAGCCTGGGCCAGACCCATCTTCAGCGAGTCGACGAGGCTCATTTCCTCGACCGTCTGGACCCGGATCTGATGCTCGCGTTTTTCCGCCCAGAGGATGACAAAGGCCCCGAGGATGAAAGTCGTCGCCACCGCGTACGGGTTGAACAGATGCGCCTTGATCGCCTTGCCGAACGCCAGGCCGAGTATGGCGAGCGGCAGGAAGGCGACGAACAGGTTGAGGATGAACTTCTGCGCCGCCTTGTCGCTGAAGGCGCCGCGCGCCACGACGAGGAGCCGTTGGCGATATTCCCAGACAACGGCCAGGATGGCGCCGGACTGGATGACAATTTCGAACAACTTGCCGCGTTCGTCGTTGAAATCGAGCAGATCGCCGGCCAGGATCAGATGCCCGGTCGACGAAATCGGCAGGAATTCGGTCAGCCCTTCGACGATGCCGAGGATCAGGGCCTTGAGGAGAAGAATTGGGTCCATGAGATGCAGCCTGGGTTGGGAGGCCGCATTCTACTATCCCGGATGTGTCAGGACTTCGAGATCGGCCAGCCAATTGAGCGCCTGCTCGCGCGACTCGCCGCACATTTCCGCCGACGGTTGCAGGCCGCCGCAGCAGGCCGGGCGCTCCGGATGGCCAAAGATGGTGCACCGCAAGGTATCGTCAAGATGGCGGCAGGGCACGCCGGCCGGCTTGTGCAGCGAAGAGATCGACGGCGCGATGCAACAGGCGGCGCAGTTGGGACGACAGTGCACGATAGGGACCGATCCATGGTGAAAAACAAAAGGCCGCGCCGGGGCAAGGCGGGGTCCGGCTTGAGGTGCCGGGCAGGCGGCGGGCGATCAGATTGTCGCGGCAGCGCAGGGCGGCGCCGAAACGCGCTAGCATTATCCATCAGGCGACAGGCAAAAAGGGAGCGGACATGGCATGGATGATCAGCGCATTGCAGGGCGGGCTGGCCAGCCTGGCCTCCTACCTGGCGGCGCACGTGCTGCTCTGCCTGGTGCCCGCCTTTTTCATTGCCGGCGCCCTGTCGGCGCTGGTGCCGCAGCAATCGATCATCCGCTTTCTCGGACCGGACGCCCCGAAGTGGGTGTCCTATCCGGCCGCAGCCGGTGCCGGCAGCCTGCTGGCGGTCTGTTCGTGCACCATCCAGCCACTGTTTGCCGGCATCTACAAGAAAGGCGCCGGGCTGGGGCCGGCCGTCACCTTCCTGTTCTTCGCGCCGGCCGGCAACATCCTCGCCCTGTCCTACACCGGCGTCGCGCTCGGCGCCGACTTTGCGATAGCCCGCATCGTGCTGGCGCTAGCGTTCGGCATCGGCATCGGCCTGATCATGGCCACCCTGTTCCGCGCCGGCGAAACAGCACGGCTGGCCGATGCCCGGACCTTCGCCGGGGGCGAAACGATTCCGGCCAGGACGCTGCTCTTTCTCGCCGCCTTGATCGCCCTGCTGTTGGCCGGCACCTTGAAGCTCGATTTCCTGACGACCGGTTTGCTCGCTGTCGAACTGCCGTGGTCCGGCGCCCGGGCGGTGCAGGACGTACTCGACCAATGGGTGCCGATCAACGCGGCGACCGGCGCCGAAGGCTTGAGTCTGCAGGGCGCCCTGCTGATTCTGCTGCTCGGCGGCATCGGCACCTGTGCGTGGCGGGGCCTCGGCGGCGTCGACAACGGCTTCAACCGGCTGACGCCGGTAGCCCTGGCGCTGACCGCCCTGACCCTGGTTTTCGCCGCCCTCGGCATGCGCGCCGGCGAGCAGGGGGTGGTCCTCACCGTCACCGGCCGCAGCCTTGCCGTGGCGGTTCTTTGCGCCGCCCTGCTGCCCCTGGCCCGGCGCTTCGATGCCTGGGACGTGCAGCAGTGGTTGTGGGAAACCTGGCGCTTCGTGAAGCAAATATTTCCGTTGCTCATCGTCGGCGTCTTTCTGGTCGGCGTCATCCGCGTCTTCATCCAGCCGGAGTGGATACGCACGGTGGCCGGAAGCAATACCGTTCTCGCCAATCTGGCAGGCGTCGTCTTCGGCGTCTTCATGTATTTCCCGACCCTGGTCGAAGTCCCGATCGCCAAGATGTTCCTGTCGCTCGGCATGCACCCCGGTCCGCTGATCGCCTACCTGATGGCCGATCCCGAGCTGTCGTTGCAGAGCATCCTGATCACCGCGGCGATCATCGGCAAGCTGCGCGCCTGGACCTATGTTGGGCTGGTCGCGCTATTCTCGACCCTGGCCGGCCTGACTTACGGCGCCTGGGTTGATGGTGCATCATGGGTGCTGCTCGGGATCGCCGTCGTCGGCTTCGTAGCGCTGATTGTCGGCACCCTGCACCTGACGGAACGACGCCAAAACGCTTAAACGAAGGAGTTCATCATGCTGATCAAGATTCTCGGTAGTGGCTGCGCCAAGTGCAACCGCCTGGAACAACTGACCCGTGACGCGGTGGCCGAACTGGGGCTGGCGGCGACCTTCGAGCACGTCAAGGAAATGGACCAAATCATGGCCTATCCGATCATGACGACGCCGGCCCTGGTCATCAATGAAGAGGTCAAGGTGGCGGGCCGGATGCCGGGCAAGGACGAGTTGCTGGCCTGGCTGAAAGCCGCAGCGTGAATGCGGTGCCGGGCATCGCCGCACAGCCGCCGGACGACGAGCTGATTGCGCTGCTGGTCGCCTGCGGCCTGCCGGTCGATGACATCGGCCCGAGCTCGCCGGCTGAATTCTTCGCCATCCGACAAGACGGCGCCATCGTCGCCGTCGTCGGGCTAGAACGCTATCCGCCGGTCGGCCTGCTACGCTCGCTGGCCGTCGCACCGGCCTGGCGCAGCCGCGGCCTGGCCACCCGGCTGCTCGCTTTCGCCGAGTCGTTTGCCGGCGCGCACGGCGTGGCATCGCTGTTCCTGCTGACGACAACGGCCGGCGCCTACTTTGCCGGCAAGGGCTACGCCCCCGCCTTGCGCAGCGCAGCGCCACCGGCCATTCAGGCGACCAGTCAGTTTTCCGCTCTTTGCCCGGCTTCTTCGGCATTTTTGGGCAAAACCCTGGCTGCCGCGAAGTAAACGGCGACTGGCCAGGCCGTTGTGCCGCATAATTTGCCGATATATCGATGTCAGGCCGTCAGGACGCAGCATTCATGAAGATCACCCCATTCCAGGCGCTGGCCTGCCCCCTGGACGGCGCCCCCCTGCACCGCAACGGTTCGACCTGGTCTTGCGCGAGCGGTCACAGTTTCGACATTGCCAGCCAGGGTTATGCCAACTTGCTGCCGGTCCACAAAAAACGCTCGCGCGACCCCGGCGACAGCAAGGAGATGGTGGCGGCCCGCCGGCGTTTCCTCAATGCCGGCTTCTACCAGCCGATTGCCGCGGCAGTCAGCCGGGCGGCGCTCGCCGATCTGCCGGCCCGGGCCACGGTCAGCTGCCTCGATGCCGGTTGCGGCGAGGGCTACTATCTGCGCCAGCTGGCCGCGGCGGGCAGCCCGGGGCAGACCTTGGCCCTGCTCGGGCTGGATATCTCGAAATGGGCCGTGCTGTCAGCCGCCAAGCAGGATCTGCGCGCCAACTGGGTGGTCGGCAGCAACGCCAACCTGCCGGTGCTGCCGGGCACCGTCGACCGCCTGCTATGCATGTTCGGTTTCCCGGTCTATGCCGAGTTTGCCCGGGTGCTGAAGGCCGACGGCCTGCTGCTGCAGGTCGATGCCGGGCCGGATCATCTGCGGGAACTGCGCGAAATCATCTACCCGACGCTGAAGCCGGAACGGACGAGCGAGGCACCGCCGCCGGCCGGATTTCGCAGCCTGGCCACGGAAACCGTCCGCTATCCGCTGACGATCAGCGGCGCCGAACAGATTGCCGATCTGCTGGCGATGACCCCGCATCTCTACCGCGCCAGCGCCGAAGGCCGGGCCAAGGCCGCCGCGCTGACGGCGATTGCGCTGACCGTCGATGTCCGCCTGACGCGGTTCGCCCGGGACGCCGCGCGCTGAGCGTCGCCCCTCGCCACGACTACTCGTGGCGCAAGGCCTCGATCGGATCGAGCTGCGCCGCATTGCGCGCCGGCACGTAGCCAAAGATCACGCCGATCGCCGCCGAGAAGCCGAAAGCGGTCAGGTTGATCACCGGGTTGAACAGGAAAGGCATGTGCATCAGGCTCGCCAGGCCGAGGCAGGCGACGAAGGCCAGGGCGATGCCAACCAGGCCGCCGAAGGCCGAGAGCACGACGGCTTCGATCAGGAACTGCCAAAGCACCTCGTGCTCGAGCGCGCCGATGGCCAGCCGGATGCCGATCTCGCGCGTCCGTTCGGTAACCGAGACGAGCATGATGTTCATGATGCCGATGCCGCCAACGAGCAGGCTGACCGCCGCCACCGCGCCGAGCAGCGCGGTCATCGTGCCGATGGTGCCGGACAGCGTTTCGGCGATCTGCTTGGTGTCCATCACGTTGAAGTTGTCGTCGGCGTTGTCGGCCAGCTTGCGCCGTTCGCGCAGCAGGCTGCGGATCTGGGCGATGGCGACGGTCGAGTTGGTGGTGTCCTTGAGCGAGACCATCACGTTGCCGATATCGAGCGTGCCGGTCAGCCGGCGCTGGGCGGTGCGCAGCGGCATCAGCACGGTGTCGTCCTGATCCTGGCCCATGCCGCCCTGACCCTTGGCGGCGAGCAGGCCGATCACCTCGCAGTCGAAGCTCTTGACGCGGATGCTGTTACCGACCGGGTTCTGGCCGCCGAACAGTTCCTTCTTGACGGTATTGCCGACGATGCACACCGCCTTGCCGGCCCGCTCCTCATCATCGGTGAACGGCCGGCCGTTGGCCAATTTCCAGTTGCCGGCGATGAAATAATCGTTGCTCGTACCGCTCACCGTCGACGACCAGTTCTGCGTGCCGGCAACCAGCGTCACCGAGCTGCCGACCACCGGCGCCACGGCCTTGAGGCCGTTGACCTGCTGCTGGATGGCTTCGATGTCGCCGCTCTTGAATTTCGGCGCCCCGGCGCTGTCGCGGCCCGGCCCGAGGCGCTGGCCGGGCATGACCATCAGCAGGTTGCTGCCGAGGCTGGAAATCTGGTCGGCGACCATCTTGGTTGCGCCGTTGCCGAGCGTCACCATGGTAATCACCGCGGCGACGCCGATGACGATGCCGAGCACGGTCAGGAAAGAGCGCATCAGGTTGCGGCGAATCTCGCGCAGCGCCAGCAGCAGGGCGTTCAACAGCATGGCGCGGACTCCTTGGCGTGGCCGTTGAGCTTGTCCTGCGCCACCTGGCCATCGACGAAATGGACGATGCGCCGGGCGTAGGCGGCCATGTCCGGCTCGTGGGTGACCATGATCACCGTGATGCCCTGCTCGCGGTTAAGCGCCGCCAGCAGTTCCATGATTTCGTGGCTGCGCTTGCTGTCGAGGTTGCCGGTCGGCTCGTCGGCGAGCAGCACCAGCGGGCTGGTGACGATGGCCCGGGCGATGGCGACGCGCTGCTGCTGGCCGCCCGACAACTCGGCCGGCGTATGATCTTCCCAGCCATCGAGGCCGACCTTGGCCAGCGCGGCCCGGGCGCTGGCGTGGCGCTGCTCGGCCGGCTCGCCGCGATAGAGCAACGGCAGTTCGACGTTCTCCTGGGCCGAGGTGCGGGCCAGCAGGTTGAAGCCCTGGAAGACGAAGCCGAGGCAGGTGCGGCGCAGCAGGGCCCGCTGGTTGCGGTCGAGGCGTTCGACATGGATGCCGCGAAACAGGTATTCGCCGTCGCTCGGCGTATCGAGGCAACCGAGCAGGTTCATCGCCGTCGACTTGCCGGAACCGCTCGGCCCCATCACCGCGACGAATTCGCCGGCGGCGATTTCGAGATCGACCCCCTGCAGCGCCTGAAAAGCCGCCGGCCCCTGGCCGTAGGTCTTGGTGATGCCGCGCAGCACGATCAGCGGCGCTTCCGGCGCACTCACTTTTTCTCCGCCCGATCATCAGTGATCACTGCCATGCCGGCCTTCAGCTCGCCGCCCAGCACTTCGGTATGGCGGCCATTGCTGACCCCGGCCTTCACCGCCACCGGCTGCGGGCCGTTCTCGCCGAGTACCCAGACTTGCGTCGCTGCGGGCTGGCCGGCGGTCGGCCGGGTTTTCGGCGCCTGCGGCGGCGGTCCCGGCAACAGCTTGCTGACCAGGCCGCGACTGGGCGGCGCCGCCCCGGCCGTCGGCGGCGTGAAGCGCAGCGCCGCATTGGGCACCAGCAGCGCGTTGTCGCGGCTGGCCGTGACGATGCTGGCGGTCGCCGTCATGCCCGGGCGGAGCGCCAGATCGTCGTTATTCACCTGGAGGATGGTCTTGTAGGTCACGACGTTGTCGGTCGTCGTCGAGCCGAGGCCGACGCGCTGGATGACGGCCGGGAACTTGCGGCCCGGCCAGGCCGAGACGGTGAAGGTGGCGGTCTGGCCATTCTTGACATTGCCGACATCGGCCTCATCGACCTTGACCTGCAATTCCATCTTCGCCAGATCTTCGGCCAGCACGAACAGCACCGGCGTCGTCATCGCCGCCGCCACGGTCTGGCCCGGCTCGACCTTGCGGGTCAGGACGACGCCATCGACCGGCGAGCGGATGGTCGCCTTGGCCAGATTGGTTTCGTCGGTTTTCAGCGAAGCCCGCGCCTGCACCACATCGGCTTTGGCGCTCGCTTCGTTGGCAACGGCCCGCAACAGGCTCGCCTCGGCCGTTTCCAGTTCGGTCTTGGCCGGCACCTTGCCGCCGGAGAGTTCCGCCACGTGGCGCATGCGGGCCAGCGCCGCCCTGGTTTCGGCGACCGTCGCCTGGGTCTGCGCCACGGCGGCTTCGGCCGACGCCACCGCGGCGCGCGACTTGGCTACCGCGTCGGTCAGCTTGGCGGTATCGAGCTGGGCCAGCAACTGGCCTTTCTTGACCACCGCGTTTTCCTGTACCAGCACGCTGGCCAGCGTGCCGGACAACTCGCTGCCGACATCGACCGACTTGGTCGGCTGCAGCGTACCGCTGGCCGAGGCGGTGACCAGCAGATTGCCGAGGCCGATTTCTTCCGTCACATACTGCCCGGTCACGCCGTTGCCGCCTCGACCAAACAGCAGCAGCGCGCCAAGCACCAGCACGGCGCCGCCGCCAAGCAGCAGCCAGCGCCGCCGGGGGCCGCCCGATCCGCTCTTCGGCGCGGCATTGAGCAGGCCGAGCAGAGCCTCGGTCGAGTTGTCGGGAGTGGTCTGCGTCATGAGATTTTGTCTTCCGGGGATTGCTGCGCGGTGGCGGGCTGTTCCCAGCCGCCGCCGAGCGCCTTGTAGAGCTTGATCAGGCTGGTCAGCACGGTCGCTTCGGCGGTTGCCAGGTTGTCTTCGGCGGTCAGCCGGGTGCGTTCGGTTTCCAGCACTTTCTGAAAGTCGGCCAGACCGGACTGGTAGAGATCGCGCGTCAGTGTCGCCGCATTGCGCGCCGCCTCGGCCGCCGCCCGCCGGGCATCGACCCGCTCGCGCGAAGCGGCGTAGGCGGTCAGCGCGTTTTCGACTTCTTCCAGCGCGGTCAACACGCTGGCTTCGTAGGAGATCAGCGCCTGTTCCTGCACCGCGCTCTGGATATCGACCGCGCTGCGCAACTTGCCGCCGTCGAACAAGGTCGCTGCCAGCGTGCCGCTGACCGCCCGGAGCAGCGTGTCGCTGCCGCCCAGCGCGGCGAAGCTGTAGGCCTGCCAGCCGAACGAGCCGCCGAGCGCCAGGCTGGGATAACGCGCCGCCAGTTTCTGCCCAACGCGGGCCGTTTCGGCCGCCAGCGTGCGCTCAGCGACGATCAGGTCCGGTCGCTGGCGCAGCACGTCGGCCGGGATGCCAGCCCCGATGCTCGCCTTGACCGTCGGCAGGGGCTGGGGATTAGCCAGTTCGCCATGCAGGGCGCCCGGCTGGCGACCGAGCAGCACGGCCAGCCGGTTTTCGGCGGCGGCCAGCCCGACTTCGAGATCCGGGATGCCGGCCCGCGTCTGTGCGCGGTTGGTCCGCGCCTGCTCGACATCGCTGCTGCTGGCTAGCCCGGCCTGGTTGCGCCACTCGGTAATCTGCAAGGTTTCCGACTGGCTGCTCAGGTTGTCGCGGGCAATGCCCAGCCGACGTTGATAGCTGCGCAGCTCGACATAGTTCTGCGCCACTTCGGCGACCAGCGACACGCGGGCGTTCTCCAGACTGGCCGCGCTCGCCGCCTGATCGGCCGTCGCCGCCTCGACGGCCCGCCGGGTGCCGCCGAAGACATCGATTTCCCAGCTGGCATCGAAGCCGGCGTCGTAGATGGTCCGTTCCGGCTGGGCGCCGATCACCTGTGCGGCCTTGCTGCGGCTGGCCCCGGTCGATGCCGTCAATGCCGGAAAGAAACCACTGACCGCCTGGGCCCGACTCGCCCGGGCCTGACGCAAGCGGGCCTGGGCCAGGCGCAAGTCGAGACTGCCGGCCAGCGCTTCGCCGACCAGGCGGTCGAGCAGCGGATCATTCAGTTGTTGCCACCAGCGGGCCAGGCTCTCGGCCGGCGCAACCAGTGGCGCGACCGGCGGCGCCAACCAGCTGGCCGGCAAGGATAGGCCGGGCAGACGGTAGTCGGGGCCGACCGCCAGCGGCCAGGCAGTGCAGCCGGAAAGCAGCGCACCAAGCAACACGGCCGACAGGCAGGTGCGGGGAAAATGTGGGGTCATGAAAACTCGCGTGGGCGCATGGCGACAGGGTCATCGCCGCGGTGCAGCAAATGATAACGGGGGTAGATGTAAATTCCGGTAAAGAGCGCGGCTATTTCATTTCCGCCGCAATTCGCCGACCGGCTCCAGCCAGCGTTCGGCATCACGGGCCAGCCACTCCTCGGCAATCGGGTCTTTTTTCACTTGGCTATCGAGAAAGGCCACGCTCAGGCGCTGGATGGCGATGACCTGCCGTGCGCTGTTCGCCACCGGAAAGGCCGACATGCCGCCCAGCGCGGCAACGCCACGCATGCTGCCGCCCGGCCCTCCGCGACCGCCGCCTCCACCACCTGGACCGCCACCGCTCCCCGGGCCACTGCCGCCTGGCCCGACCGATTCGCCGCGTCCCGCCTCGGGCGCTTCCTGCACTTGCGGCGGACCACCCGACAACACGCGATGCGAACCGCCGGAGAGCAGCAGCAAATACTTGTCGCCCTCCGGCATGTAGGTGAAGGGCGCCAGGCGAGCGGCCAGCGAAGTGACGACGGCAAAACTGTCGCTGTCCTCGGTCGCCGTCACCGCGAAGACCGGTATCCGGATCGCGCCAAAGCGCTTGGCAAAGCCGCCACCGGCCGCGTTGGCGTAGGGGCTGAGCAGGATGGCGGCGCGTGGCGGATTTTTTAGCACCGGCAGGTTCACGCCGCTGCTGGACTCGCCGGCCAGCGCCTGCACTGTCTGGGCGCCCAGGTCGTAGCCGGCCAGCACGGTGGCCGCTGGGTCGATCCGGTCAAAGGGCGGCGTGCCGCGCGCCAGCCGCTTGTCGAGTTCAAGCAGTACGCTGCCCACGGCACGCAGCCGTTCGTTGAGCGCCGCCGTCGCATAGTTTTCACGGGCCAGCGCGGTGAAATCGGCGTTCTTCGCATAGCGCCCCTGCAGGGCGGCCGCCCCGAAGCGGTTCGGCTGCAAGCTGAGCACGGCGTAACCAGCCGCCACCCAGGCGGTTCGCCAGCTGCGGCCGGCCTCGACCGACTCGCCAAGGCCGGGCAGATAGACGATCAGCGGATAACGGCCGGCTTCGCGTGGCAAGGTGAGGGTGACGGGGATTTCGCCGGGCGCCGCCGGATCGCTGCTCAGCCAGCTTTCGCTGAAAGTTTCGGCGACGTAGCGACGCTCCGGCTGGTAGGCCCGCTCGGCGTAGCGGCGCATCTCCGGATCGTCCGCCGTGGCCGGTCGGCGCTGGCTGGTGCAGCCGCTGACCAGCAGCGCCAGGGCGAAGACGGCGAACCACAGCGGCGGGCGGTCGGCGCCGGCGAGAAAGGGCGAAAAAGCCGAGGTGTTGAGCATTTATCTGGTTTTCATTTATTGGAAAGTCGCGGCGGTCAATCCGGCGGCGCCCGGCGCGCCTTGGCCGGCACTCTGGGCGCGTTTGCCGCGCAAGGCTTTCAGGCGGCTTTCGATGACCAGCAGTTCGCGGGTATCCGCCCCCTGGCCGCTATCGGCGCGCAAGGCGAGTTCAAGTTGCTCGACCGCCCCGGTGCTGTCACCCAGCGCGGCGTAATACTCGCCCTGATGGCGATGCGACTGCATGCCGTTGCCGAGCGCCGCATAGGCCTCGGCGGCGACCTGATGCAGGCTGGCATCGCCGGCGCGGCTGACCAGAGCCTGTTCGGCAAAACGGACCAGTTCGCCATAACGGCGTTCGTGCAACAGGATCCGTGGGTAGTCATGGACCAGTTGCAGGTGCTGCGGATAACGGGCCTGCGCCTTTTCGTAACGCTGTCGCGCCGCCTGATATTGGCCGGCCTTCAGCAGGATCTGGCCGGCCAGGGCCTCGATCATCGGATGCTGCACGCCGTCGCGCTCCAGCCCGTCGATTTCCTTCAGGGCGCGCGGCAAATCCTTGGCCCGCAACAACGCGGCGGCCAGCCCGTAGCGGGTCGCCGCCCGATCCTGAAAACGCTTCTCAGCCAGGCGGCTGGTGAAATCGTTCACCGCCTCTTCCGGCCGACCGTCGTAACTGTGCAGCAGGGCGCGGACGAAATGGAAATCCGGGCTGTCGGCGACCTGCCGGTAAGGAACGCGGGCCTCGCGGTCCTGCGCATCAGCCACCCGCTCGTGGGTCATCGGGTGACTGCGCAGATAGGAGGGCGTCGCACCTTCCTGGCCGCGCACCGCCTGTTGCAGGCGCTCGAAGAAACCGGCCATGGCGCGGCTGTCGAAGCCGGTCCGCTCGAGCAGGGCAAAGCCGATGCGGTCGGCCTCGCGTTCATGCTCGCGCGTGTAGTTGATCTGGCTCTGCACCTGTGTGGCCATCGTCGTGCTCATCGCCGCCGAGGCGACCTGACCGTTGCCGCTGTGGGCGGCAACCAGCGCCGCCAGCAGCGCCGCCATCGTGACCATCTGCGTATTGGCGCTGGCCGCCATCTGGCGGGCGATGTGATGCTGGCTAACGTGGGTGATTTCGTGAGCCAGCACCGAAGCCAGCTCGCTTTCGCTGCGCGCCGCCTGAATCAGCCCGGCATTGACGCCGATGAAGCCGCCCGGCATGGCGAAAGCGTTGATTTCCGAGGACGGCACGGCAAAAAAGATGAAGTCCGGATGACTGACCGTCAGCCCGGCCACCAGCCGCTGACCGATGGCATCCAGATAGGCATTGACCTCCGGATCGTCGAGATAGCCGCCGCTGGCGCGAATCTGCGCCATCGACTGTTCGCCGAGGCGCCGCTCGTCCTGCGGCGTCACCATAGCCTGGGCGGCATCGCCGAGGTCGGGCAGCTCGTCATCGGCAACGACTGCGGTCGACCGGACAAACAGGGCAAAAATCAGGGCTGCCGCAGCAGCCCTGTTCCGGCGATGGGTCACGCCGCGCATCATCGTTCTTCCGCTTACCGGGCCGGCGGTGCTGGGGGCGTACGACCGTCGCCGCCCATGCCGCGCGGTTCTTCACCCCGGTTGCGCGAACCGTTGGCGCCCGACTTGATCTCGGCCAGTTGCTTGCGCTGTTCCGGCGTCAGGACTTCGAAGATCTGCCGATCCGCCTTGACGCGGGCCTGTGCCATGTCGGCCACTGACTTGCCCAGCGCATCGCCCAGCGCCCGGGCCTTGGCTTCGCTGTAATCCGGCGCGGCCGCCAGCTTGCGCAGCTCCTCCTCGGCCTTTTGATGGGCCTTGGCCATGTCGCGCAGCAGCGGCGCCTGGGCATGCATGATCTCGAACACCTTGTCGCGCTGCGCCTCGGTCAGATTCAGCGCGCGCAGATAATGCGGCCCCATCTTGCCGGCGCGCCCCATCTCGCCGCTGAAATGACCGCGGCCGTCCATCGCGCCGCAATCGCCGCGCGGGCCGCCCGGATTGGCGGCGAGCGCCAGGGGAACCGCCAGCACCAGACTGGCTGCGGCAAGAAAACGCTTGATATTGCGTGGGGAAATATTGGTCATGTCCTTTTCCTTTCGGGTCAATTGACAGGCAGGCAAGAGCCGGC
Organism: Azonexus sp. IMCC34842; assembly: GCF_050368855.1. Classification (GTDB taxonomy): domain Bacteria; phylum Pseudomonadota; class Gammaproteobacteria; order Burkholderiales; family Rhodocyclaceae; genus Azonexus; species Azonexus denitrificans_A. Next base: position 4,183,008 of record NZ_CP178449.1, on the reverse strand, counting down.
CTGCGACAGGACAAATACTCCGCCAATAAGCGATCCCGCGCGGTTAGCGGGCGGTAAATGAACGTAAATGAACGTAAATCGGGTAACAGCGTCGCAGCGCTCCCCGAAATGCAGAAAGGCGACTGATTCAGCCGCCTTTCCGTTGCTACCAGCCGTTTGGCGAAGCTCAGACCTTGCGATAAACCTCGGCCCCTGCCTTGACGAATTCCACCGACTTCACTTCCATCCCCTTCGCCAGCGCCGCCGCTTCATCCAGCCCTTGCTGCGCCGCGAATTCGCGCACTTCCTGGGTGATCTTCATCGAGCAGAAGTGCGGGCCACACATCGAGCAGAAGTGGGCGACCTTGGCCGATTCCTTGGGCAAGGTTTCGTCGTGGAATTCGCGCGCCTTGTCCGGATCGAGGCCGAGGTTGAACTGGTCGTCCCAGCGGAATTCGAAGCGTGCCTTGGACAGCGCGTTGTCGCGGATCTGCGCGCCGGGGTGACCCTTGGCCAGGTCGGCGGCGTGGGCGGCCAGCTTGTAGGTGATGATGCCGACCTTGACGTCGTCCTTGTCAGGCAAGCCAAGGTGTTCCTTGGGCGTCACATAGCAGAGCATGGCGGTGCCGTACCAGCCGATCATCGCCGCGCCGATACCGCTGGTGATGTGGTCGTAGCCCGGCGCGATGTCGGTGGTCAGCGGGCCGAGGGTGTAGAACGGGGCTTCGTCGCAGTATTCAAGCTGCAGGTCCATGTTCTCCTTGATCATGTGCATCGGCACATGGCCCGGGCCTTCGATCATCACCTGGACGTCGTGCTTCCAGGCGATCTGCGTCAACTCACCCAGCGTCTTCAGTTCACCGAGCTGGGCTTCGTCGTTGGCATCGTAGATCGAACCCGGACGCAGGCCGTCGCCGAGGCTGAAGGCGACGTCGTAGGCCTTCATGATTTCGCAGATGTCCTCGAAGTGGGTATAGAGGAAGCTTTCCTTGTGGTGCGCCAGACACCACTTGGCCATGATCGAGCCGCCGCGGCTGACGATGCCGGTCAGGCGGTTGGCAGTCATCGGCACGTAACGGAGCAGCACGCCGGCGTGGATGGTGAAGTAGTCGACGCCCTGTTCGGCTTGTTCGATCAGCGTGTCGCGGAAGATTTCCCAGGTCAGGTCCTCGGCCTTGCCGTTGACCTTCTCCAGCGCCTGATAGATCGGCACCGTGCCGATAGCGACAGGGCTGTTGCGGATAATCCACTCGCGGGTTTCGTGGATGTTCTTGCCGGTGGACAGGTCCATCACCGTGTCGCCGCCCCAGCGGATCGACCAGGTCATCTTCTCGACTTCTTCCTGAATGGACGAGCCGAGCGCCGAGTTGCCGATATTGGCGTTGATCTTGGTCAGGAAGTTGCGGCCGATGATCATCGGCTCGCTTTCCGGGTGATTGATGTTGTTCGGGATGATGGCGCGGCCGCGGGCGATTTCGCTGCGGACGAATTCCGGGGTGATCTCTTCCGGAATGCTGGCGCCGAAATTCTGGCCCTTGTGCTGGCGACCGAGGATGTCGGCCAGCTTGTTGCCCATCGGGCCGGAGGCCTTCAGGCCCTCGATGTAGGCCCGGCGGTTGTTGTTTTCGCGGATGGCGACGTATTCCATCTCCGGTGTGATGATGCCCTTCCGGGCGTAGTGCATCTGCGAGACGTTGGCACCCGCCTTGGCACGCAACGGTTTGCGCTGCAGGCCGGGGAAGCGCAGCTCGTCGAGCACGGGGTCGGCCGCCCGTTTGCGGCCGAATTCGGAACTCAGGTCGGCCAGCGCTTCGGTATCGCCGCGTTCGGCAATCCATTGGGCGCGCAAGGCCGGCAGGCCGGAACGGATATCGATCCTGACCGTCGGGTCGGAATAGGGGCCGGAACAGTCGTAGACGTAAATCGGCGGGTTCTTTTCGCCGCCGAATTCGGTTGACGTGTCGTCCTGGGAAATCTCGCGCATCGGCACCCGGATGTCCGGACGCGAACCTTCGATATAAACCTTGCGGGAATTGGGCAGCGGCTGGACTGCGGCCTCGTCGACGTGGGCGGTGGCGGCGAGAAACGGTGCGGTGGCGTTCATTGTTCTTCCTTGCGTGGATGCAGCGGGTAAGACGGGCAAGGAGCAACAAAGTTCGTTTCCCTACGACGGCATGACCCGGTCAGGTTCGAAGGGTATTTCTCAGTCGGATCGTTCATCCGGCACCCCTAACGAGAGGCTGCAAGTTACTGGAAACACAGGCAAAATGCAAGAAATGCGATTCGGCGCTCAAGATTTCTTGAAATGAGTCGAAATAAAGATTCCAAGACATGGAATTTAAAGAAAATAAATGGGGCATCACATGCGCTTATTGAGAATTGCCGCTCTCCTGGCCACCCTGCCATTGAGCGTTGCGGCGGCACCAACCTGGCAGACCATATCGTCCGAGCCGGGCAAGCGTATCGAACTCGACCGCACCAGCATCAAGCGCGAAGGCAACATCGTCCAGGCCCAGGGGCGGATCGTTCTCGAGAAGGAACTGATCGACATCCGCTCCGGTGGCGGCTATCGGGTCATCGAGGCGATCACCCGCTATGACTGCGGATCGCGCAATGCCAACACGATCAAGCGGATCTACAAGAAAAACGAAAACGAAACGGTCCGCGAAGAAGAACTGAAGGGCGGCCAAGTGCCGGTGCGGAGCGGCACGCTCGACGACAAGGTCCTGCGCGAAGTCTGCCGGCCGCCCAAGGAAGGCCAGGCGGAACTGGCGCAGAAGGCCAACGAGGCGGCCGGCCAGTTGAAGGAGGCCAACGAGGCACTGCTCAAGAAGGAAATGGCCAGGACGGAAAAATCGCGCCCGATGAAGGCCAACGATACCGAGCAGCCGGCCGTACCGTCGATCAAACCCAACTTGAAGGGCGCCGCGGAGTCCGCGAAAGCACAGATGCCGGCCGCCGAAAAAGCGACCGCCCCGCACATTGCCGTGCCAAGCGTGGCGGCCGCCAAGCCCCGGCGCGGGGCAAAATCCGGCGGCTACATGCTGGAGCTGGCCGAAGCCGAGCCAGCCCGCCAACACGCCGGCATCCACTGGGATTACGAGGGGACAGGGGGGCCGGAAAACTGGTCCAAACTCGACCCGAAAAACACCGCCTGCGCGATCGGCCAGCGTCAGTCGCCGATCGACATCCGGGATGGGATCAAGGTCGATGTCGAGCCGATTGCCTTCAAGTACCGGCCGTCGACTTTCCGCATCGTCGATAACGGCCACACTGTTCAGGTCGCCGTCGGCGACAATTCGATTTCCCTGACCGGCAAGACCTACGAACTGGTGCAGTTCCATTTCCATCGCCCCTCCGAAGAAAAGGTCAATGGTCAGCGTTTCGAGATGGTCGTCCATCTGGTGCACAAGGCCGATGACGGTCAGCTGGCCGTCGTTGCCGTGCTGCTCGAACGCGGCCCGGAAAACCCGTTCATCCAGACGCTGTGGAACAACCTGCCACTTGAGCGGCATCTCGAAGTCTCGCCGCCGACGGCACTGATCGATCCGGCGACGATCTTGCCCGGCGCCCGCAGCTATTACACCTACATGGGTTCGCTGACGACGCCGCCGTGCACCGAGGGCGTGCTGTGGCTGGTGATGAAACAGCCGGTTCAGGTATCTGAGGAGCAGATCAGCATCTTCTCCCGGCTGTACAGGAACAACGCCCGACCGATCCAGCCGGCGGCAGGCCGCCTGATCAAGGAAGGTCGTTGACCGCCGACAAATCGCGGTGGTAACTTAATGACCGATCGGTCATTAAGTTACCCATGCCTTACAGCCCCGCCCCCCGCAAACGCCGCAAAGATGCCCGCCCCTCGGAACTGAGCGCGGCCGCCTTGTCGCTGTTTGTCGAAAAAGGCTTTGCTGCCACGCGCCTCGAAGACATCGCGGCCCGCGCCGGCGTTTCCAAAGGCACGCTCTATCTCTATTTCGACGGCAAGGAAGCCTTGTTCAAGGCGGTCATCCAGGACGGCATCGTGCCCGTCGTGGCCGAGAACGAGGCAATTGCCGCCCGCCATACCGGATCGACCTTCCTGTTGCTGGAAAAGCTGCTCGACAATTGGTGGGCAGCCATCGGCCAGACCGATTTCGCCGGCATTCCGAAACTGATGGTGGCCGAGGCCCGCAACTTCCCCGAGGTGGCGCAGTTTTATTACGAGAACGTTATTCGACGCGCCCGCACACTGGTTGGCAACACCCTCGAACGTGGTATGGCTGAGGGTGAATTCCGGCGAATGGATGTCGAAACCACCATCGACGTCATCATCGCCCCGATCCTGATGCTGCTCATCTGGCGCTTTTCGATGGCCAATTGCCAGAGTAGCGAGGCCGACGCCGGGCTTTACCTGCGGATTCACATGGACCTGCTGCGCCAAGGCTTGCGTGCGAGTCAGGTATAATTTTATTTTGTCAGAATCAATATATTAGCCCATGCTAATATTAAGCCTGCGGAGACCCACATGAATATCGAGCAAGCGCGCTTCAACATGATTGAACAGCAGATCCGGCCTTGGGAAGTTCTGGATCAGCAGGTTCTCGATCTGCTTTTCGTCGTCAAGCGCGAGGATTTCGCTCCGCCCGCCTATCGCAGTCTGGCCTTCGCCGATCTGGAAATTCCGCTGGGCAGCGGCCAGGTTATGCTGGCCCCGAAAATCGAAGCCAAGATGTTGCAGGAACTGGCCATCAAGAAAACCGACAAGGTGCTCGAGATCGGCACCGGCAGCGGCTACATGGCCGCCCTGCTGGCCGCTCGCGCCGAGCACGTGGTCAGCGTCGAAGCGCGTCCCGAACTGGCTGAATTCGCCAAGCAGAATCTGGCGCGCAGCGGCGTCACCAACGTCACCGTCGAAACCGGCAACGGCGTCAATGGCTGGGCGCAAGGCGGCCCCTACGATGCCATCGTCATCTCCGGCTCGGTTCCGGTCCTGCCCGACGCACTGCTCAAGCAGTTGCGCGTCGGTGGCCGCCTGACGGTAGTGGTTGGCGACGCTCCGGTGATGGAAGCGCAATTGATCACCTGCACCGCCGAAGGCGTATACAACACCGTCAATCTGTTTGAAACGGTGATTCCGCCGCTCGACGGCGTCGCCGCCAAGGAAAGCTTCTCGTTGTGATTGATCAGGTTCGCGCCTCACAGGTTGCCGCGTGGCTGGCCGACGAGAGTCGGCCCAGCCCGGTGCTGCTCGATGTACGCGAACCCTGGGAATTCGAGATCTGCCATCTGGAAGGCGCCCGGCACATCCCGATGCATCTCGTGCCCGTCCGTTGCGCCGAGCTGGATCCCGAGCAGGAAATCGTCGTCATCTGCCATCACGGCGCCCGCAGTTTTCAGGTTGCAATGTTCCTCGAGAACCGGGGTTTTGGCGCCGTCCATAATCTGGCGGGCGGTGTCGAGGCCTGGGCGACGGAAGTTGACCCAACCATGTGTCGTTACTGAGAAAGACATGAAAAAGCTCGCCTGGATGTTGCTCTCCCCCCTGCTCGCCTCGCCGCTTCATGCCGCCGACCTGATGCAGGTCTACCGGGCGGCGCAGGATAACGATCCAACTTTCGCTGCGGCCCGGGCAACGCTCGATGCCGGCCGCGAAAAGATGCCGCAGGGCCGGGCCGGCCTGTTGCCCAGCCTGACGCTGTCGGGCAACACGGTGTGGAACCAGAACGAGATCGCGGCCCATAACGGCGCCACCTTCGCGAAACCGAATTTCAACTCCAATGGCTATCAGCTGACGCTTTCCCAGCCGCTGTTCCGCTGGCAGAACTGGGTCACCTACGACCAGTCGAAAATTCAGGTCGCCCAGGCTGAGGCCAACTTCGCCCAGGCCAGACAGGATTTGATCCTGCGGGTCGCCCAGGCCTATTTCGATGTCACTTATACGATCGAGAACCTGAGGGCCGTGCGCGCCAACAAGACCGCCATCGCCCAGCAGCTCGAATCGGCGAAAAAGAATTTCGAAGTCGGCACCGCAACCATCACCGACAGCCATGAAGCACAGGCCCGCTACGATCTGGCCATCGCTCAGGAAATCGCCGCGGAAAGCGATTTCGAAATCAAGCAGCATGCGCTGCAGGCCATCATTGGCCGGGAAGCCGGCGGGCTCGCGGCGCCGCGCAAAGATGCCGAACTCACCCCGCCACAACCGAATGACATGAACCAATGGGTTGCGGCAGCTGAAAAAGACAGCATTACCGTACAGATCCAACAGGCAGCCGCCGACATTGCCGCCCGCGAAGAGGACAAGCAGCGGGCCGGGCACTATCCAACCGTCGATCTGGTGGCCAATCAAGGCTACTCGAAGTCATATGCCTCGACCACGCTGGGCATGCTCGACACCGACTACAAGAATGTCGGTCTACAACTGAACATCCCGCTCTATCTCGGCGGTCAGGTGGTTTCCCGCCAACGTGAAGCGGCGGCCAACCGCAGTGCGGCTCAATCCAATCTGGAAACGGCTCGGCGCGGCGCCGCGCTTGCCGCCCGGCAATATTACCTCGGCGTCGCCAATGGCCTGGCTCAGGTCCGGGCATTGAAGGCGGCACTGGTTTCATCGCAGTCGGCTCTCGAATCGAACAAGCTCGGCTACGAAGTGGGCGTGCGCATCAATATCGACGTGCTGAATGCCGAAAACCAGGTTTATGTAACGCGCCGCGATCTGGCCAAGGCCACGCTCGACACCCTGCTTTCGCAACTCCGGCTGAAGGCGGCCGTCGGTTCGCTGGGTGACGACGATGTCGCCCAGATCAACGCACTACTTGATCCAGGCACTGCGCAATAAATTCCAGCATACGCTCGGTCGCCCCCTGGTGCGACTGGGCGAAACGACTGGCGGCCTGGCGCATCGCCGCCAACTCGCCTTCCTCCTGCAATAGCTGATCAACCGCTGCGCCAAGCGCCGCCGGACTGTCAATGCGGCGCGCCGCGCCGGCTGCAATGGCATCCTCGGTGGCCTGCAGGAAATTGAAGGTATGCGGTCCGACCAGCACCGGGCAAGCACAGGCCGCCGCCTCGATCAGATTCTGCCCGCCAAGCGGCAACAGGCTGCCACCGATGAAGGCGAGATCGGCCAGCGTGAAATAGGCGGCCATTTCGCCCATGCTGTCGCCCAGCCAGACCTGCGTATCAGGCTGCGGCAGGCCGGTGCTCCGCCGAACAACCCGCAACCCCTGCTGGCCGAGCAAGCCATCCACTTCGGCAAAACGTTGCGGATGACGCGGCACCAGCACCAGCAATGCCTCCGGCACCCGAACGGCGCGCCAGGCTTCGAGCACCAGCGGCTCCTCGCCCTCGCGGGTGCTGGCCGCCAGCCACACCGGGCGCTGCCCGATAACGGCGCGCCAGCGCTGACCGAGCGCGATGTTGTCGGCGGCAGGCGTGACATCGAATTTCAGATTGCCGCAGACCGCCAGCTGGCGCGCGCCGAGCGCAGCTATCCGCTCGGCATCGCCGGCCGTCTGCGCGGCCACCCCGCTCAACGCGGCAAATGCCGGCCGGACCAGCGCCGCGAGCTTGCCGTAGCCGCGCGCCGAGCGCACCGACAAGCGGGCGTTGGCCAGCATCACCGGGACTTGACGGGCTTGGGCAGCGGCCAGCAGGTTCGGCCAGATTTCGGTTTCCATCAAAATGCCGAAGGCGGGCGAGAAGTGTCGGAAAAACCGTGCCACGGCGCCCGGGTAGTCATAGGGCAGATAGGCCTGGATCACCCTCTCGCCATAAACCTGCCGGCCCGCCTCGCGGCCGGTCGGCGTCATCCCGGTGAGCAGGATGCGATGCTCCGGCCAGCAGGCTTGCAGGCCTTCGATCAACGGTTGGACGGCGCGCGTTTCGCCAACCGAAACGGCATGCACCCAGATCAGTTTTGCCGGCACCGGCTGGCGATAAAACCCGTAGCGCTCGCCAAGATGCTGCAAGTATTCCGCTTGCTTGCGCCCGCGCCAGAGCAGGCGCAGCCAGATCAGCGGCGTGATCAGGTAGAGGAACAGGGAATAGAGCAGGCGGGCCATCAGGCGAGCACCGGCTGCAGTTCGGCGAGCACGGCGGCGACGTCCGGAATCTGCGCCTTGCCGCCGAGGTTGCGGCAAAAGCCGGTGCCGAGCACGCCGGTCAGGCCGGGATCGGTCGCGGTATACAGCGCCACGGTCGGGATATCCAGCGCGACGGCAAGGTGGGTCAGGCCGGTATCGACGCCGATCGCGGCACGTGCTCCGGCCAGCACGGCGGCCAGATCCGGGATATACAGCGGCGGCGCGGCGACGGCACCGGGAATGCCGGCCGCCAGTCGTGCCGCCCGCTCGCGCTCGGGTTGCGTGCCGGCCGGCAGCACGGCGCAGATGCCACGGACGTGCAGAGCGCGGCCGAGTTCCAGCCAGTGTTCGTCCGGCCACAGCTTGTCGTCGCGACTGCTAGCGGTCAGGAAGACGACGTAAGGCGCGGGCGGCAGCCAGTGGGCACCTGACGGCGCCACCGCGACGCCGTAATCCGGGCCGCCTTCGACGGTGTAGCCGAGCGCCGCACCGGCCAGCTGGCGATTGCGCACCACGGCGTGCAGGTCGCGGGAAATGCTGAAGTGCCGGCCATAGAGGCTGGCCGCCAGCGGTTCGCGCGCCGAATCGGCGGCATAGCCGGCCAAGGGGCCGCGCGCCCGACGGGCGATGAAGGCGCTCTTGATCAGGCCTTGCGTATCGATCACCAGATCGTAGCGCTCGCGCTGGATAAGCCGGCCGAAAGCCGAAATCTCGCGCCAGGTCACGCCGCTCAACAGCTTCTTGCGCCAGCGCCGGATGGCGACCGGGATGATTTGGTCGACACCGGGATGCAGGCGCGGGATGGCCGCGAAACTTTCTTCGACGCACCAGTCCACGGCAGCATCGGGAAAATGCCGCTTGATGTCGCTAACCACGGGCAAATTGTGGATAACGTCGCCGAGTGAGGAAGTTTTCACAATCAGGATGCGCATCGGCAGATAAAATGACGGCTTTTCGAAGCCGCAATTATAGATGCCCATCTCGCGCCAGCCGCTTTCTGTTGCCATCATCACGCTCAATGCGGCCTCGCAGCTGGCGGCATGCCTGCACAGCGCGCGCTTCGCCGACGAGATCGTGGTCGTCGATTCCGGCAGTACGGATGGCACCCAGGCGCTGGCCGTGCAGCATGGCGCCCGGGTCATTCAGCAGGACTGGCTGGGTTTCGGGCGGCAAAAGCAGTTTGCCGTCGAGGCCGCGCAACACGATTGGGTGCTCTGCCTGGATGCCGACGAACGGGTCGCGCCGGACTTGCAGGCGAGCATCGAACAAACCCTGCAAGCCCCGGCCACTGGCGCCTTCCGTTTCCCCCGCTGCAACCGTTTTCTCGGCCGCTATCTGAAGCACGGCGAGGGCTACCCGGACTGGAGCTTGCGGCTGTTCGACCGCCGCCAGGCCCGCTGGTCGAATGATGCGGTGCACGAAAAAGTCGAGACCGATTGCCCGATCGGCGAGTTGACCGGAGACCTTCTGCACGACTCGGCCGAATCGCTGGCCAGCTACCTGACCAAGCAGAACCGCTACACGACGCTGGCCGCCGAGATGGCGCTGGCTGCCGGCAAGCGGGCGAGCTTTGGGCGCATCGTCGTCAGCCCGCTAATCCGCTTCATCAAGTTCTATCTGATCCGCCAAGGTTTTCGCGATGGCTTGCCCGGACTGATCCACATCGCCATCGGCTGTTTCAACAGCTTCGTCAAATATTCCAAAATGCTGGAGCGCCAGAATTCCGATGCTGCGCTGCGGTAAAATCCAGACATTCAATCAAGGGGTCGACCAGTGAAAATTCTCGTGACCGGCGCTGCCGGATTTATCGGCATGACTGCCTCTCTGCGCCTGCTGGCGCGTGGCGACGAAGTGGTCGGCCTCGACAACCTGAACGATTATTACGAAGTCAGCCTGAAGGAAAGCCGGCTGGCCCGCCTGACCAGTCACGCCAACTTCCGCTTCGTCAAGCTGGATGTCGGCGACCGGGCCGGTATGGAAGCACTGTTCGCCGCCGAGAAGTTCGACAAGGTGATCCACCTCGCTGCCCAGGCCGGCGTCCGCTATTCGATCCAGAACCCGCATGCCTATGTGGACAGCAATCTGGTCGGCTTCATCAACATTCTCGAAGGCTGCCGCCACCACAAGGTGCAGCATCTGGTCTACGCCTCCAGCTCGAGCGTCTACGGCGGCAACACCAAAATGCCGTTCTCCGAGCACGACAGCGTCGATCACCCGGTCAGCCTGTACGCCGCGACCAAGAAAGCCAACGAGTTGATGGCCCACACCTACAGCCACCTCTACGGCCTGCCGACCACCGGCCTGCGCTTCTTCACCGTCTATGGCCCGTGGGGCCGGCCGGACATGGCGCTGTTCCTGTTCACCAAGGCCATCCTCGAAGGCCGGCCGATCGACGTCTTCAACCACGGCAACATGAAGCGCGACTTCACCTACGTCGATGACATCGTCGAAGGCGTAATCCGCGTCCTCGACAAGACCGCCGCCGCCAACCCGGCCTACGACGCGATTTCCGCCGACCCGGCAAGCAGCAACGTGCCTTACCGCGTGTTCAACATCGGCAACAACAATCCGGTGCAACTGCTCGATTTCATCGGCGCCATCGAGAATGCCCTCGGCCAGAAAGCCGAGAAACGCCTGTTGCCGCTGCAGGACGGCGATGTCCCGGCGACCTTCGCCAACACCGATCTGCTCAACGACTGGGTCGGTTTCGTCCCGGGCACCACCGTCCAGGAAGGCGTCAGCCGCTTCATCGCCTGGTATCGCGATTACTACAGGATCTAGCCGTAAGCTATTGGCCATTAGCTGCTAGCCCCCCTCTAACCCCCTAACATCTAAGAGCTAACCCCTATATGTGTGGCATCGTCGCAGCAGCAGCCGGCAGCAACATCGTTCCCGTTCTGGTCGAGGGCCTGAAGAAGCTTGAATACCGGGGCTATGACTCGGCCGGGCTGGCCGTCATCCAGGGCGATCATATCGAACGCATCCGCTCGGTCGGTCGGGTCGCCGAACTCGAAGCCGCCTCGGCCACCACCCTCGCCGTCACCGGCATCGCCCACACGCGCTGGGCGACGCACGGCGTGCCGTGCGAGCGGAATGCCCACCCGCACATTTCCAACTCGATCGCCGTCGTCCATAACGGCATCATCGAAAACTACGAAAGCCTACGTCGCGAACTGGTCGCCCAGGGTTATGTCTTCACCTCCGACACCGACACCGAAAGCATCGCCCATCTGATCGATGCCGCGCTGAAAAGCGAGCCCGACCTGTTCGCCGCGGTACAGATCGCCTGCCGCCGCCTGGTCGGTGCCTATGCCATCGCGGTTATCGACCACCGCCAGCCCGGCAAGGTCGTCGTCGCCCGCGAAGGTTCGCCGCTCCTGCTCGGCGTGTCCGAGGCCGGCAACTACGCCGCTTCCGACGCGTCCGCGCTGCTGCAGGTGACCCGCAATATGGTCTACCTGGAAAACGGCGACATTGCCGAGTTGACCGCAGCGTCGGTCAGGATCACCCGTCTCGACGGCACGCCGGTCGACCGGCCGGTGCATGTCTCGCAGCTCTCCGCCGCCGCCGTCGAACTCGGCAATTACCAGCACTACATGCAGAAGGAAATCTTCGAGCAGCCGGAAGCACTGGCCAACACGCTGGAAATCGTCGGCGGCAGCAAGACTATCCAGCCCGGCATTTTCGGGGCCGAAGCCGCCACGATGCTCGACGATGTCGACTCGATCCTGATTCTCGCCTGCGGCACCAGCAGCCACTCCGGCTACACCGCCCGCTACTGGCTCGAAGCGATTGCCGGCGTGCCGTGTACTGTCGAGATCGCCAGCGAGTACCGTTATCGCACCTCGGTGCCCAATCCCCGCCAACTGATCGTCGCCATTTCCCAGTCCGGCGAAACCGCCGACACGCTGGCCGCCTTGCGCCACGCCAAGTCGCTTGGCCAGGGCAAGACGCTGGCCATCTGCAACGTGCCGGAATCGGCCATCGTCCGCGAATGCGCCCTGCGCTTCATCACCCGCGCCGGCCCGGAAATCGGTGTCGCCTCGACCAAGGCCTTCACCACCCAGCTCGCCGCGCTGTTCGTGCTGACGCTGGTCATGGCCAAGGTCAAGCAGCGCCTGAGCGCCGAGCAGGAAAGCGCCTATATCGACCAGTTGCGCCACCTGCCGGTCGCCGTCAACAAGGTGCTCGAACTGGAAAGCGAGATCAAGGTCTGGGCCCAGCGCTTTGCCGACAAGCATCACGCCCTCTTCCTCGGCCGTGGCCGGCACTTCCCGATCGCCATGGAAGGCGCCCTGAAGCTCAAGGAAATCTCCTACATCCACGCCGAGGCCTATCCGGCCGGCGAGCTCAAGCATGGCCCGCTGGCGCTGGTCGATGCCAACATGCCGGTGATTTCGGTGGCACCGAACGACCAGTTGCTCGACAAGCTGAAATCCAACCTGCGTGAAGTACAGGCCCGCGGTGGCGAACTCTATGTCTTCGCCGACGCCGATTCGGAAATCGCCGAGTCGGAGGGCGTCCATATCCTCCGCCTGCCGGAACATTACGGCGAACTGTCGCCGATTCTGCACGTCATCCCGCTGCAACTGCTGTCCTATCACGCCGCCCTGGTCAAGGGTACGGACGTGGACAAGCCGCGCAATCTGGCCAAGAGCGTCACCGTCGAATAATGGCGACCTACGCGATCGGCGACATTCAGGGCTGCTACGACTCGCTGTGCCGCTTGCTCGAGCACTGCGCCTTCGACCCGGCCGTCGATCGCCTGTGGCTGGTCGGCGACCTGGTCAACCGCGGCCCGAAATCGCTGGAAACGCTGCGCCTGATCAAATCGTTTGGCGACTCTGCCCTGACCGTGCTCGGCAATCACGACCTCTACCTGCTGATGGTCGCCGAGGGCGGCGCCAAGTTTCGCGGCAAGGACGACACCATCCAGTCCATCCTCGATGCGCCGGATGCCGCCGAACTGCTCGACTGGCTGCGCCATCAACCCTTGTGCCATACCGAAGGCGAATTCTGCCTGGTACACGCCGGCCTGCTACCGCAATGGACGGCCGCCCGGGCCCGCGAACTGGCGCGCGAAGTAGAGGCCGTCCTGCAAGGCCCGGATTACCGCGAATTCGTGATGAACCTGTGGGGCAGCGAACCGGCCGGCTGGTCGGACGATCTGACCGGCTGGCCGCGCCTCCGGGTGATCGTCAATGCGATGACCCGAATGCGCTTCTGCACGCCGGATGGCGTCATGGAATTCAAGGCCAAGGGCAAACTGAGCAATGCACCGGCTGGCCACCTGCCGTGGTTCGAGCTAGCCAACCGGCGAAGCGCCGATGCGGTACTGGTCACCGGTCACTGGTCGGCCCTCGGCCTGAAAGTCACGCCAAATCTGCTGGCACTCGATTCCGGCTGTCTGTGGGGTGGTCATCTAACGGCGGTGCGGCTGGAAGACCGACAGGTTTTTCAGGTGGATTGTGCGCGTGGGGAAGCGCTGCCGCTAAAGCGATAGCCTCGCGGGCTGCAACGGCAACCTGCCGACGATCCTCGCCATTGACGCCACGCAACGGCGTCGTCACCAGCCGGGCAATCAGGCGCCGGCGACCGAGAATGGCCCGCGTGCATTGGCCCAGCGTAATCGCGCCGTCGTAGCGCGGCGCCAGGCTACGCGTCCCATCCAGTTCCCAATAGGAAATCCCGATCGGCAAGACCGGCCGCCCGGCGGCCAATGCCGGCTGGATCAGCGCGGCGTGAAAATGCAGCAGATGGGTTCCATCCGTCGTCGTTCCCTCGGGAAACACCGCCACGTGGCGGCCCTTGTCGAGTAATTCGGCAATTTGCTGGTTGATGACCCGGGCATGCCCCCGGCTGCCGCGGCGCAGGAAAATGGTGTCGTTCTTGGCCGCCAGCCAGCCGATCAACGGCCAGCGGCGCACTTCCTCCTTCGAGACGAAGGCGGCCGGCAGCACGGCATTGATGACGTAAATGTCGATCCACGAAATATGGTTGGCAACCAGCAGCGCGCCGGGCGCCGCATGGGTCAGGTCGGCCTCGACCTCGACGCCCAGCGCATCGAGCAAGGCGATCGCCCAGCTGGCTTTGAGGCGCAGGCGGGCCGCCTCGCTGCACAGCGGAAAAACGCAAAGGACGAACAAAGCCCCGCTGAAAACCAGCAGGGCCAGGCGAAAAATCCGGAAGGTGCGGATCGGAAAATTGGTTTGGTTCAGTCTGGTTGTCCCAGGTAGTGTTTGGCGTAACGATCGGAAACCTTGGCCATCGGCATCAGGATCGGCAGGTCGGCCGTGTTGAAATCGGGATCCCACGCCGGTTCGCCACAAATCCAGGCGCCGGCACGCAGATAACCCTTGATCAGCGGCGGCGTTTCGGCCGGCCGGTCCTGCTGCAGCGCCGCCAGGGGCAGCGGGCAACGGGGAAAGACACGGTATTCCTGCGGCCCAAGATGCTCGGCAGCCAGACGATTATACAGACTGGCCGCAACGTGCCCACCGTCCGCCATGCTGATCGAGGCACAGCCCATCAGGTAATCGTAGCCACCTTCGCTCATGTACTGGGCAAGGCCGGACCAGAGCAGGGTAATCGTCGCGCCGGTACGGTAATCGGGGTGCACACAGGAACGGCCGATTTCGACCAGACGTTGCCGCAGGTGCTGCAGACGGGTCAGATCGAACTCGTTTTCCGAGTAATAGCCGATCTGCCGGGCTTTTTCCGGCGGCAGAATGCGGTAGGTCCCAACCACTTCGCTGGTCTGTACATCGCGCACGACCAGATGGTCGCAATAGGGGTCATAGATGTCGTGATCGACGCCCGGCGTGCGGCTGGGCAAATTGGCCCCCATCTCGCCGGCAAACACCCGGTAGCGCAAGCGCTGCGCTTCAAGAATATCGCTTTGGGTCCGGGCAAAACTGACCGCCAGCTTGGGACGATTGGCGCGGCGTTGTTCGGCGCCGCTCTGTAGCTTTTCCATGCTGCTCTCCACTCAGGTAGTGGAGAACAGCATGAAAGATCGGCATTACACGGCTATTGCACGCTCTTTACGGCCGCGTTTCAGCGGGTGACGCGCGACTCGCCACCGGAAGAGAGAACGCGGACCCGATCGCCGGGCCGGAATTCCTGCGGGTCTCCTTCCTGGACAATGACTATCAGTCGTCCGCCATCAAGCTGCACGGTGATCTCCATGGCCTGTCGGCGGGTCACTCCTTCCTCGATCGCCGCTCCGGCCAGGCCACCGGCGACGGCCCCGATTACTGCGGTCACCGCCGAACCCTTGCCATGGCCCAGCGTGCTGCCGGCAATACCGCCGACCGCCGCGCCAGCCACCGTGCCGACCGGCGACTTGGTGCCCTCCATCTGCACCGCCCGTACCGACTCGACGACGCCCTGGCGCACCGTCTGCTCGCGCCGCGCCTGATCGCGACTATAGACATCGCCGGATTTGCTGCTGGCACAGCCGCCCAGCAAGATCACCGAGAGCAACAGCAAGGAGAGCGTCTTCATAGTCTTGCCTTTACCAGAGAGCTACGCCAAAAGCGCGTTGATAGCGGGCGGCGATTTCCTCGCGACTTGGCTGATGGTTCTGTCCGCCCCGGTGGGCGATCTTGATAGCCCCCATCAGCGCTGCGAGACGGCCGGTCTTTTGCCAATCGAAGCCGTTGGCAATGCCATAGAGCAGGCCGGAACGGTAGGCATCGCCGCAACCGGTCGGATCGATCACCTGATCGGCCTCGACGCAGGGGATATCGAAACGTTGACCGTCAGAATGAATTTCCGATCCATCGCCACCGCGCGTCACGATCAGCGCCTGCACCTCGCGCCCGAGTTGCTCCAGGCTGCGCCCGGTCCTGTCGCACAGCAGCTTGGCCTCGTAATCGTTGAAACAGGCGTAATCGGCGAGACGCATGAAATCGAGCAGTTCGTCGCCGTTGAACATCGGCAGGCCCTGACCGGGATCGAAAATGAACGGGACACCGGCAGCAGCGAAATCGCGGGCGTGCTGCATCATGCCTTCACGACCATCCGGCGCAACGATGCCAAGCTTGGCCGAGGCCGCATGCTCGACCTTATTCAGATGCGAAAAGCTCATCGCCCCCGGGTGGAAGGCGGTGATCTGGTTGTCGTCGAGATCGGTGGTGATGAAGGCCTGGGCCGTGAAACCGCCCGGTACGTGGCGCACGTGGGTGCGCGGCAGACCGAGCTGGTCGAGACGATCGAGGTAGGGTGCGGCATCGTCGCCAACCGTCGCCATGATCAACGGTTCGCCACCGAGCAGCATCAGGTTGTAGGCGATGTTGCCGGCGCAGCCGCCGTACTCGCGGCGCATCTCCGGAACCAGGAAAGCGACGTTCAGGATATGAATCTGCTCGGGCAGGATATGGTTCTTGAAGCGGTCCGGGAAGACCATGATGTTGTCGAAAGCCAGCGAGCCGCAAATAAGTGTCGTCATAGGATATTCAGGGATAGAAAATGTAAAGGCGGTACCCGGCGGCACCGATATTTCTGGCTTCGATCCACAGGCGGACGGCGACTTCGCCATTCGCCGGGAAACGCTCGGCACTGATGCCAGGAGGCAGATACTCGGCAGCGCTCATCACCCGGCGCGACACCACGGTGTCGCTGGTGTCGGTCAGGGTCAGTTCGAGGGCCGGCCAGGCTTGGGCGTAATCCGCCCGATTGTGCAATGTCGCATTCAGGACGAACAGGCCGCGCGCATTGTCGGATTGCAGGTCGGAGGTTTCGATGGCCACCAGATTGGCATTTTGCGCCAGCGGAATGTCCACCCCGGCCAGCTCGTAAAGCGCCGCCGCAGCGGGCAGCCGTTGCACGAGCCCGGTCCGGAAGTGATAGAACAGTTGCCCGGCCAGCACCAGCAGCAACAGGCCAGCAACCAGCACGAAAGGCCAGACCGCATGCCGCGCCGGCTCGCTGGCGAAACCGCCCGGCGCATCGCTGGCCAGCGCACCGGCCGCCCAACGGTTGTAGGCTGGCGCATCGCTCAGCTCGCGGGCGGCGACCAGGCCTGCCTCACGCGCCGCCAGCGTCGATTCTTCCGCGGTTTCGCTACCCGGCTCGGCCAAGGCTGAAACCTCTTCGACGACCGGTTCAGGGGGCGGCGGATCGATCACCTCGAGTGCTTCAACTGCGGCCGGCTGCTCGGGCTCGACAAGCGCCTCGGGCAAGGGCTCTGTTGGCTCAGCGACCAGCGCCTCAACTGGCGGCTCATCGCTGTCCGGCGCGACCAAGGCCTCGTCGACCGCTGCGGCAATCGCCGGCGGTTCAGGTTCTGTTTCGGGGTCAGGTTCCGGCTGCGCTTCCGGCAGTGGCGCAAAAACCGGTGCAAGCTCGCTTGCCGGCTGGGCCACCGGCGGCACCTCGGTGTCCGGCAGAAACTCGTCGAAAGCGTTGAAGACAGATTGGCAATGTCCGCAACGAACCTTGCCAGCCTTCAGGCGCAACTGCTCGGACGTGACACGGAAGATCGTGGCACAGGCCGGACAGCGCGTCCGCATCAGGGCTTGCGCCCCGCCAGGCATACCCAGTCCTCACGCGTATCGGCCACTTGCAAAGGCAACCAGCGGGCGTAGATGGCAATGATTTCCTCGGCCTGCTCCTTGAGGATGCCCGACAAGGCGAGATGACCGCCGGATCGGACATGGCCGACGATGGCTGGCGCCAGAACACGGAGCGGATTGGAGAGGATATTGGCCACGACAACATCATACTCGCCGGCAACCGGTTCCGCCGAATCGGCAAACAAGGCCGTCACACCGTTACGCTCGGCATTGGCGCGGGCAGCTTCGACGGCCAGCGGATCGATATCGACCCCGGCGACCCGGCCGGCGCCGAGACGGGCGGCGGCAATGGCGAGAATGCCCGAGCCGCAACCGTAATCGAGCACGCTGCAAGCGGGCGAGACATTGCGTTCGAGCCACTCCAGACAGAGTCGGGTGGTCGGATGCGAACCCGTGCCAAAGGCCATGCCGGGATCGAGAATCAGATTGACCGCCGCCGGGTCGGGCGACTCATGCCACGACGGCACGATCCATAGACGTTCGGAAACGCGGATCGGATCGAACTGCGACTGGGTCAGTTGCACCCAGTTCTGCTCGGCCACATCCTCGATGCCAAAGCTCGGCACTTCATTCAGGCCAATCGCTGCAGCGGCTGCAGCCAGCAAGGCGGCCGCATCGGCATCCGGCTCGAGCAACGCGACGATGCGGGAACGCATCCAGCCCGGCGAATTGACCGAACCCGGCTCACCGAACTGCGCCTGCTCGTCCGGCGTGCCGGCATCGGCATCCTCGATCGAGGCCGACAGGGCGCCGGCTTCCAGCAGGGCATCGCACAACGGCTCGGCGTGCGACGCATCGGTCATGAAACTGACGTTTTGCCAAGCCATCGCTTACTGCTTCACTTCGCCCTTGTCGGCGAGTTTTTGTTCAAGGTAATGAATGCTGGTCCCGCCCTCGACGAAACGGGCGTCCTGCATCAGTTCCTGATGCAGCGGGATGTTGGTCTTGATGCCCTGGATGCTCATCTCGGACAGCGCGATGCGCATGCGGCGGATCGCCTGTTCGCGGGTATCGCCATAGGCAATCACCTTGGCAACCATCGAATCGTAATGCGACGGAACGGTGTAGCCCTGATAGATGTGCGAATCGACCCGGATGCCGGGGCCGCCCGGCGGATGGTAAAAAGCGATTTTGCCGGGAGATGGCACGAACGTGAAAGGATCTTCGGCGTTAATGCGGCATTCGATCGAGTGCCCGCGAACCACGATGTCCTTCTGGCGATAGCGCAGCTTTTCGCCGGCCGCAACGCGAATCTGCTCCTGGACGATATCGACGCCGGTGATCATCTCGGTGACCGGATGCTCGACCTGAACGCGGGTGTTCATTTCGATGAAATAGAACTCGCCGTTCTCGTAAAGGAATTCGAAGGTACCGGCCCCACGATAGCCGATCTTGCGACAGGCTTCGGCACAGCGTTCGCCGATCCGGTTGATCAGGCGGGCCGGGATGTGCGGCGCCGGCGCTTCTTCGATCACCTTCTGATGGCGGCGCTGCATCGAACAGTCGCGCTCGCCGAGGTAGATGGCGTTCTTGTATTCGTCGGCCAGAACCTGGATTTCCACGTGGCGCGGGTTTTCCAGATACTTTTCCATGTACACAGCTGGGTTACCGAAGAAGGTTCCGGCTTCCTGGCGGGTCATCGCCACGGCATTGACCAGCGCCGCCTCGGTGTGCACGACACGCATGCCGCGCCCGCCACCGCCACCGGCCGCCTTGATGATCACCGGGTAACCGACCGCCCGGGCGATACGCACGATTTCCTTGGGATCTTCCGGCAAGGCGCCGTCGGAACCGGGAACGCACGGAACGCCGGCTTCCTTCATCGAATTCTTGGCGGAAACCTTGTCGCCCATCAGGCGTATCGTTTCAGCCCGCGGACCGATGAAGACGAATCCCGAGGTTTCGACACGTTCGGCAAAATCGGCGTTCTCGGAGAGAAAGCCGTAACCCGGGTGGATCGCCTGGGAGTCGGTCACTTCGGCCGCGGAAATGATGGCCGGAACATTCAGGTAGCTCAGTGCGGACGAAGCCGGACCGATGCACACCGACTCGTCGGCCAGCTTGACGTATTTCGCCTCGCGGTCGGCCTCGGAGTACACCACGACCGTCTTGATGCCCAGTTCGCGACAGGCGCGCTGGACACGCAGGGCAATCTCGCCGCGGTTGGCGATCAGAACCTTTTCGAACATCGCCATATCAGCCAATCACGAATAGCGGTTCGCCGAACTCCACCGGCTCGCCATTGTCGAGCAGGATGGCCTTGATCACGCCGGAGGCGTCGGCTTCGATCTCGTTGAGCAACTTCATCGCTTCGATAATGCACAGGGTTTCGCCCTGCTTGACGCTCTGGCCGATCTGCACGAAAGACTCGGCACCGGGCGACGGCGAACGGTAGAAGGTACCGACCATCGGCGACTTGACAACATGGCCTTCCGGCAACTCGTCTTCGTCGTCGAGATTGACCGCCGAGGCGACTGGTGCGCCAGGCAGCGGAGCCGGCGGTGCGGCATAGTATTGCTGCGGCGCAGCAACGACACTGCCGTAATGTTTGGCGATGCGCACTTTTTCTTCGCCTTCGGTAACTTCCAGCTCGGAAATGCCGGATTCCTGAACGAGGTCGATAAGTTTCTTGAGTTTACGCAGATCCATGGATGACTCCCTTGTGTGTTGCGCCCGTTGGACACAAAAGGCCGGTCGAAGCCGGACTATTCAATATTGAGTTTGTTGAGCAGGTATTCGAGGGCCAGCAAATAGCCCTCATGACCGAGCCCGCAGATGACGCCGACAGCCAGGTCAGAGAAATAGGAATGTTGCCGGAACGGCTCCCGTGCGTGCACATTGGACAGATGCACTTCGACGAACGGAATCGCCACCGCCGCCAGCGCATCACGCAAGGCGACACTGGTATGGGTATAGGCAGCCGGGTTGATGATGATGGCGCGCACGCCCTGCTCCCGAGCGGCATGAATGCGCTCGATCAGCGCCCCTTCATGGTTGCTCTGAAAAGCCTCGAGATCGACACCGACGTTTTCGGCCATGCGGGCCAGCGCCATGTTGATATCCGACAGGGTCGTCCGGCCATAGTGTTCGGGTTCACGGGTGCCAAGCAGGTTCAGATTCGGCCCGTGCACCACCAGGATGCGTGCCTTGCCTACCGGCTTGGAAGCAGTTTTTCGCTTCGTCATGGCTGCAAGTTTGCCGTAATTGGCAACAAGTTGTCTAGTCTATTCCGAAAGTAGGGCACGCAGCGCATCGGCACGCGCCCGTTCGCGCGGACGACCGTCACGGTACTTCAAACTGACTCTTTCCTGTTGCGGCGGCAAAACGATCAGGTTGGCGCTGGCGGTATCGGTCTCCATGACCAGCACGGCTTCGACACGTTCATTGCGCGGCTCGACATGCACGAAATCAATGCCGCGATTGAGCAGGAAGATCTCGACCTCCTTGGCACTGTCGGCAAAAAGGAGGATGTCGATCGCCGAATGTTCACCTGCCGTCCCTTCGAGCACCGAACCGGTTAGATACGGACGGAAATCGGCCAGTAGATCGAGCAGTTCGAGCGCCGTATGGCGCAGCGCCAGGAGCTGCTCCTCGTGATCCTCGCCCTGATACAGGCTGCGGTAGGCGCGCAACTCGGCCTCAACCTCGGCGTTGTCGGGAAAACCGACATGCTCGGTCAGACCAAGCTGGCGGGCCGCCTTGCGCTTGGCCAGGTGGTAATCGGTAATGCCATCCTCTGCCATCAGTCGGGCAGCGGCACTGGCGATGGCGGCTCGCGCGCCGTTGAGCGGGCGAGCCCTGTCATGACGGGGCATAGGGGCACGATCAAGGTAAAATCACGTCCATTCTAACGGGTCCAAGTCTCATGCACATTCATATTCTCGGTATCTGCGGCACCTTCATGGGCGGCGTGGCCCAGCTGGCCGCAGCTTCCGGCCACAAGGTAACCGGCTGCGATGCCAATGTTTATCCGCCGATGAGCGACCAGTTGCGCGGCGCCGGGGTCGATTTGATCGAGGGCTTCGCTATCGAGCAACTCGCCCTGCAACCCGATGTTTTTGTTGTCGGCAACGCCATTTCGCGCGGCAATCCGCTGCTTGAAGCGATTCTCGACAAGGGACTGCCCTATGTTTCCGGCCCGCAATGGCTCGCCGAAAATGTCCTGCAAGGCCGCTGGGTCCTCGGTGTCGCCGGCACGCACGGCAAGACGACGACCAGCGCCATGCTGGCCTGGATCCTGGAAGACGCCAACCTGCAGCCGGGCTTCCTGATCGGCGGCGTGCCGCTGAATTTCGGCGTGTCCGCCCGGCTTGGCGGCACCCCGTTCTTCGTCATCGAAGCCGACGAATACGACACGGCTTTCTGCGACAAGCGCTCCAAGTTCGTGCATTACCGGCCACGGACCGCTGTTCTGAACAACCTCGAATACGATCACGCCGACATCTTCGCCGACCTGGACGCCATCGAGACGCAATTTCACCATCTCGTGCGTACTCTGCCGGCCTCCGGGCTGATTGTCTCGAACGCCAACGAAGCCAGCCTGGAACGTGTGCTGCAGCGCGGCTGCTGGACGCCGGTCGAGCGCTTCAACGATCCGGTCGGCTATCGCGTCAGCGGTGACGATGCCGGCGGCGAGTTGATTCTGCACGGCGCGCAGGGCGAAATCGCCCGTACCTTCTGGCAACTCTCCGGCGACCACAACCGGGCCAATGCCTGTGCCGCACTGCTTGCCGCCCGCCATGTCGGCGTACCGCTGGCCCAGGGCCTGGAAGCCCTGTCCCGCTTCGTCAATGTCAAACGGCGCATGGAAGTGCGCGGCGAAGTCGGCGGCATCACGGTTTACGACGATTTTGCCCATCACCCGACAGCCATCGCCACCACCGTCGCCGGACTGCGCCGCAAGGTTGGTACGGCACGCATTCTCGCCGTTCTCGAGCCGCGCTCGAACACCATGAAGCTGGGCACCATGAAGAGCCAGTTGCCAGACAGCCTGCGCGAAGTCGATGCGGCCTTCTGCTACGCGGCCAATCTCGGCTGGAACGCCCGCGAGGCTCTGGCCCCGATGGGTGACAAGGCGGTCGTTGAAGACGATTTAGGCGAACTTGTCCGCAAGATCGTTGCAGCCGCCCATTCCGGCGACCATATCCTGGTGATGAGCAACGGCGGCTTTGGCGGCATTCATGGCAAGTTGCTGGCTGCGCTGAAGAATTGATCCAACTGGTCAGCGGTCGCCGGCCCTGAAATGAAAAATGGCTGCCACCGTTACCGGGGCAGCCATTTTTTTGTATTGCCGCTGGAGCCTGCTTAGCGCTCCATCGACTCGACCACAGCGAGCGCCGTCATGTTGACCAGACGGCGGACGGTGGCCGTCGAAGTCAACACATGGACGGGACGGGCCACGCCGAGCAGCACGGGGCCGATCGTCACGCCTTCGCCGGCGGTCATTTTCAGGAGGTTGTAGGTGATATTGGCGGCGTCGATGTTGGGCATGATCAGCAGATTTGCTTCACCCTTCAGCGACGACTCCGGGTTGGCGGCGCGGCGGACTTCCTCGGACAAGGCCGAATCGCCGTGCATTTCGCCATCGATTTCCAGTTCGCCGTTGGTCATGGCCGACACCAGAACCGCGGCGCGCGCCATTTTCCTGGACGATTCCGAGGATGCCGAGCCGAAGTTGGAATGCGACAGCAAGGCGACCTTCGGAAGTACGCCGAAACGTTTGACCTGCTCGGCAGCGGTTACCGTCATTTCGGCGATCTGTTCGGCCGTCGGGTTTTCGTTGATATGGGTATCGCAGATGAACAGCGAACGACCCGGCAGCATCAGATAGTTCATCGCCGCCAACGTATTGATGCCCTGGCGCTTGCCGATGATCTGGTCAATGACCCCCATGTGGTGGCTGAACTGGCCGGTCGTGCCGCAGATCAGGCCGTCGGCGTAGCCCAGCTTCAACAGCATGGCGCCGATCAGTGTCGGCTTGCGGCGCAGCGCTTCCTTGGCGATGGCCGGAGTCACGCCATGGCGTACCATCAGCTTGTGATAAGCCGTCCAGCATTCGCGGTAACGCTCGTCGGACTCCGGATTGACGATGTCGAAATCGACTCCCGGCTTGATGCGCAAGCTGGCCTTGGCCAGGCGATGCTCGATGACGGCCGGGCGACCGATCAGGATCGGGCGGGCAAAATTTTCCTCGATGACCACCTGGGCGGCACGCAGCACGCGCTCGTCTTCGCCCTCGGCGTAGATGATGCGCTTGCCCTGGGCCCGGCGGGCGGCCTGGAAGATGGCGCGCATGCCGACACCGGTGTGATAGACAAACTCGGACAGCTTGGCGCGATAGGCCGCCCAATCGGTGATCGGCCGGGTAGCGACGCCCGAGTCGATCGCCGCCTGGGCAACCGCCGGGGCGATCTTGACGATCAGGCGCGGATCGAAAGGCTTGGGAATAAGGTATTCCGGGCCGAAGGTAATGACCTGATCCGGGAAGGCCATGGCCACTTCGTCGGTCACCTCGGCTTCGGCCAGTTCGGCAATGGCACGCACCGAGGCCATCTTCATCTCTTCGGTAATACGCGTGGCGCCGACATCGAGCGCACCGCGGAAGATGAAGGGGAAACACAGCACGTTGTTGACCTGATTGACGTAGTCGGAGCGGCCAGTCGCGATGATGACGTCAGGCCGCACGGCCTTGGCCAGTTCCGGCATGATTTCCGGGGTCGGGTTGGCGAGCGCGAAAACGATGGGTTTGTCGGCCATGCTGGCGACCATTTCCGGCTTGAGCACGCCACCGGCGGACAAACCGAGGAAAACGTCGGCGCCGACCATCGCATCGCCCAGCGTGCGGTTGGTCGTTTCGCGGGCGTAACGGGCCTTGGTCGCTTCCATGTTGGCGTCGCGGCCAACGTAGATGACGCCCTTGGAGTCGCAAACGGTGATGTTTTCACGCTTGACGCCCAGTTCGCACCACAGGTTCAGACAGGAAATGGCTGCGGCGCCGGCGCCGGAGCAGACCACCTTGATCTCTTCGGCTTTCTTGCCGACCACTTTCATGCCGTTCAGCATGGCGGCAGCAGAAATGATCGCCGTGCCGTGCTGGTCGTCGTGGAAGACGGGAATGTTCATCCGCGCCTTGAGCTTCTCTTCGATGTAGAAGCACTCCGGGGCCTTGATGTCTTCGAGATTGATACCACCGAGCGTCGGCTCCATGGCGGCGATCATGTCGATCAGCTTGTCCGGATCGTTCTCGGCCAGTTCGATGTCGAAAACGTCGATACCGGCGAATTTCTTGAACAGGCAGGCCTTGCCTTCCATCACCGGCTTGGCGGCGAGCGGGCCGATGTTGCCAAGGCCGAGCACGGCAGTGCCGTTGGTGATGACGCCGACCAGATTGGCGCGCGACGTCATTTCAGCAGCCATCGAAGGATCTTCGACGATCAGGTCGCAGGCGGCGGCAACGCCGGGCGAGTAGGCCAGGGCGAGATCGCGCTGGTTGGTCAGGCCCTTGGTCGGGCGAACGGAAATCTTGCCGGGGGTTGGCCAGCGATGATATTCAAGTGCGGCTTCGCGCAAATCTTTTTCCACGAAATCTCCTTGGGTTTTCTATTAGTAGGGAAAACCCTAAAGGGTACTCCAAAGCGCCCGGCGATGCCACGTGGAAAACACCTAGCTGTCGGCTGGCGCTCCTTCTAGAAGCGATGCGTCAGGGTCAGGCGGAAGCTGCGCGGCTCGGCCGGGTGGACGTGCCGGTCGAATGTCGGACCCGCCTCATTGGCCAGTTGCGAGTCGTACCAGTATTCGATGTCATTCACCTTGCGGTCGAACAGGTTGTAAACATCGAGCGCCAATTGCGTTCGCTGGTCGAACTTGTAGCCGATGCGCCAGTTGGTCAACGCGGAGGCCTTGGCGCGCACCGAGTTATCCTCGAGCAATGGGCGCGGCCCGAAGTAGCGCAGGCGCAGGGAGGAGAACCACGGACCCCGGCGATCGATGGTCAAGCCAAGGTTGGCGGTCGCCGTGACGGCACCGGGAATGTAGGCGCCGGCTGGATCGGCATCGCGGAAGCGGGCATGCGACCAGGCGAGGTCGGCGTCCACGGCCAGCCAGTCAGCCGGCACGTAGAGGTTGGTCCACTCGACCCCATAGCGCCGCGACGGGCGAGCGGCCTCAGTGGTACCGGCATCGCCGACAAAGAGCAGTTCCGAAGCGGCATCCAGTTGCCACAGCGCCAGGGTCGATTGCCAGCCAGGCACGAGTTCCGTGCGCAAACCGACTTCCCGGCCCTTGGTACGAACCAGCGGCTTGACCCGGTCGACCGGCGTCGTGCCGTCGCGCGGATCGACCGTGATGGTGGTGCCGCGCCCATCATTGGAATGAAAGCCGTGACCGTAGTTCAGATAAAGCTCGGTTTTCTGCCACGGCCCGAAGACGAGCGCCAATTTCGGCGTCACCATCTGGTCGCTGGCGCGGCCGGAATTGGCGCTCATTCCCGAATCGACGGTGAACTCGTAGGCATCGCCGCGCAGCCCCTGCGTCGTCCGGAACCACGGCGTCCAACGGATCTCGTTCTGCGCCCACAGCGAGAGACTGCGCTGGCTGAGCCGGTCCTCGCGCACGGTACTGACGGTAGCCCGCTGACTCGTCGCGTAGAGGCCGAGCGGACTGAGGCGATCCATCCGGCCCTGGACGCCGAAGCTGTTTTCGACAGCGAAACGCCCCCACTGATCGAAAATCGCCTGCGCCGCTGAAAACCCGACCGCCTGCCGCCGCTCGGCCTGCTTGAACTGATCGCCGCTGGCGCAAGCGCCGGTGGCCGCCTGATCGTTCAGGCAATACTGAAAGTTGGACCACAGATCGAGGCCGGATTTCAACCACCAGAGATTGGCCTTGGTCTGGCTGTGTGCGCCACGTTGCGCCCATTCGCCGGCCAGACTGTAGCGAAAGGTCTTGCCACCGGTCGTCGAATCGAGCGAACCGAAACGGTCGACCTGACCGCTGTCGATCGCCCGTTCGGCGATCTGGTCGGTCGATGTCCACCGCCCCTGGTAGGCCATGCCGGTCACCGACCAGCCACCGTGGCGCGAGCCCTGACTGTAGCGCAGCACCCCGTTCAGCTTGCGATAGTGCTCGTCGACCTGCCATGGACCATCGTTATGGAACAGTTCGAGCGCGTAGAGCAGATTGCCGCCGGCTGACTCCGGCGAGCCGGCCAGCAGGCTGCGGGCATAGCCGTTCTGGCCAAGCGTCAGCTGCGCCAAACCGGCATCGAGCCGGCGGAAATAGTCGATACGAGCCGTCCCGGCTGACGAAAAGTCGCCCTCTTCGGCAAAATACGGCCCCTTGCGATAGCTGATGCGATCGACCAATTCCGGGATCAGAAAATTGAGGTCGGTGTAGCCCTGACCATGGGCATGACTCGGCATATTGACCGGTACGCCGCCGACATAAGTGGCGAAATCGGTGCCGTGGTCGAGATTGAAGCCGCGCAGAAAATACTGATTGGCTTTGCCGTCACCAGCGTGCTGCGTGACGATCAGCCCGGGCACCATTTCCAGCGCTTCGCCGGGGCGTAGCATCGGCACCGCAGCCAGGCGCTGGCTGGAAACCACGCCCTCGCTGGCGGAGGCAGCGATACCTTCGAGATTTTCGGCACGGGCGCGGACTTCGACCGCCGACAGTTCGGTCACCGTATGGGCGGAAGCACTGCCGACCGCAGCGAGAAGGTATGAGTAAAATATTTTTTGTCTTACTCTCATTTTTAAAAAAGGCCGGTTGCCCGGCCATTCCCCCTCAATCACCGTTAATTCAAGCGACCGCCGGCCGGCGTGTCAGGCGCACGGCCACCACGAAACTGGCAGCGATGATGGCGACCAGCGCAAAGCCAAAAATCAGTTCCTTGCCGTCACTCCAGGCATCGATGCCCGGCGACAGCAACTTGGCCGCGCCGAAAGCAGCGACCAGCAGGCTGATGCCGGAAACCACCAAGCCCATGACCCGCGAGGCGACCAGCGCCACCTGGTCGGCCCGGGCGATCAGGCGGGCGATCCACAAACCGTTGATGCCGTCGGTCAACAACATGCCGAGCATAAACAGCAGCGCCAGCAGCAGTGCGTGCTGCCAGCCGCCGAACTGGGTGGCGGTCAGCGCAAAAAAAGCGGCTTGCGACAGGGTGTCGAAGGACAGCGCAAACAGCGCGCCGACCAACGCCACCAGCGCCGGATGCGAGACATGACGGAGCTTGCCGAGCAGGCGCCCCTTAAGGCCAAGCGGCAGGACCATTTCATCCGGCCCGGCACGCAGCACGGCCGCCAGATTGAGGCTGCCGAGGGCGACCAGGAAGGCGATGGAAATGACCGAGCCAAGCACGGCGAACCATTCCGGCACGGTCCACTGCCCGGCGATGGCCGAAACGCCGAGGGCAATGGCCATGACCACGGCACCGTGGCCGAGCGAAAACAAGGTACCGCAGTAGCGCGCCAGTCCCGGCCGGCTGCAAGTGTTGTAGCGGGTCAGGCCATCGATGGTCGCCAGATGGTCGGCGTCGAAACCGTGCTTCATGCCGAGCACGAAGGTCAGGATCAGCAGCGACAGCCAGTCGGAGGGCAGGGTTTCCATGGCAAGCCTTGTATGAAGGTTTTAACAATCTTCATACAAGTAACGTGCCAGCGCAATAAGTCATTGTTCGTATTGACTTGCCGGTCCGGCGACCGCCATTCGCCACGGCCAAGTGATCAACTGCTTTCCACCGGCAGTGCAAGGATGAATTCCGCTCCTCCTTCCGGCAGATTGGCAGCGGCCAGCTTGCCACCATGGCGTTCGACGATGCCGTAGCTGATCGACAGCCCCAGCCCGGTCCCCTGACCGACCGGCTTGGTGGTGAAGAAAGGCTCGAACAGGCGGCCGAGATGTTCTTCGGAAATGCCCGGTCCGTTGTCGATGAACCGAATGTAAGCCATGCCGTTTTCGACCTGGCCGGAGATCTTCAGGCGCGCCTCCGGCTGGTTGATCGTCGCGTCGCAGGCGTTTTGCACGAGGTTCATCACCACCTGCTGCAGTTGCCCGGAAGAACCCGAGCAGATCAGCCGGGGCGGCAAATCGACGCTGACTGCGAAGCGGGCCGAGGCGCTCTGCACCACCCAGCGCACCGAGCGCTCGACCACTTCATTGAGGCTGACCTGCTCCGGCGTCATCTTGTCCACCGCCGAGAAACGCTTGAGCGCATCGACGATATCGCGGGTCCGCTCGGCGCCTTCGATCATCCCGTCGATCAACAGCGGCATGTCGGCGAGCACCCGGTCGATACGCAATTCGGCGCGCAGCGCCTTGAGTTCCGGGTTATCGACCACTTGGACGGCGCCGAGATAGTTTTCGAGACGCTGGGCATAGCGCTTCAGCGACAGCACGTTGCCCAGTACGAAGCTGATCGGATTGTTCAGTTCATGCGCCACGCCGGCCACCAGACGGCCGAGCGAAACCATCTTCTCGGCGTGCAACAACTGGCCTTGCGTGCGCTTCAGATCGTCGTGCGCCTGGCGCAAGGCCTGGTAGGCGCGGCGCAACTCGCCGACCGGCCGGCCGGTGACGACCATGCCCATCAGCTTGCCGGTCTGCGAGACGCGCGGCGTGCAGTTCATCGACACCGGCACGGTAGCGCCGTCGCCGGCCCGCAAGAAGAACTCGCAGTCGTGCACGCCTTCCCGACCGAAACGGGCGAACACCTCGCGCGCCCTGGCCCGTTCGCTGTCGTCGGCGAAAAGACTGAAGACCGGCGTATGTTCCAGCGCCGCCTGATCCTTGCCGGCGAAGTGGCAAAGCGAGGCATTCACTTCCTCGATATTGCCGTTGCGGTCGCAGACGATCAGGATGTCCGACATCGAAGCCAGCACGCTCTCGATGAACTGGTGCGACTCCTCGAGCGCGGCATTCTTTTCTTCAAGCGCCACTTCGTACTGCAGCAGGTCGTTGTAGACCTCATCCATCTTCTGGATGACTTCGATCCAGGCCTGTTCGCCGAGACCTTCGGAAACTGCGGCGAGCGGGCTGTCAGCGGGCGGGACGGTAGTGGACATGCGCGGCGCCGTGTTCGTCGTGAGCGTGATGCGTCTCGGCTTCGAGGGCGATCACGTTGAGCAGCCCGTGGCGCACGCCGCGTTCGGCGATCAGGGCCTCGGCGAATTGCCGGACGTCGGCGGTAGTGCCTTTCAGGATGACCGATTCGAGGCAATTGTCGTGATCGAGATGGCTGTGCAGCGCCGCCACCGTCAGATCGTGATGATCATGCTGCAGACTGGTCAGCCGCTCGGCCAGTTCGCGCTCGTGGTGGTTGTAGACGTAAGAGAGGTTGGCGACGCAATGACCGGCCGGCGGATCGCGCTGGCGGTCACCCTCGATGGCGCCGCGGATCAGGTCGCGCACCGCTTCCGAGCGGTTGCTGTAACCGCGCGCCGCGATCAGTTGGTCAAACTGCCGGGCCAGCGATTCGTCCAGGGAAATGGTAAAGCGTTCCATCAGTCAGCCTCTGCGCGTAAACGCCTGCCACAATGCCGCCATTCCCGCCGGCGCGCAACCCGCCGGCCAGCTACACGACGGGCTGGGTCACCGGGCGGGCGAATAGGACTTGCGTCAATTGGCCCGGGCTGTGCAGCAGATCGGCCAGCGTGTAGCTGTCGAGGACCTTGAACATCGCCGCCAGCGCCTCGTCGAGAATCGACGGCAGGCGGCAGGCCGCCTGAATCTGGCAAGTCGAAGCCGCGCCGAAGCATTCGACCAGGGCACAGTCGATCTCGGTCTGGCGAATCACCTCGCCCAGGCGAATGTCGGCTGGCGGCTTCGCCAGGCGCATGCCGCCGCCCTTGCCGCGTACCGTCTCGATGTAGCTCAACCGGCCCAACTGGTGCACGACTTTCATCAGATGGTTTTCCGAAATGCCGTAGGAAGCGGCGATCTCGGCAATGGTCGCCAGACGCCCGGCGTGCACGCCGAGGTACATCAGGACGCGCAGGCTGTAATCGGAAAAGGAACTGAGGCGCATCAGACGGATTTCCAGGATTGCATTGGGTGAAGATTCATTGCTACCATTAAGATTCAAAAATTATACATGTTTAAAACCACAACAGAGACCCCAGCGCGATCATGGTAAAGCAATCCCCGGCCAGGC
This sequence comes from Azonexus sp. IMCC34842, assembly GCF_050368855.1. GTDB lineage: Bacteria > Pseudomonadota > Gammaproteobacteria > Burkholderiales > Rhodocyclaceae > Azonexus > Azonexus denitrificans_A. Next base: position 4,152,235 of record NZ_CP178449.1, on the reverse strand, counting down.
GAGTCATCGAGATCAAAGCGGTGACCGACCCCAACGCCAAAGTCTATCCGCGCTCGATCAGCGGCCTGTTCCAGAACTGGCGGATCGCTTTCGTCTGGCTGACCCAGGCGATTTTTTACGGCCTCTGCTGGTTGCCGTGGAACGGCCGGCAGGCCGTGCTGTTCGATCTCGAACTACGCCGCTTCTATATCTTCGATCTGGTGCTCTGGCCGCAGGACACGATTTACCTGGCCATCCTGCTGCTGTTGTCGGCCCTCGCATTGTTTCTCTTCACCGCCGTCGCCGGCCGCCTGTGGTGCGGCTATACCTGCCCGCAGACGGTCTATACCGAAATTTTTCTCTGGATCGAAAAATGGATCGAGGGTGATCGGCCACGGCGCATCAAGCTCGATGCCGCCCCGTCATCACCACAAAAGCTGGCCAAGAAAACGCTAAAGCACGCCATCTGGCTGCTCATTTCGCTGTGGACCGGACTGACTTTCGTCGGCTATTTCACGCCGATGCGCGAATTGCTCAGCAGCATCGGCCTCGCCACGATCGGCGCCTGGGAACTGTTCTGGGTGCTGTTTTACGGCCTGGCCACTTACGGCATGGCCGGCTTCCTGCGCGAGCACATGTGCAAGTACATCTGTCCCTACGCCCAGTTCCAGTTCGTGATGTTCGACCGCGATACGCTGATCATCGCCTACGACGCCGAACGCGGTGAAGCGCGCGGCAGTCGTCCGAAAAAAGCCGACCCGCGCGTCGCCGGACTCGGCGACTGCATCGATTGCGGCATCTGCGTCCAGGTCTGTCCGACCGGCATCGACATCCGCGACGGCCTGCAGCTCGAATGCATCGGTTGCGCCGCCTGTATCGATGCCTGCGACCAGGTGATGGACAAGATGCACTACCCGCGCGGCCTGATCCGCTATTCGACGGAAAACGCCGTCGAAAATCACTTCACCCAGCCGCAGATTGTCCGCCGCGCCTTTCGCCTGCGCACCATGCTTTACCTCGCCGCCTTCCTGATTCTGAGCGGCCTGACCGCCTGGTCGCTGGCCACCAAGATGCCGCTCAAGGTCGGCGTCCAGAAGGAGCGCGCCGTGCTCTATCGCGAAAGCGACGACGGCGCCATTGAAAACACTTTCCAGATGCACCTGACCAATGCCAGCGAACAGGACCGCCGCTACCGCATTGAAGTTGCCGGAATCGCCGGCATCCGGCTGCACGGCGCCGACACGGTCAGCGTTCCCGGCGCGGCGATGCAGGATCTTGCGCTGACAGTCAAAGTCGATCCCGGCGCGGCGCCCAGCGGCTCCCACCCGATCACCTTCGCTATCACCGACGCGAACGACCCGACGACCCGCGTCGAACAAAAAGCCTCTTTCTGGATGCCCTGACACCGCCGTCGCCTATTGCTGACCAAGACGCCCGGTTGAATATCTGGAACGGGATATGCTTGGATTGAATCGTGGTTTCGGATTCAAACCATTGCATCCGAGATCCATTTACCGACTCATGCAGGTCTAGGAGGAAGTCATCATGGCAAGCAACGACATCCGACTCTCGGTCGCTGAAGAGCGCACCATCTACCACGTGGCCGACATCGAGCGCGCCATGGAGGACGCGGCGGGCAACCGCAACGAAGCGCTGGCCAGCTATTACGAGAAAATGCGCCAGCGCGGCGGCGGCCGTTTCCTGGTCCGCCCGAACGGCGCCGACATGATCGACGAGCTCTACGACAGCTGCCCCAACTTCAGGGAAGTGATCGACGACCTGAAAAAGTACATCGCGCTGTCGGTGGCCGGCAACGAGCCGATGAGCTTCACGCCCATCCTGCTGCTCGGCGAGCCGGGCATCGGCAAGACCCACTTCGCCCGCGAGCTGGCCGGCAAGCTCGGCACCGGCCACGAGTTCATCTCGATGAGTTCGCTGACCGCCGGCTGGATTCTTTCCGGCGCTTCGGCGCAGTGGAATAACGCCAAGCCGGGCAAGGTGGCGCACACTTTGGTGCATGGCGACTTCGCCAACCCCATCGTGGTGCTCGACGAAGTGGACAAGGCCGGCGGCGATTCACGCTACGACCCGATGGGCTCGCTGTACAACCTGCTCGAAAAGGACACGGCGCGCAGCTTCAAGGACGAGTTCATCGATATCGACATCGATGCCTCGCACATCCTGTGGGTGACCACGGCCAACGACGAGCGTTCGATCCCGGAACCGATCCTCAACCGGATGAATGTCTACGAGGTGCCGCGCCCGGACCACGATGCCGCGATCAGCATCGCCGCCGCCCTCTACCGTGAGATCGTCAGCCAGCACGACTGGGGCTTCCCGCCGGAAGCCGACGAAGCCGTGCTCGAACGGCTCGGCTCGCTGCCGCCGCGCGACATGCGCAAGCGCCTGATGGCCGCCTTCGGCACGGCCAAGCTGGAAGGGCGCAACAGCCTGGTCGCCGGCGATTTTGAAATGGCCCGCATGGGCCGCAGCCGGAAGATCGGCTTCTGACCGAGCGGGGGCCGCACGCGCCCCCGCTTGCTTGCCTCACCGCGCTCGCCAACTGGCCGGGCTGAGGTATGCTTGGCGGCCGACTTCCCTTTTGCCGCCATGCGAAATCCGGTTCCCGTCATCGTCATCGCCCAGCTGTTCGGCACCTCGCTGTGGTTCTCCGCCAACAGCGCGGCCGACGATCTGAGCCGCCAATGGGGCATCACGCCGGCCGATCTCGGCACGCTGACCAATGCGGTGCAGCTCGGCTTCATCATCGGCACGCTGAGCTTCGCCATTTCCGGCCTGGCTGACCGCTACGCCGCCAGCCGCATCTTTGCCGTCTGCGCCATCGGCGGGGCGCTGGCCAATGCCGCTTTCGCGCTGTTCGCCAGCGGCATGGCGAGCGGTGTGATGCTGCGTTTCGCCGTCGGCCTCTGCCTGGCCGGCGTGTATCCGCTGGGCATGAAACTGGTTGTCAGCTGGGTGCCGGAGCGAGCCGGCAGCGCGCTTGCTCAACTGGTCGGCATGTTGACTCTGGGCACCGCACTGCCACACGGCATACGTCTAGCCGGCGCCGGCTGGACCTGGCAAAACACCATTCTTGTTTCATCCGGTCTGGCCGTGCTGGCCGCGGCACTGATTTTCCATCTCGGCGACGGCCCACACCTGAAGCGCCGCCACGATGCCCCGCCGCTGCGTCTCGGGCGAGTCTTCTACAGTTTTTCGATCAGCGAATTCCGCGCCTCCGCTTTCGGCTACTTCGGCCACCAGTGGGAGTTGTATGCCTTCTGGACGCTGACCCCGGCCCTCGTCATCCTCAGCGGACTGGCAACCCCCGGCAGCTCGGCGCTTTCCGGCTTCGCCTTCGCCATCATCGCGATTGGGGCGCTCGGCTGCCTGGCCGGCGGCTGGGCCAGCCAACGGATCGGCAGCGCCCGGGTGGCAGCCATGGCGCTCGCCCTATCGGCGCTGTGCTGTGCGCTCTACCCGGTTGCCGGGGGCTGGCCGGAATGGGCAAAAATCGTCTTATTGCTGTTGTGGGGCGCCACGGTCGTTGCCGACTCACCGCATTTCTCGGCCCTCTCGGCCCGCGCCTGTCCGCCGGAAATCGTCGGCAGCGCCCTGGCTTTCCAGAACGCCATCGGTTTCGCCATCACCATGCTGTCGATTCACCTCGGCACGCGCTGGATTGGCGACTGGGGCGTCTACATCGCCTGGTTACTGCTGCCCGGCCCGATCATCGGACTACTCGGCCTGTCGCCGCTCTGGCGCAAAGGACCGGCCAAGGCTGGAACGTAAAGCGGGTACGGCAAACTCCTGACAACAGCCGAGCTGACTATGCCGCCATCGGCATGCCGGGAAGCAGATGTTCGAGGCGACGCATTTCCGCATTCAGCGCGACCTGCTGGCCCGCCGTCAGCATGCGATGCCCGGCGCGCCATTCGCACTGGGCATTCTGGGCGAGCACGCCAGCCCGATGCAGGGCACTGGCAATCTCCCGCACCCCGGATTGCCGAATCTGCCGACCGTCGCTCAAATCGGCAACGAATTCATTCTTTTCGAGAACTACGCTTGCATTGATTGTCATGGCCACACCTCCGATAAACAGAGGTTACTGCGATGCCAAAACGATAGGCCGTGGCATATTCCACACTTGTCGGCAGATAGTCGAAAACGCGCAGTGCCGGCTACACAAGTAACCATAGTTACCATACAATTCCTATTCACAAATCTATTCAAAAAGCTATTCATAGCCGTGTCAGCACATACCGACTCCATCCGAATTCAGCTAGGCCGAGGCCCAAGACAAGTCCGCCAACTCGTTGACAGCCTTGGGTTAAGCCAGCCAACCATATCCCGAGCGATCAATGCGCTGGGAGATGAAGTCGTTCGCATTGGAAACGGCCCATCTATTCAATACGCCCTACGCGATACCAGACGAGGCATCGGAGAAATCCCCGTTTTTCGTGTTTCGGCAGAAGGAACTATTCTGCAGCTAGGAACACTGATTCCTGTTCGCCCGGATGGGTTTGTCATGTTGCAGAGCGACGGGAAGACGCTGCACAGCGATTCCCTGCCTTGGTGGCTGTACGACATGAGGCCGCAAGGGTATCTCGGTCGGAACTACGCCGCCCGTCACGCGGCGATGCTTGGCCTCCCCAACCAGCTCAATGATTGGGACGACGCCCATGCTCTCCGGGCCCTGCTCGTTCATGGTTTCGATGCCATCGGTAATTTGCTACTAGGGGAGTCAGCAAGGAATGCATTTCTATCCTCGCCGCCCGGAAACCCTATTTCCCAGTCAGACAAGCAAAGTGCCTATATCCAGTTCGCCGAAGATTCGGCGCGGGGAGAAGTGCCTGGATCATCGGCAGGCGGGGAACAACCGAAGTTCGTCTCTTATGTCCAGACACCGGACGGCCCAAGGCACGTCATCGTCAAGTTCACCCTGGTTGAAGACAACCCGGTTACCGAGCGGTGGCGTGATCTTCTGTTGGCCGAACACCTGGCCCTCGACACGCTCAACGAAGAGGGCATTTCCGCTGTGCGCACACGGGTCATGGATTTCGGCTCTCAACGCTTCCTGGAAGTGGAGCGATTTGACCGTGTAGGCGAATTGGGACGGCGGGGGCTATTCAGTATGAAGGCGCTCGATGCCGAGTTCGTTGGTGCTGGCGCTGCCGGCTGGTCAGTTATCGCCCATTCACTGGCAAAGGAAGGCCATATTTCGCCAGAATCGGCGGCCAGCGCATCACTGCTGCAAGCCTTCGGCGTACTGATTGGCAACACGGACATGCACACAGGAAACCTCTCATTCGTTTCCGAGCATGGCCGACCGTACGAGCTTGCCCCAGCCTATGACATGCTCCCAATGGGGTTTGCCCCCAAGTCTGGAGGCGGTATCCCTTCAACCCTTCTCGATGCAACCATTCACGCTGACATACCACCGGAAGTGTGGATCCGAGCGGAGGAGCTCGCACAACGCTACCTAAGCAAGCTACGCAGTGAGCAGGGCTTTTCTCAGGCCTTCCAGCCATGCATTGATGCGCTGGCACACCATATCGCAGGGGCAGCAAGCAAGATTGCTCGGTTGGGATAGATGACCGGCACATTTTGACAGTCGCGATGGAGCGTTATCCACGGTGACGCTGGCGGCGCGGAGTGGATCGAGGTGAAAACTGCCTGATTCCAAGCTGGAGTTGGTAAACATTTGGTGAACAATCCAGAGAAGCCTGCCAGATGGGCCTTCCGGGGCTAATGCACAGTACACACCATGCACGGATCGAACGAGCGCACCACATGCTGCACGGTCGGCAGCGCCCCATCGCCGGCCGGCAGGCCGATAAGGGCCTGTTCGAGCGGGCCGGGCTGGCCTTCGCGGTCGCGCGGCGAGAAATTCCAGGTGGTCGGCGCGATGATCTGGTAACGCTCGATGCGGCCGCGTTTGACGCTCAACCAGTGGCCCAGGCCACCGCGTGCTGCTTCGATCAGTCCGACGCCTTCGCCGGATTCCGGCAGTGGGGCGGGCAAGCAGAATGCTTCGCCGGGGACGATGGCGCGGACCCATTGCTCCATCGCCGGCAGTACCGTGGCCAGTTCGATCATGCGGGCGACGATGCGGGCCGTGACGCTGCCGCCATGGCTGGCGACGAGGTCGCGGGCGAGTTGGTTGCCGGCCACCAACTGGCGGGCCAGGGCGCCGGTTTCGACGACCTGGCCGGCATAGCGCGGCGCCTTGCACCAGGTATAGGCGCCGGCCTTCTCGGCATTGACGACGGTTTCGCCGAGGGCGGGCGAACATGGCGGACTCTCGGCCAGCCGGGCGTGGCGGGTGTCTTCGGTGATTTTTGCCGGGTCGAGTTGGTCGAGAATGCCCCCGTCGGAGGCGCGATCCGGTTGCCAGAGGCCACTGGCGAACAAGTCATAGGCGCCGTAGGAAAGGAAATGATCGCTCGCCCGGCCAGTCCGCTCCAGCGCCAGATCGGTGGCGACGCGCAGGAACAGCGGGAAATCGGCACTGCGCCCGGCGGCCCAGGCCTGCAGTGCTTGTCCGTCGGCCAGCGCGGCAAAATTCTCGAGGCTGTCGCCGAGCAGCCCCCCTTCGAGGAAGGCGCGGAACTCGCGCAGTACCGCCAACACGCGGGTGCGCTCGGCCGCCGTCATCGCCTTGCTGCTGCCGCCCGGCTGGACGGCCAGCGTGTGCGGCCAGCGCCCGGCGAGCAGGCCGATCAGATGAAAGAAGCGGGCGCGCGCCTGCAGCGCCGGGCCGCTGGCCTGGCCTTTGACCGCCATGAAACGGGCGGCTGTTTGGTCGTACCAAGGCCGCCCGGCATAAGCCGGACCGGCGAAGTCCGGCATGAAGAACAGGTAGAAATGGGTCAGGTGATCGGCCAGATTTTCGGTGGCCAGGATTAGGCGCTGGGCCAGCACGCCGTTCGCTGGCGGGGTGACGCCGGCCAGATCGGCCAGTGCCGTGGCCGCCGCCGCCGACTGGGCGACCGAGCAGATGCCGCAGATGCGCGGCACGATGGCCAGCGCGTCCTCCGCCAGACGGCCGACCAGGATCTGCTCGAAACCGCGAAAGAGCGGCGAATTGACCCGCGCCGCAACGACCTGCCCGGCCTCGACATCGAGACCGACTTCAAGATCGCCTTCGACGCGATTGAACGGCCCGAGCTGGATGCGCTTCATTTCTGCGCCTTCTTGACGGCTGGCCGGATCACCGGATGATCGACCACGGCGTTGTCGCGCACCCGCTTCGGGGTCGCCGACTTGGAGAGGGCCGCCAAGGCGACGAACCAGGCCTTCGGCATGTCGGTCGGCAAACCGATCGGGATGCCGGCGACCTTGGGCGTCTGCTGGAACGCATGGCCGGGCGCTTCGAACCCCGGCTCGGTACAGGCGATGCAGGCGAAGCCCCCCTTCACACAGGAGCCGTTGCCGTTCCACGGCCGCAGGTTGCAGTCGGCGTGTGCCTGGGTGCCCTTGCAGCCGAGGTTTTCCATCAGGCAACCGAGATCGGAGTGCTTTTCGGCGCTCGCCTTGAACTCGTAAAACTCGTTGCGCCCGCAACCGTGATGCACGAGCTGGTCGGCATAGAGCAGCGGCCGGCCAAATTCATCCAGATCGGCGACGCTGAGGCCTTCCAGCGCCAGCTTTTCGAGGGTGTCGACGATCCAGCCGGGATGAGTCGGGCAGCCGGCGATATTGACCACCGGCAGCCCGCCGCGCGACTGGAAGCTCGCCCCGAGCAGGCCGCCCAGCGTGTTGGTGTCGTACTGCAGACCGCAGGCTTCCAGCGGATTGCCCGGCGTATTGGCCGACAGGCCGCCATACGCCGTGCATGAACCGATGGCGAACACCCACCTGGCCTGCCCAGCCAGCCGTTCGACCCATTCGGTTAGCGGCCGGCCGTTGCCGGCCATCAGGTGGAACTTGCCGCTGCCGTTCGGGCCGCGCAGCATGGCGCCTTCGACACACAACACATCGAAGGCGAGCCGGCCAGCGGCACAATCTTCGAGCACCTGCTGCGCTTCTTCGCCGCTTTCCAGCGACAGCGCCGGGTGCCAGAGAAATTCAATGCCGGCATCGCGCAATTCGTCGAACAGCGGGCGCGGCTCGGCACACAGCATCGACTGCGTGCAGCCACCACAACCGCCACTCTGCAGCCAGAGGATTTTCATTCGGCCGGCTCCAACCCGTAGCGCACCAGCTTGCTGCGCAGACCGACGCGCGACAGGCCGAGTTCGCGGGCCGCCCGCGACTTGTTGCCGCGATGGCGGCCCATGGCCTCCTTCAGGACGCGCTGCTCAAGCTGATCCATCCGTTCGCGCAGACCGCCGGTCAAGCCGTCGGCAACGTGCGCGGCATCGGCCGTCAGCGTGCCGTTGGCGCTCGCCCCGAGCAGGCGCGGCGACAGCAGATCGGCACCGAGCAGCGCGCTGTCGGCCAGCGCCACCATGCGCAGAATTTCATTCTGCAATTCGCGGACATTGCCCGGCCAGCGGTAGGTGCTCAGCCCGGCGAGCGCCGCCTCGCTGAAACCGTCGGCCGCCTTGTCGAGCGCCCGGGCGCTGGTCTGCAGCAGGTGCCGGGCGAGCAAGGGCAGATCCATCGGCCGTTCGCGCAGCGGCGCGACATGCAGCGAAATGGTCGCCAACCGGTAATAGAGATCCTCGCGGAAGCGGCCAGTCCGGACATCCTCTTCGAGATCGCGATTGGTCGCGGCAATCACCCGGACATCGACATTGACCGCGCGATTGCTGCCGAGCGGCCGGAATTCGCCTTCCTGCAGGACGCGCAGCAGCTTGACCTGGAAAGCCGGGCTGGTCTCGCCGATTTCGTCGAGGAACAAGGTGCCGCCGTCGGCCTGCTGAAAGAGGCCGACGCGATCTTCGACGGCGCCGGTAAAGGCACCGCGCTTGTAGCCGAACAGTTCGGATTCGAGCAGGCTGTCGGGCAGGGCGCCGCAGTTTTCGGTGATGAAGGGCCGGTCGGCGCGCCGGCTCTCGTAATGGATGGCGCGGGCGACCATTTCCTTGCCGGTTCCCGACTCACCGGTCACCATCACCGACAGATCGTAGGGGGCGACGCGCCGGACCAGCGCGCAGACCGCATCGAGCGGGCTGCCCGGAGCGCGGATCAGCGCACCCAGGCCGAAGCGGCTTTTGACCTTCTCCTGCTTGCTGTCGACGCGTTTTTTCAGCACCGGCTCGGCACAGCGCAGATCGAGGGTCAGCCGCTGGTTTTCCTGCTGCAGACGCCACACTTCGGCGGCGCGCTGCAGCGTCAACAGCAGCTGTTCCGGCTGCCAGGGCTTCAACAGGTATTGCCAGATACCGGCTTCGTTGACTCCGGAGATGATGTCTTCGGCATCGCTGTAACCCGACAAGATGATGCGCACGACGTCCGGCCAGCGCAGGCGGACTTCCTTGAGGAATTCGACACCGGTCGTACCAGGCATCCGCTGGTCGCAGAGCACGATGCGGATGGCGGCGGTGAACTGCTCGCGTTCGAGGACTTCCAGACCGTCCGCCGCGCCGGACGCGCAGAAAACCTCGAAATCCTCCTCCAGCGTGCGGCGCAGGGCTTCCTGCGAGCGCACTTCGTCATCGACGACGAGAATGGCGGGAAGGCGGCGCAGGCTGGCTTGGCTCATGCGGGAATTTTCCAGTCGAGATCGCGGTGGCGGGCAAGGTGGCGCGGCGTCCATGAATGCGGCGTGCGGGCGACGAAATGATAACGCGCGACGTGATAGGACGGATCGAAACCGTAGAAGTTACGGCGCATTTCCTGCAATTCCTCCGCCCGATAAGCGGCCAGCGGTTTCAGCGCCTCATCGGCGGCCCGCCGCTGCTGTTTGGCGACCAGGCGTTCGGGCAGATCGCCGGCCGCCGCCAGTTCGGCGGCCCGCCGGGCGACATCGATGGCAAAGCCGGGCCCCGGCAGGCAGGCATCGTAAAAGCCGAGGCGGACCGCTTCCGCCGCCGTCATCGGCAGACGATGGCGCAGGATGGCCGCAGCCCCGGCCTGGCCGACGCGCGGCGGTAGCAGATAGCTCCAGAATTCCGAGCCATAGAGGTTGCCCATGTTCTTGTAATGCGGATTGAGCATCACGCCGTCGCGCACCCAGACAAAATCCGCCGCCCGGGCCAGGAAGCAGCCGCCGGCCCCGGCATTGCCGCCGATGGCCGCCACCGTCAGCTGCGTCGCGCAACAGAGGATGGCTTCGGCCAGATCGTCGATGGCATTGATATTGGCCCACGATTCGTCGGCCGGACTGTCGGCCGCCTCGATGGTGTTCAGATGGATGCCGTTCGACCAGAAATCGCTGCCGCCGCGCAGCACGATCACCCGCGTCGGCCGCGCCGTCGCCCAGCGGAAGGCTTTGCTCAGGCGCCGGCATTGCACCGTGCTCATCGCCCCGTTGTAAAACTCGAAAGACAGGAAACCGACGCCGCCGGCCTCTTCGTAGGCAATATCCTGCCAAGTCGGCGTCGCCGATTTCCACCAATCGACCAGGGGCAATTCCGGCAAGGCGAGCGCCTCGGGAAAGGCGCCAGTCAGTGGCAGCTTGAAGCCGCCAGCCCGTCGGGCCTGGCCGAGCCACAGCGCGCCGTCCGCCGTGGCCCGCAGGACGGCCGTTTCCCGCCGCCCGAGCAGGCGGCCCGGTTGGCCTTTCAGCTGGCCTTCCGGCCAGGCATCGAACAGATGACACGGCTGGCCGAACAGGCTATCGGTCACGCCGGGCTGGCCATCGGCAGCGTTCAGCCGGGCGAGAATGCTGGCACTGCTGTCGCGCTGCCAGTCGATCGCCCGATCCGCCTGCTTCATCACGCCGTGCGCCTGACCGGGAACGCGCTCCGGCACGAAATCCGGCTGCGCAACCCGGTCGACCGCCAGCAACAAGGTCTGGACGCCGGCCTCGGTCACTTCATTGCGATAGATCGACGACTTCCGGGCGAGGCGCAGCGGAAAAGTCGCCGCCGCCCAGACCGGCCCGGCATCCATCTCGGCCTCGGCCTGCAGCACGGTCACCCCCCAGGTCGGCCGGCCGCTCTGGATCGCCCAATCGAGGGCCGCCGGGCCGCGGTCGCCGACGATACCCGGATGCAGGACCAGGCAGCGATGGGTCGTCCAGATCGATGCGGGAATCGCCCGTTTGAGGAAAGGCGCAATGATCAGCGCCGGCCGGAACAGGGCGACCGCTTCCTCGCTCACGCTATCGGAGATATCGAACTCGATGCTGACCTGATGACCGCGCTCGGTAAGCTCGCAATAAAGCCGCTGAGTCAGGCTGTTGAAACTGTGCGCCAACAACAAGATCCGCATAAAGTTCAATTTTTTACAATTAGTTCAAAAGAGGTCACCCCGCTTGTGGCGTGGCTTTTCAGGCGATTTCCTGAGAATTTATGCACCACTATAACTTTCGCGATATTTTTCAAATGCTTGCCTTTCGCTAGGATGCGCCGAAACAAGAAAACCACGTCACACATTCGATGCAAAGGGAACAGAATGCAAAGCCAACGCAAAGCAGCCGCACCTCGTCGCGCCCGTTCGGTTCGGGCTGCCCGCCCGGAGTACACCGCCGCCGTCCGCTATCTTGATGGCAGCCGCGACATCTTCCGTGTGCGCAACGCGGACGACATGGACGATGCCCGCAGCCTGGTCCTCGCCGAACTGGGCAAGGTGCAAAGCCTGGTCATCGCCTTGCGTCGCCACTGAGCGTCTCAGCAAATCCGCGGCAACTGCTCGCCGGACAACCAGTCCACGATCCGTTTGCCGCCAAAGCCGGTGGTCATCTGGACGAAATGATGACCATCCTCATGCACACTGCCGACTATTGCCGCGGCTGCACCCAGCGGATGGGCGTGCATCGCGGCCAGTAGTTTTTCGGCGTCCCGTTCGGCGCAGATCGCCACCAGTTTGCCTTCGTTGGCGACGTACAGCGGATCGAGACCGAGGAATTCGCAAGCCGCCGCCACCGCCGGAGTGATCGGCAAGGCTTTCTCCTGCAGCATCATGCCGACCCCCGACTGTTTGGCGATTTCGTTCAGCGTCGTCGCCAGTCCGCCGCGCGTCGGGTCGCGCAGTACATGGATGTCGGCGCCGCTGTCGCGCATCGCGGCAATCAGCCCGTGCAGCGCCGCCGTGTCGGAAACGATCGGCGACTCGAAGCCCAAGCTTTCGCGCTCGGCCATGATCGCCATGCCGTGATCGCCCAGCGTGCCGGACACCAGGATCGCATCGCCCGGCCGCGCCTGCCGGCCGGACAATTCCCGGCCGGGCGGGACGAGGCCGACACCGGTCGTCGTGATGAACACCCCGTCGCCCTTGCCGCGTTCGACGACCTTGGTGTCGCCGGTCACGACCGGCACCCCGGCAGCCTTGGCCGCTTCCGCCATACTCTGCACGATGCGCGCCAGATCGGCGAGCTTGAAACCTTCTTCGAGGATGAAAGCCGCCGATAGCCACAACGGCGTCGCCCCCATCATCGCCACATCGTTGATCGTGCCATGCACCGACAGACAGCCGATGTCGCCACCGGGAAAGAACAGCGGCGAGACGACATGGCTGTCGGTCGCCATGACCAGCCGGCCGGCACCGGGTGCCGGCAGCAACGCGCCATCGTCGCCCTGGGCGAGATATTCGTTGTCGAGATAGCGGGCGAACAGTTCCTCGATCAGTTGCGCCATGGCCCGCCCCCCCGAGCCATGCGCCATATCGACCCGGCCATGCTTGATATCGAGCGGCCGAACATAGCCCTTGCGAATCGCGGCCGCCCCGGTTTTCAACGCGTCGTCAGACATCCTTGTAACGTCCATAAGTGTAGTGGGCGGCACAGGCCCCTTCGGAAGACACCATGCACGAACCGATCGGATTTTCCGGCGTGCAGACCGAACCGAACAGCTTGCAGTCCTGCGGCCGCTTGACGCCGCGCAGGATGGCGCCGCACTCGCAGGCCTGGTGATCGGCGACCGGCCGGTAGTCGAGCGGAAAGCGCTTTTCGGCGTCAAATTCGGCGAACTGGCTGCGTATGCGCAGCGCCGAATACGGCAACACGTTCAGGCCGCGCCACTCGAAATGCTTGCGCAACTCGAAAACCTCGGCCACCAGGTTCTGCGCCTTCTTGTTGCCGTCCCGATCGACGGCCCGCGAAAACTCGTTCTCGACCTCGGCCCGGCCTTCGTTGACCTGGCGGATCAGCATGCGGATGGCCTGCATCACGTCGAGCGGCTCGAAACCGGCGATGACCACCGGCTTCCGGTACTCCTCGGCGAAGAATTCGTAGGGCCGGCTGCCGATGATCGTCGACACATGCGCCGGGCCGACGAAGCCGTCAAGCGGCACGGTGCCCCACTGGCGCACTTCCGGCGATTCGAGGATGCTCGAAATGGCCGACGGGGTCAGCACGTGGCAACAGAGCACCGAGAAATTCTTGAGGCCCAAGGCAGCGGCCTGCTTGATCGCCACGGCGGTCGGCGGCGTCGTCGTCTCGAAGCCGATGGCAAAGAAGACGACCTGCTGGTCCGGGTTTTTCTGGGCCAGAGCCACCGCATCGGCACTGGAATACACCATCCGGATATCGCCGCCCTTGGCCTTCGCCTTCAGCAGCGACAGGCCGTCGGAAGCCGGCACGCGCAGGCAGTCGCCGTAAGTGCACAGCAGCACGCCTTCGTCGAGGGCCAGGCGGATCGCTTGGTCGACACGGCCGATCGGCAACACGCAGACCGGGCAGCCCGGGCCGTGGATCATCTTGACGTTGTCCGGCAGCAGGTCGGACACGCCGTAGCGCGAGATGGCATGGGTGTGGCCGCCGCAGAACTCCATGAAATGGTAGCGACGCTCCGGCCGGGCTTCGCGGCGGATCGCTGCGGCCAGCCCGCTGGCCACCTCGCCATCGCGGAATTCGTCGATGTATTTCATCAATGCACGGTCGGATCGTCGCCGAACTGACTCAGTTCGGCGAACAAAGCCAAGGTTTTCGCCGCCTCCTCCGGATCGAGCTTGTTCAGCGCGTAGCCGACATGGACGATCACGTAATCGCCGACCGCGACGTTATCGACCAGCGACAGGGAAATTTCCTTGCGCACCCCGGCCAGATCGACCACGGCGTTGTCGCCTTCGCGCAGTTCAACGACTTGCGCGGGAATTGCCAGACACATGCTGACTCCTTGAGTGGAAATTCGCCATCACTTAACGCCGCCCGGCCAGACGGCGCAGGAAACCGCGGCGTGAAACGGCCGGGGCCGGCTCGACCGGCGGCGCGGCCACCGCCACCCCGGAAAAGGTAGCCATGGCGTCCCGCGCGATCCGGCGCGCCGTCGCCATGTCCGGCACGGAGCTGACCGGATCGATCAGCGGGGAGTACTGGCAAGACCCGAGCGCCGGGTCGTCGTCGGCGGTGAATTGCAGGACACCGCCGGGCAGCTCGAGATAGCGCCGCTGGCCGGCTGGAATGTCGCCCCACAGGCTGCCGCCGCCATTGAGCAGGAACAGCCGGATAAACCAGGGCGTCACGACGACCCCGAGCCAGTCACCCCGACAGCGCGCGAAGCCGATGGCCTCGACCTGCAGCGCGGCATTGGCCGCGGGCGATTCGCGATCGGGCGGCGGCGATAGATGCTGAAAATGCGCCGTCAGAAATTCGGCGGGATTCTCCAGATGCGGCTCGTCCGGCTGGCTGGCGGAAGAGGGCTGGGCTGGCTGGTGGATATGATCGATCAACTGGCGTCCAGATCCTGAAAATGGCGTGCTGCATCATAGCCGCCATCCGGCGATGCCGCCACTAAGCGCGAACCGGTCAGCAAACGACCACCTGCCTTGGCGAGCAAAACACGCACCGGCACACCTCCGCATTGTTTGACCGATCGATAAACCGCCTGGTGCCAACCCAAGGGGCCGCAGGCGAAACCTATGTAACCCGTCAGCAATAAGCACGCCAGAAAACAAGTCAGCTTGTTTCCAAGCACTTATGCACGCAGCAGCAGGCGCATCGGTGGCGGACTGGCTGATCGCTTGCCACTTGCCTCGAAAAAGCGATCAGCTACTTGCCATGTCGCGCATCTGCTGCCGCCCCACCCAGGCCTGACCGAGGGCCAGCCCGCCATCGTTGGCCGGCGCCTGGCGGGCTTCACACAAAGTCAGGCCGGCGGCCTCGAGTTGTTGACGGAGTGCCGACATCAATACGACATTCATCGCACAACCGCCGCCGACCGCGACTGTCGCCATCTCAGCACGCTCCGCCGCGGCAATCAGCCATGCCGCCAACCCGGCCGCCACGGTGGCGTGGAACAGCGCCGCCCCCTCGGCTGGTTCGCGGCTATTGAGCAACAGCAGGATCAGCGGCGAGAAATCGAGCACGCCATCGCGCATCGCGTAGCCGCCGAGCGCCGGCGCCACCGGCCCATAGGCGGCGGCCAACCCTTCCAGTTCCATCGCCGCCTGTCCTTCGTAAGCCATTTCGGCGCGCAAACCGAGCAGGCCGGCCGCCGCGTCGAACCAGCGCCCGAGACTGGTCGTCGGCGGGCAGCGCAGGTTGCGGGCCAACATGGTGAGCAAGGGACCGGCTTCGTGCTGCGGGTAATGCTGTTTCAGCCAGCCGCCGACGCGGTAACCCAGGCCCCCGCCGTGCAGCGCCGAAACGGCCATCCGCCAAGGCTCGCGAGCCGCCCGGTCGCCGCCCGGCAGGCGGATCGGCGACAAATGGCCGAGTCGCTCGCAGTGCGCGCCAGCGAGGCGCAACAACTCGCCGCCCCACAGCCCGCCATCCGGCCCGAGACCGGTGCCGTCGATAGCCAGACCGATCAGCGGCTCCTTGATCCCATGCTCGGCCGCGATCGCCGCGATATGGGCCTGATGATGGCCGACTGCCAGCGCCGGAATGCCGAGCGCGGCGGCCATGCTCAAGGCCAGATGTGTGGATGGGAAGTCCGGATGCAGGTCGTGCACGATCAAGTCGGGCCGAACATCGAGGATGCCGAGCAGATGGTCGACGGTTTCCTCGAGAAAACCGATCGCCGCTGCGTTGTCGAGGCTGCCGATATGCTGCGACAGGAAAGCTTCCTTGCCCTTGAGCAGGCAAACGGTGTTTTTCAGGTAGCCGCCGAGGGCCAGCACGGTCGGCCCGCCCTTGGCCAGCGCAATCGGCACCGGCACGTAGCCGCGGGCCCGGCGGATGAAGGCCGGCCCGGCCCGGACGACCGAATCGTCACAGCGCACGACGATCTCCCGATCATGCTGCAGAAAGGCATCGGCCAGGCCGGCCAGCCGGGCCTGCGCCTCATCGTTGCCGACAACCAGCGGTTCGCCATGCGGATTAGCGCTGGTCATCACCAGCAGCAGGTCGCTGGCGGCGGCGAGCCAGGCCGTACCGGCTGGGCGACCGGCCGCTTCATGCCAGAGCAGCAGATGCAGCGGCGTCGCCGGCAGCATCGCGCCGAGCCAGGTGAGACCGGGGGCAATGCCCGGCAGCTCGGCCGCACCTTTCGCACAGAGCACAATGGGTGCCGCGGCACTGTGCAGCAAATCGGCTTCGGCGGCGCCAATTCGGGCATACGCGGCGAGCGATGCGCCATTCAGCGCCATCACCGCCAGCGGCTTTTCTTCGCGTTGCTTGCGCAGCCGCAACTCGGCCACGGCATCGGCGTTGCGCGCATCGCAGGCGAGCTGGAAGCCACCCAGCCCCTTGAGCGCGACGATCTTGCCGGCGCGCAGCAGACGCAGCGTTTCGCCTAGCGGATCGCCGGGCAGCGGCTGGCCGGCCGCATCGAGCAGGCGAAGTTGCGGACCGCAGTCCGGGCAGCAGGTGGTTTCGGCATGGAAACGGCGGTCGGGGACGCTCGGCGGCGAGCCCTCTTTAGGGAGCGCCGCGTATTCCGCGGCACAGGCCGGGCAGAGCGGAAAGGCGGCGAGGCTGGTATGTGCCCGGTCATAGGGAATTTTCCGGCTGACCGTATAGCGCGGGCCGCAGTGCGTGCAGGTGGTGAAGGCGTAGCGCCAGCGGCGATTGTCCGGATCGCAGATCTCGCCGATGCAGTCGGGGCAGATCGCCGCATCCGGGCCGATCGCGGTGGCAATGTCGCCCGCCACGCTGTCCCGGATGACGAAGCCGGCGGCCGGGTCGTCGCCGGACAGCCCGTCTTCAGCAGCCATTTCGCCGATTTCAATGGCATCGATGCGCGCCAGACGCGGCGCTTCCCTGGGCAGCCGCTCAAGGAACTCGGCGACGGCCGGGCCGGCGACGAGCATTGTCACGCCGGCGCCGTCGTTCCTTACCCAGCCGCTAAGGCCGAGTTCGTTGGCCAGCCGCCAGACGTATGGCCGAAAGCCGACGCCCTGGACCAGCCCGCGAACGCGGATCGGCCGGCCGCTCACCGGACGGCCAACTGCCGCTCCAGTTCGGCCACTCGCCGCTTCAGTGCGTCCACCGTCTGGCCATGCTTGCCGCGCTGGGCTTCCAGCCCGGCTTCGATCCACGACACCCAGGCAGCGAGGCCGTCGCCGCTGGTCGCCGAAACGCGGAACACGGTCAGGTGCGGATTGACCCGCCGGGCATTGGCTTCGGCCAGATCGGCATCGAATTCGAGGTAAGGCAACAGGTCGCACTTGTTGAGCAGCATCACGTCGGCGGCGCGGAACATGTCGGGGTACTTGAGCGGCTTGTCCTCGCCTTCGGTAACTGACAGGATGGCCACCTTGTGATGCTCGCCGAGGTCGAAGGCGGCCGGGCAGACGAGATTACCGACGTTCTCGATAAGGAACAGCGATTCGTCGGCCGGCTGCAGGCGGTCGAGCGCGTGGCCGACCATGTGGCCGTCGAGGTGGCAGCCCTTGCCGGTATTGATCTGCAAGGCGGCAACGCCGGTGGCGCGGATGCGCTCGGCGTCGTTCGACGTTTGCTGGTCGCCTTCGACGACGGTGATCGCCACCTTGCCCTGCAACAGTTCGATGGTCTTGACGAGCAGCGTCGTCTTGCCGGAACCGGGGCTGGACACCAGATTCAGGGCGAAGATGCCGCGCTCATCGAAGCGCTGGCGATTGGCCTCGGCGTAAGCGTTGTTCTTGCTCAGGATGTCCTGCTCGATCTGCACCATCCGCGACTGGCTCAGCCCCGGGGCATGGGCGCCCGCCGGGCCGGCGCCGAAATCGAGATCGCCGCCGACACCATGTTCGTGGTGATGGGCGTCCGGCGTGTGGGCCGGTTCGCCATCGTGCTGATGGCCATGGCTGTGCGAATGAGCATGCTCGTGGTCGTGCGCATGGCTATGCACCGTCCCGTCCTCGTGCACATGGCTGTGCTGATGGCCGTCACCCTCGATTTTCACTTCCCCCGCACCGCAGCCGCAAACCGTACACATCGCCTCGTCTCCTGTTCGACCTACTCGATTTCTATTTCCTTGACCCGCATTTCCGTGCCGCCGGTTGGCTGCACCTGGTAGCTGCCGCATTTCGGGCAGGCCCCGTAATTCTCTTCCATCGGCACCGACTCGCCGCACGGCATGCACCAGCCGACACCGGGCACATTGACGATCTCCAGCGCCGCGCCCTGTGCAATGCTGCCATGCGTCACCGCCTCGAAGCAGAATTTCAGCGCCTCGGGTTCGACCGACGACAGCCGGCCGATTTCCAGCACCACCAATTTGACCCGTTTGGCCCGCTCGCGTTGCGCCGTTTCCTCGACCAGTTGCAGGACGCCTTCGGCCAGCGACATTTCATGCATGTTGCAAATCCATCGCATAGGGCAGGCAGGGATCGAGGGCCAGGATGGCCTGCTCCAACCCGCGCCGCGCGTCGTCGAGCAGGGCGAAGCGGCGGCCGGCGAGCAGCCTGGCGAGCGCCCCGGCATCGGCAAAAAAGGCGTCGGTCGGCGCCAGGACACGATAGTTCTCGACCCGGCCCTCGACGACATGCACGGCATGCGTCAGCACGCCGCGCGCCGTGATGGTTTGCGCCACGCCCCAGCCGCCTTCGCCGAGCGCGGCGACCGGATAGGCCGCCGCGGCAGCCAGCGCCTCGGCCGCCCGCTCGGTCTGAGCCAGACGCCGCAACAAGGCAGCCCGCACCGACAGGGGACGCGGCATGGCCGGCCGATGATCGCTGTTGCCCAGCCAGTAGGTCAGCCATTGGTCGAGCGCCAGCGGAAACGGCTCCGGCTTTGCCGGCGCTTCCGGCACATCGTCTTCCGGTAACGCAGCCAGGCATTGTTCGGCCAACGGGCGCAGGCTTTTCGCCAGCAGCTTCTGCGTTTCGGCCAGACAGGTGTTGCCCTGGCGCGCCGATCGCCAGACGGCGAAGGCCTCGTGGGCCGGGGGCAGACCGAGCGCCTGCGGCCAGTCGAGGAGCAGTCGCCAGAAATCTTCATGCAGCATTTCGATCCACAGCTCGGCATTGTCCACCGGCCGCCGGATTTCGCCGCTGGCCGCCGCCAGCGCCGCCTGGGCCACGGCGCGCTGGGCGTGGGCGCACAGGGTATACAGGTAGGGAATGGCCTTGACCACCGCATCCGGGATCTGGCCGATGAACAGCTTGGTGACCGACGGCCGCTTGAGCTCGACGCCGATATCCTCCAGCGCGCCGCCTTGCCAGCTCGCCCGAACGGTCAGCAGGCCGGCCGAGTTCATCCGCGCAACCCGAGGAAGGCGCGCCGCGTCGGCTGGGCCGCCGCGGCCACCGGCGCCAGCGTTTCGGCAAACAGCGCCTGCGCCATGGCCAGCGCGGTCAGGCGCGCCTGCTCGTGGTTGGCGAATTCGAGGGCGGGAGAAAACATCGAGCACAGGTGATAGCTGCCCAGGCGGTATTCCTCGGCGACGGTAAATTCATAATTGCCGGAGGGAAAATGCCAGTCGTACTTGCTACCGGTCGCCAGCACCGGCCAGCCCTCGACCTGGCCGGGCAGGCACAGCAGGTTGATCGTCCATGGCGTGATCATCACGCCCACCCAGCCGCCCGACGGCAGGCGGCGAAAGCCGACCGCCTCGACCTGCAGCGCGGCGTTGCAGATCGGCACATCGGCCATCCGGGTCCGGGCGATTTCGGCGAAGACCGTCTCCAGTTCGGCTGACGGGTCGGTCGCCCAGAGTCTCATGCGCCGAGCACCATGAATTTGTGCCGGGGCGCATCGCAACCCGGGCAGCACCAATCCTCCGGCAGCTCGGCAAAAGACGTACCGGGCGGAATGCCGCGCACGTCGTCGCCCAGCGCCGGATCGTAAACCCACCAGCAGATGCCGCACTCCAGCCGGTCGTCGGGTTTTACCGCGAGAAAGGAACCTTCGAAACGCATATGCCGAGCCTATATCGGCTCGGCCATCATGTCGAGATATTCGCGCAGGCGGTCCACGGAATCGGCGAAGTCCTCGGCCGAAGCGAGCGCCACTTCCGGCATGCCGACCACCTCGATGGAATTCAGGATCAGCGTATCCATGCTGTTGAAGTACTGCACCCACCAGACATTTTTCAGCCGCGTGCTGGTGATCCGGCAGTTGCCGTAACCGCGCGACAGGATCGACACCTCGCGGTGACCGAGCCAGTCGTACAGCGTATCGAGGTCGGCATCGCTGACCGGGAGCAGCGTCAGGTTGATGATGTGGGTCGCCTCGCCGGGCTGCCAGGCGGCCGATTGCAGGCGGATTTCCTCGATCAGCGCCGGGGCGTTCATCGTGCCCGGCGGGTAGGCCGGAGCCGGCAGTTCGGCGGCGGCGAGCTGGCGCATGGTGTCGGTGAGCACCGCCGGAATGGGGCTGGTTTCCAGGCGGTCGACGACGAACAGGCCGTCGTCGGCGACTTTCAGCACCCGCCACAGGCCGGCAAAAGCGCTTTCCTGGACACGCCAGTGCTCCGGGCCGGTGGTAAAGGCACTTACCTCGCCGAAACCGAGCGACTGGTTGATCACTTCGCGGACGCCCGGCGACAGGTCGAGCAGATCGAAATCGCTGAGCGTCGCAAAGCCGACCGTCTCGGCCCGGGTAATGAACAGATGCAGCAAGGCGCACGCCGCGGCAATGCTCTCCGGCGAGGCATCGTCGGGCAGGCGGGGCGCCGCGAAGGTTTCCATGCGCGGCATCGGCAGGTAATCGGGGGCATCGTCGCCTTGCGAGCCGGGGCCCATGGCGACGACGGAAATCGGAAAGGGGCGCAGCGTGCTCGGGTTCATGCGCAGGCTCCCGACTGGCCGGCGGCGCGCACCGGGATGCCGATCGGCTTCGGCTGGGCCGGGCCGGACAACAGACCGGCAATCTCCAGCTGGTAGTCGCCCCAGTCGCGGATGCCGTTGAGCACCCCGACGAACGCCCCGGCCCGCAGGAAAACCACCGCCGGAGCGCGCGCCACGCCGAATTTCCGCATCAACGGCGGCGCCTCGTCCGGCCCGGCCACCCAGCGTTCGATATCCTGGCCCAGCGGCTTCAACACCTCCGGCAGGATCACGCAAGCATCGAGTACCTCGAGATTGCGCTGCGGGTCTTCAGTGAGCAGCAGGGCGGTCAGCTCGGCGGGAAATTCCGGACTGGTGGCATCATTGCCGCCAACGCGCTGAAAATCGTGCTTTTGCTGCAGCCGGCCAAGCGCCGTTTCAAGACGATCAAGCGAGGTCGCGCCGGGGAGTAGTTGTAGGCTCATGATGGTTCCGTCCGCAGGAAATCGGGAAGTTGGGGTTCGCGGTCGAGGTCCGCGAAGAAGGCGGTGAAATCGGTGGTTCCGGACTGCGCCGCATCGAGGGCCGCCAGCGCGGCATTGATCGCGACGGCCCGCTCGGCCGAAATGACCTCGCGCGCCGCATCGAGAAAGGTCATCAGCCAGGTGCCGGTCGCTTGCTGGCCGACCAGGCTCAGATCGACCAGCAACTCGCCGTTGCGACTGCGGCAGCGCGCGTAGTACTCGCCGCACTCGAGCACCTGGGCCGGTATGCCGAGACACATCAGACGCACTCCTGATTCAGGAAGCGCGCATCGCCCAGCCGGCAGGCCTGGTCGGCTGGCGGCCGGCCACCTTCGTA
Source organism: Azonexus sp. IMCC34842 (assembly GCF_050368855.1). Classification (GTDB taxonomy): domain Bacteria; phylum Pseudomonadota; class Gammaproteobacteria; order Burkholderiales; family Rhodocyclaceae; genus Azonexus; species Azonexus denitrificans_A. The sequence continues at coordinate 4,130,269 of NZ_CP178449.1, read as the reverse complement.
GCGGTCCATGGCCAGGGCATTGTCGTTGATCGGCTCGCCGCCAACGGCGCGGGCTTCCGGCACGCTTCCCCAGCGGGCCAGCCAGCTCAGCGCGAGATCGATGGCCGGGGCCATCTGGGCCTTGACCACGTCGCGCAGGCTTCCGCCGAAATCTTCCAGCTCTTCCGGCTGGACGCCGATCAACACCAATTCGGCCGGCAGCTTGCCGGTCAGCTCGGCGGCCATCAGCACTTCCTGGAAACCGGTCTGGTGCAGGCTCATTTTCTTGGCGCCCATGAAGCGCGGCACCAGATCGCCAACCACTTCGCGCAGCGTTCCCGGCGGGTCGCCGTAGTCGACCGCATCGAAAACCAGCAGGCAGTCGGCCTCCTGGACGTAGGGCAAGAGGTAGAGGCCCTGCGTGCCGCCGTCCATCAGCGTCACCTGCGGCGGGAATTGCCAGCTGGCGTTCAGGGCTTCGGCACAGCGCACACCGAAACCTTCGTCAGCCCACAGGATGTTGCCGATGCCGAGCACCAGAATGCGTTTGGTATTCATTGAAAACCTCTGAAAAAAACGCCCCATACAGCGTCGACCGCGGCATAGGGCCAACGCAAGGTGAACCTTCAATCCTTGAACATCCGCCAGCCGGAAATCATGGTCGAAATCAGCGACTGCCGGCTCATGATGTCTTCGCGGATCGCCGCGTAAACATGCACCAAGGCGAAAGTCATCATGATCCACATGCCCAGCCGGTGCAGGTTATGCACCTGCATCGAACCGCCGAGGGTCGGGATGACCCAGCCGAACAGCGTATCGCTCCAGGAGCCGAGGCCGGAGCCTTCGCTGTACAGCGCGAAGCCGGTGCACAACATGCCGACGGCCAGCACGGTAAAGAAGAAGAACATCATCAGCTGCGCCATCGGGTTGTGGCCGACGTATTTCTTCGGCGTCTTTTCGAGGAACAGGTACCAGCGCAGTTCGAAGAAGACCTCGCTCCACCATGCCTTGTTGCTGATCGGCAGCTTGAAGATCTGCTTGGCGTGGTGGTTGCCGACGAAGGCCCAGTACAGGCGGCCGAGCAGGCCGACGGCGAAGATGTAGGCGGCGGTGAAATGGGCGAAGCGGATGTAGCCGAGCAGGAAATTGTCCGACGCTTCACCAGGCATCGTCGGCAAGGGCTTGCCGATGAAATAGCCGGTCACCGCCAGGACCACCATGGCCAGTGCATTGATCCAGTGCCACAGGCGGACCGGCGCTTCGTAAACGTAGATCGAACGAACCTGTTTGCCGTGCCGCTCGGCTTCGAGCATGTCCTGTTGCGAAAGCATGATCAAGCCTCCTGATGGGCCGCCCCGAAGGAGGCGACGCCCCCTTGGGGGGCAGGGAACAACGTGAGCGTGGGGGTCATACCACTCTCCTTAACGGACTTTGACCGACGTCATTTCCTGGCCGTCCGGGCTCATCACGTGCGTCGAGCAGGCCAGGCAGGGATCGAAGGAATGCAGCGTGCGCAGGATTTCCAGCGGTTCGTCGGCCTTGGCCACCGGGGTGTCCATCAGCGCCGCCTCGAAGGCGCCGATCTGGCCCTTGTCGTCGCGCGGTCCGCCGTTCCAGGTGGTCGGCACGACGCACTGGTAATTGTCGATCTTGGTGTCCTTGATCTTGATCCAGTGGCCGAGCGCGCCGCGCGGCGCTTCGGTGAAACCGGCGCCCATCGCTTCCTTCGGCCAGGTGCTCGGCTCCCATTTTTCGATGTTCGCCGTATTCAGGTCGCCGGCCTTCAGGTTAGCCATCAGCTTGTCGAAGAAGTAGGACATCTTGCGACCGGCCCACTGGCATTCCAGGCCGCGCGCCGCGGTCCGGCCGAGCGTCGAGAACAGCGCGGTGACCGGGACGTCGAGTTCCTTGAGCAGAGCATCGACCGGCTCCTTGAACTCCGGATTGTTCTGGGCATAGCCGATGATGTAGCGGGCCAGCGGGCCGACTTCCATGGCATGGCCGCGCCAGCGCGGCGCCTTGATCCACGAATACTTGCCGCCTTCGTCGAGTTCCTTGATGTTGGTCTTGGTCCCCTTGGTGTTCGGGCCGAGCACGAAACTCGGTTCGGTGACGCCGTCGAACGGATGCAGGCCCTTCGTTTCGTCCGGGTACTTGTACCAGGAGTGGGCGACGAATTCCTGGATCTGTTCCGGGTCGCGCAGGTCGATTTCATGCACTTTGGTCAGGTCGCCGTTGATGATCGCGCCGCGCGGCAGCATCAGGTTGCCGGCCGAGTAGTCGTTGGCCTTGTCCGGAATGTCGCCGTAGGACATCACGTTCTTCGACGACAGGCCGCCGCCGTAAAGCCAGCCCTTGTAGAACTTGGCGATGGCGATCAGGTCGGGAATGTAGACCTGCTCGGTGAATTCGATGGAGCGGTCGATGATGCTCTTGACCAGGTTCAGCCGTTCCATGTTGATGGCGCCCACCGCCCCCGTGCCTTCGAGGTTGATGGCGCACGGCACGCCGCCGACCAGCCAGTTCGGGTGCGGGTTCTTGCCGCCGAAGATGGTGTGCACCTTGACGATTTCCTTCTGGAAATCGAGCGCTTCGAGGTAATGGGCGACCGCCATCAGGTTGGCTTCCGGCGGCAGCTTGTAGGCCGGGCTACCCCAGTAGCCGTTCATGAACGGGCCGAGCTGGCCGGATTCGACGAACTTCTTCAGGCGGTTCTGGATGTCGCGGAAATAGCCGGGCGAGGAGAGCGGCCACGAAGAGATACTCTGGGCCAGCGCCGAGGTCGCTTTCGGATCGGCTTTCAGTGCCGACACGACATCGACCCAGTCGAGCGCGTGCAGGTGGTAGAAATGCACCAGATGGTCATGCACCTGCAGGTTCAGCTGCATGATATTGCGGATGCTGTTGGCGTTTTCCGGGATCTTGATGCTCAGCGCATCCTCGACGGCGCGCACCGAGGTCAAGGCATGGGTGCCGGTACAGACGCCGCAGATCCGCTCGGTGAAAGCCCAGGCGTCGCGCGGGTCGCGGCCCTTCAGGATGACTTCCAGGCCGCGCCACATGGTGCCGGTGGACACGGCGTTGCGGATCACGTTGTTGCTGTCGAGATTGACCTCGACCCGCAGGTGGCCCTCGATGCGGCAGACCGGGTCGACGACGACGCGCTTGCCGGAATTGTCGAGCTTGAAGCCCTGGGTTTCGTAGGCGCTCATCTTATTTTTCTCCCTTGTGTTCTTCAGTCTCGCCGGCCTTCTGGCGGGCGCGGGCCAGTGCGGTCACCGCGGCATGCGCGGCAATTGCCGCGCCAACCGTGCCGGCCGCCGCCTTGCCGATGGTGTCGGCATTGGCTTCGACGCCGAATTGCTTGATGTCGGTCACCCGATCGTAGAAGCTGCCCTTGTCCCAGAAACCTTCCTCGGAACAGCCGATACAGCCGTGGCCCGACTGCACCGGCCAGGAGACGCCGCCATTCCAGCGCATCGAGGAACAGGCGTTGTAGGTGGTCGGGCCCTTGCAGCCCATTTTGTACAGGCAGTAGCCCTTGCGCGCCGCCTCGTCGTCCCAGCTCTCGACGAACTGGCCGGCGTCGAAGTGGCCGCGGCGGTAGCACTTGTCGTGGATGCGCTGACCGTAGAACATCTTCGGCCGCCCCTGGCGGTCGAGTTCGGGAATGCGGTCGAAAGTCAGCATGTAGGTGACGACGCCGGTCATCACCTCGGCGATCGGCGGACAGCCCGGCACGTTGATGATCGGCTTGCCGGTAATCACCTTGTGCACCGGCGTCGCCCGGGTCGGATTCGGCTTGGCAGCCTGGACGCAGCCGTAGGAGGCGCAGGCGCCCCAGCTGATGATCGCCTTGGCATCGGCGCAGGTTTCCTTCAGCACTTCGACGAAGGGACGGCCGCCGTGGATGCAGAACATGCCGTCCTCGTTGAGCGGCGGATTGCCTTCGACGGCGACGATGTAGTTGCCCTTGTACTTTTTCTTGACCTCTTCGATGATCGCCTCGGCCTGATGGCCGGCCGCCGCCATCAGCGTGTCGTCGTAATCGAGGGAGAGCATCGAGAGCACGACATCCTTGGTCAGCGGGTGCGCCGAACGGATGAAGGACTCCGAGCAACAGGTGCATTCCAAACCGTGCAGCCAGATCACCGGCGTACGCGCCTTGGTTTCCAGCGCATGGGCGATGCGCGGCGCGGCAGCGCTGCCCAGGCCGAGCGAAGTGGCAGTCAGGCTGCAGAATTTCAGGAAACTGCGCCGGGTGATACCCTGCCGGCGCAGCACTTCATAGAATGTCTCGGTCACGTGCAATCTCCCGTTGTTGTGTCGTATTGCCGGATACAATCAACGCAAGGCGCGTGCCACTCACTGTAATTCTTGCTTTTATCGATATGAATCAATACATTCGCCGCGGCTGGCCGATGCCCCCGCGCGGTTTGGCCGGGACCGCAAAGTGATTAGCAAAATTGCAGAGTGGAAATCAAGATTACACCGCCATTCATCGTTCCGCCGGCCCTCACGCCACGCCAACCGGCTCCTCCCGCTCACCCTAGAATCAACGAATGACTACGTCCAGAATCATTGACCTGATCAGCTGCCACAGCGGTTGCGTATCCCCGGCGGCAACCCTGGGCGAAGCTGCGGCACTGATGATCGACAAACGTATTTCCTCGGTGATCGTCGTCGATCATGGGCAGGCCGTCGGCATTCTGACCGAAGGCGACCTGCTGCACGCGATGCGCGAGCATCGGGCGATGCAGATCCCGGCCAGCGCGGTGATGACCTCGCCGGTCCATTGCGTCCCGGCCGCCACGGATTTTCGCGAGGCCTACCGCACCGGCGCCCGCCTCGGCATACGCCACATCGTCGTCACCGACGAAAACGGACTGCCGGTCGGCGTCGCCAGCGAATCCGAATTCCGCCGCCACCTCGGGCCGGACTTCTTCCGCCATCTGAACGATGTCGACGCGTTGATGGACCGCCTGTTCCCGCGCCTGCCACCCGACGCCTCGCTCGATGCGGCATTGGGCGCCATGGAAGCCTCCCGGGCCAGCTGCGCCGTGGTCGTCGACGGCCGGCGGCCGGTCGGCATCCTGACCGAGCGCGATGTCGTCCGGCTGTTTTTGAAAGCCGAAGACAATCCGCCACTTTCCGAGGTGATGACCCAACCGGCCATCACCATCGGCGAACATCATTCGCTGGCCGAAGCCGCGGCAAAAATGAACGAATGCGGCATTCGCCATCTGGTCGTGGTCAACGCGGCCGGCCATGCCGTCGGCCTGCTCTCCGAACACACGCTGATGCGCCCGCTGGAAATCGATCTGGTCGACGATGCCCTGGCCGAGCGCCTGTCGCTGACCGAGTCGCGCGACTCGGCGCTGCTGCGCACGGCGCGCAACGAGCGCTACCAGCGTGCCCTGCTCGACAATTTCCCGTTTCCGGTCTGGCTCAAGGACACCGAATCACGCTTTCTCGCCGTCAATCGCTATCTGGCCGAGGCGCTCGACCAAGGCTCGACCGAGGACCTGATCGGCAAGACCGACCTGCAATTCTCGCCCCCGGACCTGGCCGCCCGCTACCGGGCCGACGACAGCGAAGTGATGATCGGCCGGTGCGCCAAAATTGTTCACGAGACGCTGCTCGTGCATCAGCGACCGGTTTGGCACGAAACCTACAAGGCACCGGTGGTCAGCGACGATGGCCGACTGCTCGGCACGGTCGGCTTCGCCCATGACATTTCCGGCAAAAAACGCTCCGAGGAAGCGATGCTGCTGCGCAATGCCGCCTTGGCCGGGCAGATCCGCGGCGAACCGCTGGGCGGCATCCTGGAGCTGATCGCCCTGTCGATCGAAACCGAAATGCCGGACTGGCGGTGCGCCATCCTGCTTACCGACACGGCGGAAAAACTTCTCACCTGCGGTGCCGCGCCGCGCCTGCCGGAGGCCTTCATTAGCGCCATCGACGGCATGCCGATTGCCGAAAGCACCGGCCCGTGCGGCAGCGCTGCCGCCCGCCGGGAACGGGTCGTGGTCGAGGATGTTTTCGCGCAGAACAACTGGGCCGCCTATCAGGATCTGGCCCGCCAGAGCGGCTTTGCGGCAAACTGGGTGGAACCGATTGTCGGCCCGGAAGGCCAACTGCTCGGCACCTTTGCCGTCTATCACCAGGCTCCGGCCCGACCGCGCGACGAAGATCTCGCGCTGCTCACCCAGGCCAGCCAACTGAGCGGCCTGGTCATCGCCCATCAGCGTGGCACGACGATGCTGGCCAGCAGCCTGGAGACTTTCCGCGGCATTTTCGACAGCGCCAGCGATGCCCTCGTCGTCATCGGCGAAGACCGCTGCTTCCTCGACGCCAACAAGATTGCCGAACAAATGTCCGGCCACCCGCACGCCACGCTGATCGGCCGCCATTACCGCGACTTCAACGCGCCGGGCCTGAACGACTTGGCAAGTATCGAGGGCTATCTGGTCGAAGCCTTTGCCGGTCAGCCACAAATTTTCGAATACTGGGCCTTGAGTGCCGACGGCCGGATTTTTCCCATCGAAGTTCGCCTGCAGCGCGGCAGCTATTTCGGCCGCGCAGTACTGATCGCTTCGATCCAGGACATCGGCGAACGCAAGAACGTCGCGCTGCGCCGGGAAATCGAGCATGACCTGGCCCAGGCGCTGGCCAGCGGCCTGGCACGCGAACAGGTGTTCGAGATCATCCTGCAGGCCGCCTTGCGCTTCCACGAATTCGACGTCGGCGGCATTTACTGGCGGCGCCCGGATGGCGGCTATCGGCTGATGGCCGAGAGCGGTTTTTCTCCGGAATTGATTGGCCAGACCACCGACTACGAACCGGACAGCCAGCAGGCAGCAATCATCGCGGCCGGCCAGTTGATCTGCCGATGCAGTTCGGTCAGCCGACACTGCCGGGAAAATGCCCTGTTCGATGCGCAGCAGATGCAATCGGAGGGCCTGCATTGCCTGGCCGTGCTGCCGATCATGGTCGGCGATCAGGTACTGGCCTGCCTGAATCTCGCCGGGCACCTGAGCACGCAGATTTCTTCGACCACCCTGCAGTCGCTCGAAGCCCTCGCCACCAGCTTCGGCCAGACGCTGCTTCGCCTCGCTGCCCAGGAAGAAGCGCTGCGCCACCAGCAGAACCTCAGCGGCCTGTTCGATGCGCTGACCGATTTCCTGTTCGTCATCGACCACGACGGCAAGATCGTTCATTACAACCAGGCGGTTACCGGAAAACTCGGCTACGGCCCGGAAACCCTCAAGGGGCGATCGATTACCGCGGTGCACCCGGAAGATTGCCGGGCCATGGCCGGCCAGGCGGTCGCCGAGATCGTCGCCGGCACGCGTTCCTCGTACGCCCTGCCAATCCTGCGCAGCAACGGCGACACGGTGATGGTCGAGACCCGCACCGTCAGCGGCCGCTGGAACGGGCAACCGGCCATCTTCGGCGTCGCCCAGGACATCAGCGAGCGGCTGATCGCCGAGGAGCGCCAGAAACTGGCGGCCAGCGTCTTCGACAACGCCCACGAGGGGATCATGATCACCGATCCGCAGGGCCGCATCGTCGAGGTCAACACCACCTTCAGCGAACTGACCGGCTACACCCGGGCCGAGGCCGTCGGCCAGACGGCCGACCTGCTCAAATCCGGCCATCACGAAGACAATTTCTACCGGCAGATGTGGCTGACCATCCGCGACGCCGGCTACTGGCGCGGCGAAGTCTGGAACCGCAAGAAATCGGGCGAGATTTTCGTCGAGTTGCTGACCATCTCGACAGTGCGCAACCGCCACGGCGACATTTCCCACTTCGTCGGCATCTTTTCCGACATCACGCTGCTCAAGCAGCACCAGGAACGCCTCGAACATCTGGCCCATTTCGACGCGCTGACCCAGCTGCCCAACCGCATGCTGCTCGGCGACCGGATGCAACTGGCGATGGCGCAGGCCAAGCGCAACAACAAGGTGCTGGCCGTCGGCTACCTCGATCTCGATGGCTTCAAGCCGGTCAACGACCTTTATGGCCACTCGACCGGCGACCGCCTGCTGGTCGAGGTGGCGCAGCGGCTGAAAACCTGCATCCGCGGCGGCGATACCGTGTCGCGGCTGGGCGGCGACGAATTCGTGCTGCTCTTCTCCGAACTCGACAGTGTCCATGAGTGCGATCACGCCATCGCTCGCGTCATCTCGACGCTGACCCACCCGTTCCAGATCGGTGGCCATACGATCCAGATTTCAGCCAGTATCGGCGTCACCCTTTTCCCGCAGGACGGCTCCGATTCCGACACGCTGTTGCGCCATGCCGACCAGGCGATGTATGCCGCCAAGCAGGCGGGGCGCAACCGCTTCCACCTTTTCGACCCGGAAAACGACCGCCGCGCCCGGGCCCGCCGCGACGAGATCAGCCGCATTCGCCAGGGGCTGAACAATGGCGAATTCATGCTGCACTACCAGCCCAAGGTCAATATGCGGGTCGGCACCGTGATCGGCAGCGAAGCGCTGATCCGCTGGCAACACCCGGAACTCGGCCTGTTGCTGCCGGCCGAGTTCCTGCCCGCCATCGAGGGCAGCGAACTGTCCATCGAACTCGGCGACTGGGTGATCCGGGAAGCGCTGCACCAGCTCGAACAATGGAGCAGCCAGGGGATCAACCTGACGGTCAGCATCAACATTGCCGGCAACCACTTGCAACACCCGGGCTTTACCCAACGTCTGGCCGAGTTGCTGGCGGCCTGCCCGAGTGTTTCACCGGCCCTGCTCGAACTCGAAATTCTCGAAACGGCAGCGCTCGAAGACATCGCGCTGGCCGCCGACATTTTTGCCGAGTGCCGGAAACTCGGCGTCAGCTTCGCGCTCGACGATTTCGGTACCGGCTACTCGTCGCTGACCTATTTCCGCCGGCTGCCGGCCGACGTGCTGAAGATCGACCAATCCTTCACCCGTAACATGCTGGACGATCCGGACGACCTGGCCATCGTCGAAGGCGTCATCGGCCTGACGCATGCCTTCCAGCGCAAGGTGATCGCCGAGGGGGTGGAAACCGTCGAACACGGCCTGGTGCTGTTGCTGCTCGGCTGCGACCTGGCCCAGGGTTACGGTATCGCCCGGCCGATGCCGGCCGCCCAGTTGCCGGCCTGGGTGAGCAGGTTCCGCCCGGACGAGCTGTGGAGTTCAGCCACCGCCTTCCGCTGGTCGCGCGAGGATCTGCCGATGCTGATCGCCGAGGTCGAACACGGCCGCTGGAAGAAAAACCTCTTTGCCTGCCTCGACGACCCGAGCGGCACCACCCCGGCCCCGAACAGCGACCACGACAGTTGCCGCTTCGGCCGCTGGTACCACAGCACAGGCAGCCAGGTGTATGCCGGAATCGACGGCTACATCGCCCTGGAACAGATCCACGTCCGCATTCACGAAATCGGCAATCAGCTGCTCAAGGCCCGCCGCGGCGACCACCCGGCGAACAGCGGGCAGTTAAGGCAGGAACTGGAGGCGGCCAGCCTGACCCTGAGCGAATGCCTGCATTCGATCCAGGCCGAATTGCTGATCTCGGCTCAGACCAGCAGGCGGTAAGCCGGCGCATTGAGGGCGCGCACGGCGGCCAGCAGCGCGTCGATCGCCTTCGGCCGGACGAAGCCGGCCCGCCAGGCGAGGGCGACCCGGCGCGACGGCTCGGGCGGACGGAACGGAATGATGCTGATCAGTTCGCTGCTGTAGGGTTGCCCGAGCGCCCCTTCCGGCAACACCGAAACGCCGAGTCCGGAGGCCACCATGCAACGTATCGTGCCGATCGAATGGCCTAGGCGGACATCGGTTTCCGGGCTGCTCACCTGCGGACAGGCATCGAGCACCTGATCGCGGAAACAGTTGCCGGCTTTCAGCAGCAGCACCTCGGTGCCCTCGACTTCCTCGGGACTGATGCACGCCTTGCCCTCCCAGGCATGGCCGCGCGGCACGACGACCTTGAACGCCTCGTCGTAGAGCGGCCGGGTCAAGACGCCGGGAATGTCGAAAGGCAGCGCGATGATCGCCACATCGACCGCGTTGTCGCGCAGCATCTCGGCCAGGCTTGCCGTCATCGTTTCCTCGATGGCCAGCGGCATGCCCGGCGCCACCCGGTTCAGCGACTGGATCAACTGCGGCAACAGGTAAGGGCCGATGGTGTGAATGACCCCGAGGCGCAACGGCCCCGCCAGCTGATCGCGGCCGCACATCGCGATCTGGCGCACTTTTTCGGCTTCCAGCAAGGCCCGTTGCGCCTGCTCGACGACTTTCACCCCGACCTGGCTGGGACTGACGAAGCCCTTGCCGCGCTCGAACAACTGCACGCTCAACTCATCCTCGAGGCGGGCGATGGCCACACTCAAGGTGGGCTGACTGACGGAACATCGTTCGGCCGCCCGGCTGAAGTTTCCCTCCTGCGCCAGGGCAACGATGTAACGCAATTCAGTTAGGGTCATACCGGGACTCCGCTCGACATCGGGGGATCTAATATCCCTAGGCACTATAGGGAAATCCTATAGGTGCCATATTAAAAACCGATAATATTCATTGACTTGGATCAATCTTAGCATGGTCGACACGGGGAAAATGCGGCAACCGAGCTTTTTAACCGAGGGGACCAAAACCATGCAACGTACCGTTCTAGCGACCGCCATTGCCCTGATTTCCAGCTTTGCCATTCACACCGCCGCCCAGGCTGCCGACGAACCGATCCAGCCGATCAAGCCGGCCGCCAACATCAATCTGGGCATGGTCGAACTGGGCAAGAAGCTCTATTTCGACCCGCGTCTGTCGAAGTCGGGCTTCATCTCCTGCAACTCCTGCCACAACCTGTCGATAGGCGGCACCGACAACATCCCGACCTCGATCGGCGACAAGTGGCAGCAGGGGCCGATCAACGCCCCGACGGTACTGAACTCCAGCCTGAACCTCGCCCAGTTCTGGGACGGTCGCGCCGCCGACCTCAAGGCGCAGGCCGGCGGTCCGATCGCCAATCCGGGCGAAATGGGCTTCACGCACACGCTGGCCATCGGGGTTCTCGAATCGATTCCGGCCTACGTGCGCGACTTCAAACAGGTCTTCGGCAAGGCCAAGATCGACATCGATCAGGTGACGCTGGCCATCGCCGAGTTCGAAAAGACGCTGGTGACCCCGAACTCCCGCTTCGACCAGTGGCTGCTCGGCAAAAAAGATGCGCTGACCAAGGACGAACTGGCCGGCTATGCGCTGTTCAAGGACAGCGGCTGCGTCGCCTGTCACAACGGCGAAGCCGTCGGCGGCAATTCCTTCCAGAAGATGGGCGTCGTCGAGCCGTACAAGACCAAGGCAACAGCCGGCGGGCGGGCCGATGTAACCGGCAAGGATGCCGACCGCTTCAACTTCAAGGTGCCGACGCTGCGCAACGTCGAAATGACCTATCCGTACTTCCACGACGGCGCCGCCAATACGTTGGCGGAAGCGGTCGACACCATGGGGCGCCTGCAACTCGGCAAGAAATTCACCAAGGATGAAAACGCCAAGGTCGTCGCCTTCCTGAAAACCCTGACCGGCGACCAGCCGAGCTTCACGCTGCCGATCCTGCCGCCGTCTTCCGACACGACGCCGCGCCCGACGCCGTTCGCCAAATAAGCCGCCCGAGCGCGCTGGAACGGGGGCTGCGGCCCCCGTTTTTATTGGCTGCGTTTGTTTGATTCCCGTCAATCTGCCGGTACACTTGCGCGTTCATAATTTGCCACTGATTTATTTCGGTTTTCCCCTGATGCTTGAAGCTGACAATCTGGAATGCGTGCGCGGCGAGCGCCGCCTGTTCGCAGGCCTCGGCTTTCGGCTGGAAGCGGGGGAACTGCTGTATCTGCAGGGCAAGAACGGCTCCGGCAAGACCAGCCTGTTGCGCATGCTGATCGGCCTGTTGCCGCCGGAAAACGGCGAAATCCGCTGGCAGGGCCAAGACATCCGCAAACTGTCGGAAGAATATCGGGCCGAGCTGTGCTATCTCGGCCACCTGAACGCCATCAAGGAAGAATTGACGCCGCTCGAAAACCTGCTGGCCGCCGCCCGTCTGGCCGAGGAAACGCTCAGCGAGGACGAAGCGATCGATGCGCTGGAGCAGGTCGGTCTGGCCGGGCGCGAAGATCTGGCCTGCAAATATCTGTCGCAAGGCCAGAAGCGGCGCGTCGCGCTGGCCCGGCTGGTCACCGAAAAACGCCCGCTATGGATCCTCGATGAACCTTTCGTTGCCCTTGATGTGGCGGCCGTCGACTGGCTGGCCGGCATCATTTCCGGCCACCTCCAGCGCGGCGGCATGGCGGTGATGACGACCCACCAGCTGGTCACCATTCCGGCCGGCCAGGTTCGCGAATTGCGGCTCTCCTGATGTTGAAGATTGTCATGGCGGTGATCGGCCGCGATCTCAAGCTGGCCATGCGGCGACAGGCCGATATCGTCTCGGCGCTGTTCTTCTTCGTCATCGTGGTCAGCCTGTTTCCGCTCGGCATCGGCCCGGAACCCGACCTGTTGCGCAAGCTGGCGCCCGGCGTGCTGTGGGTTGCCGCGCTGCTGGCGACCATGCTGTCGCTGCCCCGGCTATTTGCCGACGATCATCGCGACGGCACGCTGGAACAGCTGGCGCTCGCCCCACACCCGCTTGGCCTGGTAGTTACCGGCAAAGTGATCGCTCACTGGCTAGTCTCCGGCCTGCCGCTGGCGCTGATCGCCCCGGTCCTCGGCATCCAGTTCGATCTCTCGGCCGATGCGCTGCTCGTGCTGACCGGCGCCATCCTGCTCGGCACCCCGGCGCTGTCCGGGATCGGCGCCATCGGCGCGGCGCTGACGCTGGGCCTGCGCGGCGGCGGCGTGCTGCTGTCGCTGCTCGTGCTGCCGCTCTACATACCGGTGCTAATATTCGGCGCTGGCGCAGTGGATGCGACGGTGACCGGTCTCGGGGGGGAAGGTCACCTTTCCCTGCTCGCCGCCATTACTTTTGCTTCTGTTGGCTTCGCCCCCTGGGCATCGGCCGCTGCCTTGAAGATTGCCCTCGAATGAAAGACCGCTTCAATCTCTACCGCTTCGCCTCGCCGGCGACTTTTTACCCGCTGGCCGGCGCGCTGATTCCCTACTTTTTCGCTGTTGCGGTGGTCTTCGGACTGGCCGGCCTGTATCTCGGCATGCTCGTCGCGCCGACCGACTTCCAGCAGGGCGAGGGCTACCGGATCATCTTCATCCACGTCCCGGCCTCCTGGATGTCGATGTTCATCTATCTGGTGATGGCCGGCTGGGCCGCCATCGGCCTGGCCTTCAACACCCGGCTGTCGGGCATGATGGCCCAGGCGCTGGCGCCGACCGGTGCGCTGATGGCCTTCCTCTCGCTATGGACCGGCGCCCTGTGGGGCAAGCCGATGTGGGGCGCCTGGTGGGTCTGGGATGCCCGGCTGACCTCCGAACTGATCCTGCTCTTCCTCTATATCGGCTACATGGCCCTGACCGCCGCGATCGACGACGCCCGCCGGGCCGACAAGGCCGGCGGCCTGCTGCTGCTGGTCGGCGTGGTCAATGTGCCGATCATCTATTTCTCGGTGAAGTGGTGGAACACGCTGCACCAGGGCTCGAGCGTCAACCTGACCAAGTCGTCGATGGCCGAAACGATGCTCTGGGGCATGCTGCTGATGGCCATGTGCTTCTGGATGTATTCGATCGCCGTCGCGCTGATGCGCGCCCGCACCATCATGCTCGAACGCGAGCGCCATACCGACTGGGTCAAGGCCGTGCTGACCGGAGGTGAAAAGTGATGATCCACTGGAACAGTTTTGCCGACTTCATCGCCATGGGCGGCTACGGTTTTTACGTCTGGGGCTCGTTCGGCGCCACCGCCTTGATCATGGCGATTGAACCGATTGTCGTCGTCCGCAATCGAAGGACCACCATCGCACGCTTGCAGCGCCAACTGCGCGCTGAAAACCGCGCTGAAAACAGGAACACCGCACAATGAAATCGCGTCACAAGAAACTCGCCCTGATCGGCGGCGCCCTCGCCGTCATCGGCATCATCGCGGCGCTGGTCCTCAATGCCCTGAACAGCAACATTGCCCTCTACATCACGCCGACCGAAGTGGCGGCCGGCAAAGCGCCGCAGAACAAGCTGTTCCGCATCGGCGGCCTGGTCAAGGAAGGCAGCATCCAGCGCCAGGCGGACGGCGTGACGCTGCGCTTCGTCATTACCGATACCGAAAAGGACATCGTGGTCGATTACAAGGGCATCCTTCCCGACCTCTTCAAGGAAGGCAAGGGCGCCGTGGCCCAGGGCAAGCTGACTGCCGCCGGCACGTTTACGGCGACCGAAGTGCTGGCCAAGCACGATGAAAACTACATGCCGCCGGAAGCCGCCAAGGCGGTTGACGATGCCCAGGCCCGCGCTGCCGGCAAGCATGTTTCCCCCTCTTCCACTGGCGACCAGCCGAAAGCGAGCTACTGAGCATGATCCCGGAAATCGGCCATTTCGCCCTCATTCTCGCCACGCTGGTCGCGCTGCTACTCGGTACGCTGCCGCTGATCGGCGCCCACCAGAACCGCGGCGCCTGGATCGCCGTCGCCCGTCCGGCGGCCACCGCGATGGCGCTGCTCATCACCTTCTCCTTCGCCTGCCTGGTGCAGGCCTTCGTGGCCAACGACTTCTCGGTGGTCTACGTCACCCAGCACTCCAATTCGCTGCTCCCGGTCGAATACCGGATGGCCGCTGTCTGGGGCGGCCATGAAGGCTCGCTGCTGCTGTGGATGCTGATGCTCTCCTGGTGGGCCTTCGCCGTCCGCGTCTTTTCCGGCGACCTGCCGGAAGCGATGATTGCCCGTGTGCTCGGCACGCTCGGCCTGGTCGCCTTCGGCTTCCTGCTCTTCATCCTGTTCACTTCCAACCCCTTCGACCGCCTGCTACCGGGCGCCGCCGAAGGGCGCGACCTCAACCCGCTGCTTCAGGATCCCGGGCTGATCATCCATCCGCCGCTGCTCTACATGGGCTACGTCGGCTTCTCGGTGGCCTTCGCCTTCGCCATCGCCGCGCTGCTCTCCGGACAGCTCGATGCCGCCTGGGCGCGCTGGTCGCGACCATGGACGACGGCCGCCTGGATTTTCCTGACGCTGGGCATCGCCATGGGCTCATGGTGGGCCTATTACGAACTCGGCTGGGGCGGCTGGTGGTTCTGGGATCCGGTCGAAAACGCCTCGTTCATGCCCTGGCTGGTCGGCACGGCGCTGATCCACAGCCTGGCGGTCACCGAAAAGCGCGGCAGCTTCAAGAACTGGACGGTGCTGCTGGCCATTTCCGCCTTCTCGCTATCGCTGCTCGGCACCTTCCTCGTCCGTTCCGGCGTGCTGACCTCGGTGCACGCCTTCGCCACCGATCCGACGCGCGGCATCTTCATCCTGGTCTTCCTGGTAGCCGTCATCGGCTCCTCGCTCGCACTGTTCGCCTGGCGCGCCCCGAAAGTCGGGCTGGGCGGCCGTTTCGGGCTGGTCTCGCGGGAATCCCTGCTGCTCACCAACAACGTCCTGCTGGTCGTCGCCTGCGCCACCGTGCTGCTCGGCACGCTCTACCCGCTGCTCATCGATGCGCTCGGCGTCGGCAAGATTTCGGTCGGGCCGCCGTACTTCAATGCCGTCTTCGTCCCGGTGATGACGCCGATCCTGTTCCTGATGGCCGTCGCCCCCTTCGCCCGCTGGAAAGCGGCATCGATCGGCGAGATTTTGCGCACCTTGCGCTGGGCCATGCTCGCCGCGCTGCTCGTCGCCATTGCCGTGCCGCTGCTCTACGGCCACTGGTCGGCGCTGACCGGCCTCGGCATCCTGCTCGCCACCTGGATCACCCTCGGCGCCCTGCTCAATTTCGTCGAACGGGTGCAGCGTACTCGGGCCGGCCAGTCCTTCCTGCGCGCCGCCCTGAAACAGCCACGCAGCTTCTTCGGCATGCATCTCGCCCATATCGGCATCGCCGTCTTCGTCGTCGGCGTCACCATGGTGATGAGCTTCGAGCAGGAAAAAGACATCAAGATGGCGCAGGGCGATACCGTCGAGGTCGCCGGTTACCGTTTCACCTTCAATGGCGTCAAGACCGTCGAGGGACCGAACTACGTGGCCGCCCAGGGCGATTTCGATCTGGCGATCAACGGCAAGGTGCAGCGCAAGATGAACCCCGAGAAGCGCAACTATCATTCGTCGGCCATGCCGATGACCGAAGCGGCGATCGACGCCGGCTTCCTGCGCGACGTTTATGTCTCGCTCGGCGAACCGATCGACCGCGACAAGCCGGAAGGCGAATGGGCCGTGCGCGTCTATTACAAGCCCTTCGTCGACTGGATCTGGGCCGGTTGCATCCTGATGGCGCTGGGCGGCCTGCTCGCCATGCTCGACCGGCGCTATCGCGTCAAATCCCGCGCCGCCTCGGCGGTCAAAACTCCGGCTGGAACTCAACCCGCATGAATCGTTATTACTGGATCCTGGGAGCCTTCGCCGCCCTCGTCGCCCTGCTCGCCGTCGGCCTCGGCCTGAATCCGCGCGACGTTCCTTCGCCGCTCGTCGGCAAGCCGGCGCCGGCCTTCACCCTGAAGGTTCTCGGCACACCGGACAAGACCTTCAGCCCGCAGGATCTGCGCGGCAAGGTCTGGCTGATCAATGTCTGGGCTTCGTGGTGCGTCTCCTGCCGGGCCGAGCATCCGGTACTGGTCGAATTCTCGAAGCAGAAAGCCGTGCCGCTGATCGGGCTGAACTACAAGGAAGTACGCGGCGACGGCGCGTTCGACATGAGCAAGATGCCGGCCGACGACGAAAAGAAGCTCGCCGACCAGCGCGCCAACAAGTGGCTGGCCGAACATGGCGACCCGTACACGCTGACCGCGATGGATCTCGATGGCCGCGTCGGCATCGACTACGGCGTCTATGGCGTGCCGGAAACCTACGTCATCGACAAGGCCGGGGTCATCCGCATGAAGCATACCGGCCCGATCACGCCGGATGTGCTGGGTAAAAAAATCATGCCCTTGCTGGCGGAGCTGAATAAATGATCGTCCGCGCCCTGATTTTTGCCCTGCTGTTCGGCTCGACCGCCGCCATCGCCTCGAGCGCCACGGAAGCGGCCCTGGCCGCCGATCCGGTGGCCGAAAAACGCCTGCAGGAAATGTCCGCCGAGCTGCGCTGCCTGGTCTGTCAGAACCAGACCATCGCCGACTCGAATGCCGAGCTGGCCCAGGATCTGCGCCGCGAGATTCGCGGCATGATCAAGGAAGGCAAGAGCAATACCGAGATCATCGACTTCATGGTCGTCCGCTACGGCGACTTCGTCCTCTACCGGCCACCGTTCAAGGGCATCACGCTGCTCCTCTGGGGCGGCCCGCTGGCCCTGATGCTGTTCGGCCTCTTCATGCTGCAGCGCTATCTGCGCCGGCGGGCCGGCCGCCTGGCCGATGAACGTCCGCTGTCCGCCGATGAAGCCAGCCGCGCCGAGGCGCTGCTCAAGGAACCCGATACCAAATGACCCAGTTCGCCATCTACGCCACCCTGCTCATCGTGGTCGTCGCCGCTTTCGTGTTGCCGCCGCTCTGGCTGGGCCTGCGCCCGAACAACAAGAAAATCGACCGCCAGGAAACCAACCTCTCCATCTTCCGCGACCAGTTGGCCGACCTCGACCGCGAAAAATCCGACGGCACGCTGGCCGCTGCCGATTTCGATCAGGCACGGAGCGAATTGCAGCGGCGGCTGGTCGAAGAGGTGCCGAGCGAAGGCAACGCCAGCACGCCGCTCGCCGTCCAGGGGCCGAGCCGCAAGACCGCCATCGCCGTGTTGCTGCTGATGCCGATCCTGGCTCTGCTCGCCTACGGTATTCTCGGCAATCCGAAAGCCCTCGACCCGGCGCAGACCGCCAGCCCGGCCCAGATGACGCCGGAAAAAATCAACGCCATGGTGGCCAAGCTGGCCGAGCGCATGCAGGCCAATCCGGACGACATGCAGGGCTGGCTGATGCTCGCCCGTTCGTACAAGACCATGGGCCGCTACGAAGAAGCTGCGGCGGCTTACGGCAAGGCCGAGAAGGCCATCAACGACGACCCGGAACTGCTCGCCAGCTATGCCGAAACACTCGCCATGGCAGCCGGCAAAGGCCTGACCGGCAAACCGCAACAACTGGTCAACCGGGCCCTGAAACTCGACCCGAACAATGGTCACGCGCTCTTCCTGGCCGGTGCTGCCGCCATGGAAGCGGGTGACAGCAAGCAAGGCATCGCCTACTGGGAAGCCCTGCTACCACAGGTCGAACCGGGCTCGGAGATCGACCAGATGCTGCGCAGCGGCATCGACAAAATGAAACAGGCAAAATAGGGCGGATTCGATGGTCGACGTCAGCCGCCGCGGTTTCCTCCGTGGCCGGCCGCGCCCCAAGGCCGAAATCCGGCCGCCCTGGGCGCTCGCCGAGGCGGCTTTCATCGACCGCTGCACGCGCTGCAACGACTGCCTGCCGGCCTGCCCGCAGGCGATTCTGATCGCCGGCGACGGCGGCTACCCGACGGTCGATTTCCGCCGCGCCGAATGCACCTTTTGCGGCGAGTGCGTCAAGGTCTGCCGACCGCAGGCGCTGCTCCGCGACGATGACCGGGCGCCATGGACCATCAAGGCGCTCATCAGCGACCTTTGCCTGGCCCGCCGGGGTGTCGAATGCCGGGTCTGCGGCGATTTCTGCGACGTCCGGGCGATCCGTTTCACGCCCCGACTCGGCGGCAGTCCGCTGCCGGAAATCGCGACCGAGCAATGTACCGGCTGCGGCGCCTGCCTGGCGCCTTGTCCGAGCCAGGCCATCGCCATCCGTTAAATCACGGTTCCCTTCACAACATCGGTAACCGTGTTGTGCTTAAATTGCCCTGATTCCCCCGCTCACCGGAGACCACAGAAGATGCCCCAACAAAAATTCCGCCTCGTCACCCGCAGCGATTTCGACGGCCTGGTTTGTGCCGTGCTGCTCAATGAACTGGACCTGATCGACGACATCAAGTTTGTCCATCCGAAAGACATGCAGGATGGCAAGATCGACATCACGGCGCGCGACATCACCACCAATCTGCCCTATGTCGCCAACGCCCATCTGGCTTTCGACCATCACCTGTCGGAAACCATTCGCAATAGCGGCGAGCGCAAGAATCACATCATCGAAGCGGCTGCCCCGTCGGCGGCACGGGTCGTCTATAACTACTACGGTGGAAAAAAGGCCTTCCCGGGGGTCGCCGACGACATGATGGCGGCGGTCGACAAAAGCGACTCGGCTCAATTCAGCCGCGATGAAATCCTCCAGCCGACCGGCTGGGTTCTGCTCAATTACCTGATGGATGCCCGTACCGGGCTGGGCCGTTTCCGCGAGTTCCGGATCAGCAACTACACGTTGATGATGGATCTGATCAAATACTGCCGCAATCACGGCATTGACGAGATCCTGGCGCTACCGGACGTCAAAGAGCGGGTCGAGCTGTATTTCGAGCAGTCGGAAAAAGCCAAGGATCAGATCCTGCGCTGCAGCACGGTGTACAAGAATCTGGTCGTCCTCGACCTGCGCCACGAGGAAACGATCTGGGCGACCAATCGCTTCATGATCTACGCGCTGTTCCCGCAGACCAATATTTCCGTCCATGTCTTGTGGGGCGTTCAGAAACAGAACACCGTACTGGCCACCGGCAAATCGATTCTCGACCGGGGCAGCAAGACCAACGTCGGCGAATTGATGCTGCAATACGGTGGCGGCGGCCACCAGGCGGCCGGTACCTGTCAGATCGCCAACGACCAGGCGGAAGCCACGCTGCAGGCGCTGATCGCGCGGATCAACGCCGACGGTTGATCAGACTTCGGGCGGGGCGGGCGGAATGAGCGGCGGCGGGGAAAAGCCCAGTTCGAGCATCTCCGCCTCCAGCTTGATACGCAAGACCAGCAAGCCCTGCAGGCTGGAACGCGCCTTGTCCGCCGCCCAGGTATCGTGATGATCGCGCAGACAGGCATCGATTTCATGACGATTGCCCAGATCAACGCGGCAAATGGCCGCGTAGCGACGAATCTCATGATCTAGATCGGCCAGTTCGCGTTCATAATGTTCAAATCCACTCATGGTTTGAGGATACGCCGAAAGGAGGCCATATGCACTGGCTAGCTCTGCCCGAACCGCGCCGGAATATCACCCTCGCCTTTCACGACGGCGCTTCGGCCCGCGCCTGGCTTGCCGCCCAACCGCAGGCCCAGGCACTGCACATGGTCGCCGCCCTGCGCCTGCAGATCGAGGCGATCGACGGCTCGGCCTTGCCCCCCGCCGAGGCGCTCGAACTGCTCAATCTGCTGCGCGCGGCAGCGGTGCCGGCCCAGGAGAATCTGGAAGCGCGCTATTTCCGCAAGGCCCTGCCGATGCCGGAAGACGATCAGCGCTGCTTCGAGCACGCGCATGGCTTATGGACCCGGCTGGGCGTCGCCTACTTGCGTCTCGCCCCGCAATTTCCGCCGACCGCCAAAGGCCTGCCGCTGAACCGCGCCGCCTGCGCCTTCCGGATGGCCGAATACTGCCACTTCCAGGCTGCCCGGCAATGCCCCGAATCGCTCGACCGCCTGCTCTTTGGCGTTCTTGCCCAGGCGGAAAGCAACGGCGTGTTGCGCCAGCCGCTGGCCGACCCGGACTTTCGCCATCTCGGCGAAGCCAATATTGCCGGCCATCTGGCCTGGGCCTTCCTGCTCCGGCTGATCGATCCGTATCGCCTGACCTCGCCGCAGCTCATTGTTGCCAACCGGGCGATCAGCCGCTGGCGGGAATTGTGCACTTTTCAGGCCACCCCCGACGACACGCCGAAAAGCCAGACGGTCGATCTGCTGCCGCTCTTTGGCAGCCAATTGCCGCAAGGCATCCCGCGCTGGCTCGATGTCCGCCCGGTGGCGCGCAAGATTCGCCACCGCCTTGAGGCGCTCCAGGCCGGTCAGTCGCCGGAATCGCTGAAGCTCGGCCGCGAACTCTCGCCAGCGGCCAGCATCCGCCTGCTCACTGAACTCGCTGCCAGCCTGAAATCACCGCAACGGGCCGCATCAACCGAGATCGGTGAAATCGAGATCGCCTTTGGCGCCGAACATGCCTATGCAATTTTCACCGGCGACTTCCTCAACCCGGTAGGCAATCTGGAGGCCAGCAGCACCGCCCTGGCCCATGACCGCTTGGCGATGTTCGGCTTCGATCGCGTCTCGCAGATGCCGACGGCGGTGAAGAAACTCAACGTGCCCGGCGAAGTCTGGACGATGGTCGATGGCATGGCGGTTCGGCCACCGGAGCTGCAGGGCACACGCCGCCTGTCTCCCTGCCTGATCGCCTCGACCAGCCGGGGAAAACCCCGTCTCGGCGTGCTCTTCGGCCTGCAGACGACAGCCGCCGAGGCCCTGACCGGCGGCCTGCACTGGTACGAGGAAAAGGTCGAGGCGTGCAGCCTGAAACGGCCGGCCAGCCATGCCCAGCGCGCGCCGCGCATCCCCGCCTTCCTGCTGCGTAGCGCCGATGCCGTGTCGCTGATCCTGCCGGCCAGCGCCGGCGCCCGCCTCGACGTCGGCCTGGCGCTTGACGGCGCTTCGCTGGAACACCTGGTACCTACCGAGGTTCTGGAGCGCGGCGTCGATTACGTTCGGTACGGCTGCCGGTTGGCCTGACAGAAAAAAGGCCCGTCCGGAGACGGGCCTTGCATGCCTCACCCCGCGTTGCGCAGCGGGGGGCAAACGACCGTCAGAAACGGCCGCTTGCGATCATTCAAACTCGATGATGATCTGATCCACCGACAGGCTTTCGCCGGCCGCCGCGGAAATCTTCTTGACCTTGCAGTCCTGGTCGGCCTTGAGGATGTTTTCCATCTTCATGGCTTCGATGACGGCCAGCTTTTCGCCGGCCTTCACGTCCTGACCGACCGTTACCGCAACTTCGCGGAGCAGGCCCGGCATCGGGGAAAGCAGGAACTTCGACAGATCGGGCGGCATCTTTTCCGGCATCAGCGCCAGCAGTTCGGCGGCCCGGGCGCTCATCACCATGAAGTCGGCGCGGGTGCCCCAGTGGAACAGGCTGTACTTGATCTTGTGCCGCTCGACCTGCAGCGTGAATTCCTCGCCGTTGCAGGTGCCGTTGAACAGCGATTCGCCGAGCTTCCAGTCGGACAGGATCTCGTAGTTTTCGCCCTTGTACTCGATGTGATAGCCGCCGGGAATGATGCGCGCCGTCACCGGGTGATGCTCGTTGCCGTCCTTGTTCAGGCGGATGACCATCCACTTGTCGCCGACGATGCGCTCATGACCCTGCAACTGGCCGGTGATCGAAGCGGAGCGGTCGGTGAAGGCGCGGTACACGTAGGCAGCGACCGAAACCAGAAGCGCCGGATCATCATGCGGTACCATCGAGGCGTCAAAGCCCTTCGGATATTCGTCGGCGATGAACCCGGTATTGAAGTTGCCTGACTGGAAGCGCGGATGCTGCATCAGCGCGGCCTGGAACGGAATGTTCGAGGAGATGCCGCGGATCACGAAGCCGTTCAGGGCGTCGCGCATGCGGGAAATCGCCTGCTCGCGGGTCGCGCCGTGCACGATCAACTTGGCAATCATCGAGTCGTAGAACATCGAGATTTCGCCACCGTCGTAGACACCGGTATCGACACGCACCTGGCCATCGATTTCCTTCGGCGGCTGGAACTTGACCAGACGACCGGTGGACGGCAGGAAGCCGCGGAACGGGTCTTCGGCATTGATCCGGCATTCCATGGCCCAGCCGTTGATGGTGACATCGGCCTGGCTGAGCGGCAGCTTTTCACCGTAGGCAACGCGGATCATCTGTTCGACCAGGTCGAGGCCAGTGATCAGTTCGGTGACCGGGTGTTCCACCTGCAGGCGGGTGTTCATTTCCAGGAAGTAGAACTCCTTGGTCGCACCGGAAACGACGAACTCGACCGTCCCGGCCGATTCGTAATTCACCGCACGGGCCAGGGCGACAGCCTGTTCGCCCATCGCCTTGCGCATTTCCGGATCGACGAAGGGGCTCGGCGCCTCTTCGATGACCTTCTGGTGACGACGCTGGATCGAGCAGTCACGCTCGTTCAGGTACACGTAGTTGCCGTGCGAGTCGCCCAAGACCTGGATTTCGATGTGGCGCGGTTCCAGCACGTACTTTTCGATGAAGACGCGGTCGTCACCGAAGGAATTGCGGGCTTCGTTGACGCAGGAAGAGAAGCCTTCGTGCGCTTCGGCATCGTTGAAGGCAACGCGCAGACCCTTGCCGCCGCCGCCGGCGGAAGCCTTGATCATCACCGGGTAACCGATGCCCTGGGCGATCTTGACGGCTTCGTCCGGACCGGCGATGGCATCGTTGTAACCCGGGATGGTGTTGACCTGAGCGGCGATGGCCAGCTTCTTCGACTCGATCTTGTCGCCCATCTTGGCCACCGAGTAGTGCTTTGGGCCGATGAACTTGATGCCTTCTTCTTCCAGGCGGCGCGAGAACGTGGCGTTCTCGGACAGGAAGCCGTAACCCGGGTGGACAGCTTCAGCGCCGGTCTGCTTGCAGGCGGCGATGATCTTGTCCATGACCAGATACGATTCTTTCGAGGCGGCCGGGCCAATACAGACGGCTTCGTCGGCCAGATCGACGTGCAGCGCATCCTTGTCGGCTTCGGAATAGACGGCAACCGTCAGAATGCCCATCTTGCGGGCGGTCTTGATGACGCGGCAGGCAATTTCACCGCGGTTGGCGATCAGAATTTTCTTGAACATATTCCTGTTTCTCCCTGACGCTTACAGAGGAATGTTGCCGTGCTTGCGCCACGGATTGTCGAGTTTCTTGTCGCGCAGCATGGCCAGCGAGCGAGCGATGCGCTTGCGGGTGGCGTGCGGCATGATGACGTCGTCGATGAAGCCACGGGCGCCGGCGACAAACGGGTTGGCGAATTTTTCCTTGTACTCGGCTTCGCGCTCGGCCAGCTTCTCCGGATTGCTCTTCTCTTCGCGGAAGATGATCTCGACGGCACCCTTCGGCCCCATCACGGCGATTTCAGCCGACGGCCAGGCGAGGTTGACGTCGCCGCGCAGGTGCTTGGACGACATCACGTCGTAGGCGCCGCCGTAGGCCTTGCGGGTGATCACGGTAACCTTCGGCACGGTACATTCGGCATAGGCGTAAAGCAGCTTGGCGCCGTGCTTGATGATGCCGCCGTATTCCTGCTGGGTGCCCGGCATGAAGCCCGGCACATCGACAAAGGTGACGACCGGAATGTTGAAGGCGTCGCAGAAACGGACGAAACGGGCGGCCTTGATCGAGGACTTGATGTCCAGACAGCCGGCCAGCACCAGCGGCTGGTTGGCGACGATGCCGACCGGATGGCCATCGATGCGGCCGAAGCCGATGATGATGTTCTTGGCGTAATCAGCCTGCAATTCGAAGAAGTCATTGTCGTCGACCACTTTGACGAGCAGTTCCTTCATGTCGTACGGCTTGTTCGTATTGTCCGGCACCAGCGTGTCGAGCGAATAGTCGAAGCGGTCGACCGGATCGTTGGTCGGCGTGACCGGCGGCTTTTCGCGGTTGTTGGCCGGCAGGAAATTCATGAAGCGGCGCAGCATGCCGAGCGCTTCGACGTCGTTCTCGAAGGCCAGGTCGGCGACACCGGATTTGCTGGTGTGGGTCACGGCACCACCCAGTTCTTCGGCGGTAACGTCTTCGTGGGTCACGGTCTTGACGACTTCCGGACCGGTCACGAACATGTAGGACGAATCTTTCACCATGAAGATGAAATCGGTCATCGACGGCGAGTACACCGCGCCACCGGCACAGGGGCCCATGATCATCGAGATCTGCGGCACGACGCCGGAGGCCATCACATTGCGCTGGAACACGTCGGCATAGCCGCCGAGGGAGGCAACGCCTTCCTGGATGCGGGCGCCGCCCGAGTCATTGAGGCCGATCACCGGGGCGCCGACCTTCATTGCATGGTCCATCACCTTGCAGATCTTCTCGGCGTGGGTTTCCGACAGCGAACCGCCGAATACCGTGAAGTCCTGCGAGAAAACGAAGACCAGACGGCCGTTGACCGTACCGTAGCCGACGACCACGCCGTCGCCGGGGATCTTTTCAGCCTGATCCATACCGAAATCGGTACAGCGGTGCTCCTTGAACAAATCCCACTCTTCGAAGGATTCCGGATCGAGCAGTAGCTCGATACGTTCGCGGGCGGTCAGCTTGCCCTTCTTGTGCTGGCTGTTGATGCGCTTCTGGCCACCGCCGAGGCGGGCCAATTCACGCTTTTCTTCCAGCTGTCGAATGATGTCATGCATAGAGGAATCTCCCTAAATGGTGCGGGTAATTCAAAGAAATCAGTGTTTCAGATAATCGAGCAGCGCATACGCGGCGGCAGCCGGAGTCGTATTGCCCTGTTCGACGGATAAAGTCAGCGCCGGCAGATTTTCCCGGACGCGCGGGTGATGCCGGAAATGCTGGCGCAAACCGGAATCGATCAATTGCCACATCCAGCTCAAGGATTGATGCTGGCGCTTGGCGGCGAATTCGCCGGTCGGCGTCAGCGCCGTGCGGTATTTCTCGATCGCTTCCCAGAACTCGACGATGCCTTCCTTGTGCAAGGCACTGGCGGTCAGAACCGGTGGCGACCAGTTCTTGGAGGCCGGGCGCAGCATGTGCAGCGCGTTCTTCCATTGGGCACGGACCACTGCGCTGGCGCGCGGGTCGATATCGGCCTTGTTGATGACCACCAGATCGGCGATCTCGACGATGCCCTTCTTGATCGCCTGCAAATCGTCGCCGGCATTCGGCAACTGCAGCAGACAGAAGATATCGACCATGCCGGCCACCGTCGTTTCCGACTGACCGACCCCGACCGTTTCGACGATGATCACGTCGAAGCCGGCCGCCTCGCACAACAACATCGCTTCGCGCGTCTTCTCGGCCACGCCGCCCAGCGAACCGGCCGACGGACTAGGCCGGATGAAGGCTTCCTCGCGCTGGCACAATTGCTCCATGCGCGTCTTGTCGCCGAGGATGGAGCCACCGGACACCGACGACGAGGGGTCGACGGCGAGCACAGCCAGCTTCTTGCCCTGCTCGATCAGCCAGACGCCGAGCGCCTCGATGAAAGTCGATTTACCGGCTCCCGGCACCCCGGAAATCCCGACCCGAATGGCACCGCCGGTTTTCGGCAGCAAGGCGTTCAGCACCTGCTGGGCCCGTTGCTGATGATCGGCACGGGTCGATTCGATCAGCGTGATGGCCTTGGCGAGCGCCCGCCGCTGACCGGCCAGCACGCCATCGATCAGCGTCTGGTCGGCCGACGAAAGAGAATGAGTCGGCACGTGGCTATCGCGCAAATTCATCCAGTGATCAGCCGCGGGCCTTGCGAATTTCTTCCAGCACGCGAATGGCGGAATCCTCGATCCGGGTGCCCGGCCCGAAGATGGCCTTGGCGCCAGCCTGGTAGAGATAGTCGTAATCCTGGGCCGGAATGACCCCGCCAGCGAACACGATGATGTCGTCGGCGCCTTGCGCCTGCAGCGACTTGACCAGCTCCGGCAGCAGCGTCTTGTGACCGGCGGCCAGCGACGAGACACCGATCGCATGGACGTCGTTTTCAATGGCCTGGCGGGCGGCTTCTTCCGGCGTCTGGAACAGCGGCCCCATGTCGATGTCGAAACCGAGGTCGGCGAAGGCGGTGGCCACCACCTTGGCGCCCCGGTCATGACCGTCCTGACCGAGCTTGGCGATCATGATGCGCGGCCGGCGGCCTTCTTCTTCGGCGAACTTGGCGATATCGGCCTTGATGCTTTCCCAGCTTTCCTGACCTTCCACGACACCTCCGTACACTCCCGAAATGGTCTGGTTGTTGGCGCGGAAACGGCCGAAGACTTTTTCCAGGGCGTCGGACACTTCACCGACCGTGGCGCGCAGACGCATCGCCTTGACGGTCAGGTCGAGCAGGTTGCCCTGACCGGACTCGGCAGCGGCGGTCAAGGCTTCGAGAGCCGCATTGACGGCAGCGCTATCGCGGCTGGCGCGGATGTTCTTCAAACGGGCGACCTGCGCGTCACGCACGGCATGGTTGTCGATATCGAGAATGTCGATCGCGTCTTCCTTGGCCAGCTTGTACTTGTTGACGCCGACGATGACGTCCTTGCCGGAGTCGATGCGCGCCTGCTTGTCGGCCGCGCAGGTTTCGACCTGCATCTTGGCCCAGCCGGATTCGACGGCCTTGGTCATGCCGCCCATCGCCTCGATTTCCTCGATGATGCCCCAGGCCTTGTCGGCCATGTCCTGGGTCAGCTTTTCCATCATGTAGGAGCCGGCCCACGGATCGACGACATTGGTGATGTGGGTTTCTTCCTGGATGATCAACTGCGTGTTGCGGGCGATGCGTGACGAGAACTCGGTCGGCAGCGCGATCGCTTCGTCGAGCGCGTTGGTATGCAGGGACTGGGTGCCGCCGAAGACCGCCGCCATCGCTTCGATGGTGGTGCGGACGACGTTGTTGTACGGGTCCTGCTCGGTCAGCGACCAGCCGGAAGTCTGGCTGTGCGTGCGCAGCATCATCGACTTCGGGCTCTTGGCATTGAACTTGGTCATGATGCGGTGCCACAGCAAACGGGCAGCACGCATCTTGGCGATTTCCAGGTAGAAATTCATGCCCACCGCCCAGAAGAAGGACAGGCGGCCGGCAAAGGTATCGACATCCATGCCGGAAGCGACGCCGGTGCGCACGTATTCCATGCCGTCGGCCAGCGTGAAGGCGAGCTCGATGGCCTGGTTGGCGCCGGCTTCCTGGATGTGATAGCCGGAAATCGAGATCGAGTTGAATTTCGGCATGTGCTGCGCCGTGTAGCCGAAAATGTCGGCGATGATCTTCATCGACGGCTTGGGCGGATAGATGTAGGTGTTCCGCACCATGAATTCTTTGAGGATGTCGTTCTGGATCGTGCCGGACAATTGGTCCTGCGCCACGCCCTGTTCTTCGGCGGCAACGATGTAACCGGCGAGAATCGGCAGCACGGCGCCGTTCATCGTCATCGACACAGAAACCTTGTCGAGCGGAATGCTGTCGAAGAGAATCTTCATGTCTTCGACCGAGTCGATCGCCACGCCGGCCTTGCCGACGTCGCCGGTGACCCGGGCATTGTCCGAGTCGTAGCCGCGGTGCGTCGCCAGATCGAAAGCCACGGACACACCCTGACCGCCGGCGGCCAGCGCCTTGCGGTAGAAGGCATTGGAGGCTTCGGCAGTGGAGAAGCCGGCGTACTGGCGGATGGTCCACGGCTTGACGGCGTACATCGTCGGCTGCGGGCCACGCAGATAAGGTGCGAAGCCGGGCAGGGTGTCGGCGAATTCCAGCGACTCGACGTCGGCTTTGGTGTACAACGCCTTGACCGCCAGACCTTCCGGCGTATTCCAGTCCAGATTCCTGACTTCGCCACCCGGAGAGTGTTTCGCGGCTGCCTTGGTCCAGGCATCCAGGTTATTGGAATCAAAGAATTTTTCAGACATGAGACACCTTTCGCCGATTCGATTTTTCAGGCCGATGCTGCAGAATCCAAAATTCTACGCTTCCGGGCCCAGCTTGACATACCAAGCCCAGCATAATACTTTATCCATAATTATGGACGCAAGTCAGCCACGTATTGACTTGCTCAATCACACCACACCGAAAACATGACCCGTATTGCACCAACCGCGCTTTATCAGGAAGTGGCCGAACGCTTGCGTCAACGCATTTACGCCCATGAACTGACGCCGGGCACCTGGATCGACGAGCAGAAACTCGCCGAGGAGTACGGCATTTCGCGCACGCCACTCCGCGAAGCACTCAAGGTTCTGGTTTCGGAAGGGCTGGTTGAATTGCGCCCGCGGCGCGGTTGTTACGTCACCGAGATTTCGCGCCAGGACATGGACGACATTTTTCCGTTGATGGCCTTGCTCGAAGGGCGTTGCGTGGTCGACGCGGTGCGCCGCGCCAAACCGGCGCATACGCGCGAACTGCGGGCCATTCACGAAAAGCTCGAACTGGCCGCGAAGGAAGGCCGGATCGATGCCTTTTTCGAGGCCAATCAGGAGTTTCACCGGCGCATCCAGGAACTGGCCAACAATCGCTGGCTGCTTTCAGTCATCCAGGATTTGCGCAAGGTATTGAAACTATCCCGTCTGCACTCGCTGTCGCTCGAAGGTCGTCTGCAACAATCGCTCGAAGAGCATCGCACGATCATGGCGGCGTTTGAAGCGGGCGATACCGAAAAGGCCGAAAAGACCATGCACGATCACTTGCTGTCCGGGCGCGATGCGCTGGCCCGGATGCACGAAAGCGCCGCCGCCAAGAATCCCTGACGGCGACGCAACTGCCGCGGCAGTTTTAGTGCATTTCACTCTCGATACTTGAGAACAGCCGATCATAGATGCCGATCAGCGCTTCGCGATCGGCACTGCCGGTCACCCATTTCCGGGTCTGAACGACGGCAATGGCCTCGCGCTCGATCTCGGGCAGGGCATTGACGTCGAGTTCCTCGCCATGCAGGATCGCCGTCACATCGGCCCGCGCCTTCTGAGCAAGGGCAACCAGGCGCATCGATTCGCCCATCGACTGGGCACCGGCTCCAATCGCCGTGGTCAGCTCGCCAACCTGATCGGCCGAACCGGCTGAGCGGGTAAGCTTCTCGCCGAAGGCATCGGCAGTGGTCCGGGCATCCGAGACGGAATCGCTCAGGGCACCGATCTGTTGCGTGGCCCATTGCATCGAACCGGATATGGCGCGGATGGCCGCGGCAATTTCTTCCGATGCCCGCAACGACTGGTCGGCCAGCTTGCGTACTTCATCGGCGACCACCGCGAAGCCGCGTCCCGCCTCGCCGGCCCGCGCCGCCTCGATCGCCGCGTTGAGGGCGAGCAGATTGGTCTGTTTGGCGATGGCATCGATATGGCCGGTCAGCTGGCTGATCACATTGGCCTTGCTGTTCAGGTCGTCCAGTGCCTGGACGCCGTTGCCGGCGGACTCCTGGGCCAGTCCGAGAGCCAGCGCCATCCGGCCGGAGGCTTCGGCCATGTCGCTGGCCGAACTGGCGAAGTCGCTGGCCAGGGATTTTGCTTGCTGGGCGTTCTCATCGACCTCGCCAAGCGCCGCACTGACGTGATTGATGGCCATCGAGAGGCCGCGTTCGGAGCGCAGAAAAATTCTCGACAACAAGGCCTCGCGGGCTATCGACTCCTGGGCCGCCCCCAAGCGGTCGAGCAAGACCTGCATCTGGTCGAGCACATCGCTGAAGGTGCCGTGCAGGCCGGTGGTTTGCAGACGCCGCCAGTTGCGGTTTTCAGAGGACGCGCTCATCGCCCCGAGAATTTCCCGAAATGCCGTTTCCGTCTGGTCAAGCACCGAGTTCAGGTTGACGCGAATGCTCTCCAGCATCGGCGCGCCGAGCGAATGCGGCATTCTGCCGGTCAGTTTGCCCTGTCCGATCTGTTGCAGCAGGCCATCCAGTTCGGTGAGCGGAGTCTGAGCGGCACCATCCAAGCGGAAAACGAGAACGAGCGCCGGCACGAGAAAGACGACCGGCGCCCACGCCGCAAAATAGCCGGCCGCCAGCCCGAGACCGATCAGCAAGCCGAGCAGCAGGCGTTTAAAGGGAAAAGACGAGTTCTTCATAACTCATTCCTGTCTGTTGCAGCAAATCGAGCAAAACCGCCGTGCCGGCGGCAATTGCCTCGCGCGATCCGGCTGCGCGTTCGGCCGCGAGCATCTGGCGATAGACCGGCTCGATTTTCGCAATGGCACCCGGCCGCGGACAACGACGCACCGAGGAATAACCGAGAATATTGCGGCGCGAGTCGAAATCCGGGGTGATATGGGTAAAGACCCAATAGAAACTGCCATCCTTGGCCATGTTCTTTACATAGCCGAAAAATTCCTTGCCCGATGCAATCGTGTCCCAGGCCAGTTTGAATGCCGCCCGCGGCATGTCCGGATGACGAATGATATTGTGCTGTGAGCCAAGTAGCTCTTCTTCGGTATACCCCGAAAATTCGATGAAAATCGGATTTCCGTAAGTAATGATGCCTTTGGCGTTGGTTTTCGAGACGATGAAATCATCCTCCCGCATTTTGCGCTCGACCGATGTCGGCTCGATTCCTCGTTTCACCATACCCCCTTGAGGACGACGCTGGCTGGGCAGCGAAGGGGGCGAATCTACACCACCGCTGCTGGAAGCGCCATTAATTGCGGACAAAAAAACCCGACGACGCATGTCGCCGGGTTTTTACGGTTCCGGAAGAACTTAGTGGTTGCTGGCTCCCGAAGCACCGAAGCCAGTCTGGGCACGCACATACTGGTCTTCGAAGGCCTCGATTTCCTTGCCGGCGCGAACGCTGCTGTCGGTCTTCGAGAAGATGTAGGCGAGCAGGAAGGCAATCGGCATCGCGAACAGGGCCGGCTGGGTGTAGGGGAAGAGCGGTGCCGCATTGTGCAGCACATCGACCCACACCGACTTCGACAGGACCACGAACATGACCGCCGAAAGCAGGCCGCCGTAGCCGCCGAACAACGCGCCACGAGTCGTCAGCCCCTTCCAGTACATCGACAGGATGAGCACCGGGAAGTT
Source organism: Azonexus sp. IMCC34842 (assembly GCF_050368855.1). Lineage (GTDB taxonomy): Bacteria > Pseudomonadota > Gammaproteobacteria > Burkholderiales > Rhodocyclaceae > Azonexus > Azonexus denitrificans_A. The sequence continues at coordinate 4,098,645 of NZ_CP178449.1, read as the reverse complement.
GGCAGCAGCCGCCACACCGAAGGCCAGGCCGACCATGAAGGCGATGTTCTGCTTTTCGAACAGGATGCCGAGCACGATGGCGACAAAGCCGAGGCAGATCGTGGCAATCCGCGAGACACGAATTTCCGTCGCCTCGGATGCCTGGCCCTTCATGATCACGCGGGCATAAATGTCATGCGAGATCGCCGAAGCGCCAGCCAGAGCCAGACCGGAAACGACAGCCAGGATGGTGGCGAAGGCAACGGCAGCCAGGAAGCCGAGCAGCATGTTGCCGCCGACCGCCTTGGCCAGATGCATCGCGACCATGTTGCCGCCGCCGATCAGCTTGCCGCCGATCGCGCCGCCTTCGAAGAACTCCGGATTCTGGCCGACGATCAGGATGCCGGCGAGACCCATGATGAAGATCACGTTGAAGAAGTAGGCAACGAAACCGGAAGCGTAGAGCACCGACTTGCGGGCTTCCTTGGCATCGGTCACGGTGAAGAAGCGCATCAGGATGTGCGGCAGACCGGCGGTACCGAACATCAGACCGAGGCCGAGCGAGATGGCGGTGATCGGATCGGCCAGCAGGCTGCCCGGATACATCAGCTTGGGACCGAGCTTATGGACGGCCGTCGCTTTTTCCAGCAGATTCTGGAACGAGAAATCAAACTGCATGAAGGCCAGGACCATCACCAGCGTACCGCCAACCAGCAGCATGCCGGCCTTGATGATCTGCACCCAGGTGGTGGCGACCATGCCGCCAAAGGTGACATAGACCATCATCAGGATACCGACCGCGAAGATCGCGACGTTGTAGTCAAGACCGAACAGCAGCTTGATCAACTGACCGGCACCGACCATCTGGGCGATCAGATAGAAGCAGACCACGGTCAGCGAGGAAATCGCCGCCATGGTGCGCACCTTGCCCTGATCGAGGCGATAGGCGGTAATGTCGGAAAAGGTGAACTTGCCGAGATTGCGCAGGCGTTCGGCCATCAGGAACAGGATGACCGGCCAGCCGGCGAAGAAGGCCAGCATGTAGATGTAGCCGTCGTAACCCTGGGTGTACACCATCGCGGTCAGACCGAGCAGCGTGGCGGCGGACATATAGTCGCCGGCAATCGCCATGCCGTTCTGGAAGCCGGTAATGCCGCCACCGGCCGTGTAGAAGTCGGCGGTCGACTTGGTGCGGCTGGCCGCCCAATAGGTAATGCCCATCGTCATCGCGACGAAGATGCAGAACATGATGATGGCGTGCCAGTTGGTCGCCTGTTTTTCGGTAACGCCTTCAAGCGGGCCGCCGGCATACGCCATGGCGGCGACGGCGAAGAGGCCGAGAGCCGTGCTGAGTTGAGTCAGGCGACGCATTATTTGTTCTCCTTCCAGGCTTCTTTGACGATTTCCTGGGTCAGTGCGTCGAATTCCGTATTGGCACGCCGGACATAAACTGCCGTCAGCAGCCAGAAGAAAACGAACATGAAAAATTCGACGGCGACCCCCACAGTCAACATCGAACCTTCGCTCACCGGCTGGCCCAAGGCTGCCGGATTGAAGGCGACCACCATCACGAAACCGTAGAACATGGTCAAAACAACAAAGGCCAAGGTCCAGGCAAAACGTCCCCGTCTGGTGACAAGATCCTGGAACTTCGGATTGGCCCGCATCCGCTCATACATCGCGCTGCTCATGGCTTATTCTCCCCTATTAATAATTGCCGAATATCGGCGCGCATTATTCTATCTTATATAGGACTGACCAAAATCGATTTACCGGACTCAAGCCTATAATTCTTCAACCAAAAAACGGAAACAGCCCATGAGTACTGTCGACCTCGACATCAATGGCGAAATCGCCACCCTTACTCTCGACAACCCGGGAAAACTCAACGCCATCGACCTCGGCATGTGGCAGCAATTGGCCGAAAACATGGCGAAAATCACCGGCGACCATCGCATTCGCTGCGTCGTCATGCGCGGCGCTGGCCATGAAGCCTTCGCGGCCGGCGGCGATCTGGAAGAATTCGTAACCGGACGCGCAACGCTCGACCAGGCATTGCACTATCACGGGCAAGTCGCTGCGGCACTCAATGCGATTGCCGATTGCCCGCACCCGACCGTCGCCTTGATTCAAGGTGCCTGTATCGGCGGCGGCCTCGAAATCGCCGGCGTCTGCGACCTGCGCATCAGCGGCGAAAGCGCCCGCTTCGGCGCGCCAATCAACAAACTCGGCTTCTCGATGTACCCCGGCGAAATGGAAGGCCTGCTCAAGCTGGCCGGCCCGGCGGTCATCAAGGAAATCCTGCTCGAAGGGCGCATCCTGACCGCCACCGAAGCCTACGAAAAAGGACTGGTCAGCCGTGTCGTACCGGATGCCCAGTGCGTCGACGAGGCTTACGCCACCGCCCGCCGGATCTGCGCCGGCGCACCGCTCGTCGCCAGCTGGCACAAACAGTGGATACGCCGGCTGCAAAGCGGCCGGCCGCTCAACGACGAGGAAAAAGCCGCGTCTTTCGCCTTCCTCGACACCGAGGACTACAAGGAAGGCCTCGCGGCCTTTCTGGCCAAGCGCAAGCCCGTTTTCAAGGGCTGCTGATCAGCCGGCAAAGACCGTGTGCAGCATCTTTGCCGAGAGCAGGATCAACACTCCGGCAAAGATCTTCTTCAGCGTCGCGACCGGCAAGCGGTGCGCCAGACGGGCGCCGAGCGGCGCCGTGAAAAAGGAAACGCTGCTGATCAGCACGAAAGCCGGCAGGTAAACATAGCCGAACGACCCGTCCGGCAGACTTGCGCTCCCCCAGCCGTTGATCAGGTAACCCAGCGCTCCGGCCAGCGCGATCGGCAAGCCGATCGCGGCCGAAGTGCCGATGGCGTTCTGCATTTTGACGTTGCACCAGGTCATGAAGGGTACCGAGAGCGAACCGCCGCCGATCGCCACCAAGGCCGAGATGATGCCAATGCCCCCGCCCACTCCGGCCATGCCAACGGGGCCGGGCAGATTGCGCGACGGTTTCGGCTTGACGTTGAGGATCATCTGCAGCGAGACGTAGGCCATGAAGCAGGCAAAGAATATCGCCAGCGGGCGCGTCGGCACTTGCGAGGCAACGAAAGTGCCGGCGAAGGTGCCGAGCAGGACGCCTGGCGCAATCGCCTTGACGATGTCCCAGCGCACCGCGCCGTGCGCATGATGCGCACGCAGGCTGGAAATCGAGGTCAGGACAATGGCCGCCATCGATGTGCCGAGCGCCAGATGGACCAGATGCTCGCTACCCACGCCCTGGGCAGCAAACATCGCGGTCAGCAAAGGGACCATGATGCCGCCCCCACCAACCCCCAGCAAACCGGCAAAAACCCCGACCAAGGCCCCCAACAACAAATAGGCAATCAGCCATTCAACAGCCATTCTCAAGACCTTTTCAGTTGGTTAAGCATGAGCAGATGCTCGACGATGAAATCCCATTCCGCTTCTGCCACCGGCATGATCGACAAACGATTGCCGCGCGCCAGAAGGCGCATGCCGGCAAGCTCCGGATGACGCCGCAACTCGCCGAGCGAAACGAAACGCGTCCTGGCGATGAAACGCACGTCGCGTAACAGCCAGCGCGGATTATCCAGCGTTGCTTTTGGATCGAAATACGGATTATCCCTGCGACCAGCCCCCGTTGTGATGGTCGACTCGAACTGCGTGGCGTCCGGATAAGCTGCCGAACACACTTCGCAAATGCCGGCGATGCCCGGCTCGGTACAGCCGGAGTGATAAAAGAAGGCGAGATCGCCGACCTGCATCGCATCGCGCATGAAATTGCGTGCCTGGTAATTACGCACGCCAAACCACGGCAAGGTCTGGGCGGGTGCGGCGGCGAGGTCGTCGATTGAAACCTCGTCGGGCTCGGATTTCATCAACCAGTATTGCATGTCGCTGTTTCGGAAATAGAAACGGGTGGCAGAGAATCTGCCACCCGTTGGAAATAGGCCCCCGCGAGTGCCGTCAGGCCGGCATCCTGAACCTGGGTCCAGAGTGGCTACGTTCCTTCCGCTTCAGGCACACCCGACGAAGAGTGCGCACAACAGCGGTTTCGATGGTTCGCAACCGATGCCAATTAGCATTGGTTCAAGGAATATATGGCCTTAACAAACACCGCAGGGGACGCTCGGCGGGCGGCGCCGGGGTCAGCAGCAAATGACTACAGGTCCAATTGCTGCTGGGGCGCAAGCACGGTATCGATTCGTGCTCCCATGTCACCGATTCTACGCTTTGCGTCGGAAGTATCAACCGCTTCGCCAAGAGTATTTTCCGCCCCTGTGGAGGCGCCGGAAAGGTACTCGTGAGCGATGTTGAGCGCCGCCATCACGGCGACCCGCTCGGCGATGGTGCTCTTGGTGCGCTGGGCGATTTCGCGCATCTTGTTGTCGACCAGATCGACCGCCAGCAGCAGTGCATCGCGCTCTTCCGGCGTACAGGCGACGCGGTATTCGCGACCCATGATCTTGACGTCAAGGAAATTCGGCTCGGTGCTCATCTCAGGCATCCTCTGGCAGCTTGTCCACGAGGCCTTCCAGACGCTCGCGGGCTAGCGTCATGGTCTGCCGCAGATGCAACCTTTCGACTTCGGCTGCGGCGATCTGATTCTTCAGCACCTCATTCTCGGCGCGCAACTGGTGAACCAGGGCGACGACCTGTTCAATCTTGGCTTCCAGCGCTTCGAGTTCGCTATTCATGGACCGCACTATAGTTGGAAAAATGCCGCATGGTCAAGGACTAAGCCTTTATTCTCAAAGTGGTTTATTGGAAGTCCAAGACATTTTTCTGATGCGGCGCCAGCCCTGCCCATGTAGAATGCGCGGCGTGTCAGGTGCTGTGCAAGGTTTCTCCAAGCGCAGTTAAACGGGAAAGCGGTGCGTCTCCAAGGAGACTAATCCGCTGCTGCCCCCGCAACGGTAAGCAAGTGCGGGCGCGTCAAAATGCCACTGGGTGAAAACCTGGGAAGGCGACGCGTCAAGACTTGTGAGCCCGGATACCGGCCTGAGACAAATCACGGAAGTGCCACGGGGGTGTGGCGCCGGTTCTCGCGATCCGCCGTTCTCCCTGCGCTTCCTTCTCAATGCTGTTCCGGCATGCGGGGACGCCCGCCGGGAAAGGAAGAATCATGAATCCACGTTTGAAGCCGCTGGCGGCACTGTTGCCGCTCATCTTTGTTGCTCCGGCCGAGGCCCAGCAACTGGCGGCACTCGATACCATCGTCGTCACCGCAACCCGTCAGGCCCAGCGCGCCAGCGAAATCCTGTCCGATGTGACGGTGATCGAATCGGAAGAAATCCGCAGTGCCGGCCCGACGGCAACGATCAACGAATTGCTGGCCCGCCAACCTGGCATCGAAATCAACCAGAAGGGAGGGATGGGCACCGATTCCAGCGTTTTCATTCGCGGCAGCAACAATTCCCACGCACTGGTCCTGGTAGACGGCATGCGCCTCGGCTCGGCGACGCTGGGTTCGCCGGCCTGGGGCTTCATCCCGCTGGAGCAGGTAGACCGCATTGAAATCATCCGCGGTTCCTGCTCCTCGCTATACGGCTCGGACGCCATTGGCGGCGTGATCCAGATTTTCACCAAGCGCGGCGATGGCCCCTTCCAGGCGTTCGCCGAAGCCGGCTACGGTACCTGGAACACTTCGGCGCTGGCCGCGGGATTTTCCGGTGGTGCCAGCGGCTGGCGCTACAGTTTCCAACTGGCTGACAAGCGTGGCGACTCGTACACCTCGGTCCGCAATCCGGCGAACTCGTACTACAACCCGGACAAGGATGGATTTCAGACGACCAGCAGTTCAGGCAGCCTTTCCTACACGCCGCAAAAAGGCCATGAGCTTGGCGTCAGCTATCTTTTCTCCGATGGCTGGAATCGCTATGACTCCAGCCCCAAGGCCAAGGATTACAAGCAGAACGAAACCATCTACGGGGCCAATGCCTACACCCGCAACCAGCTGACCGAAGCGTGGACCAGCACGATCAAAATCGGCAAAAGCGCCGACGATGGCCAGCAATTCACCAATGGTGTCCGTGGTTCCGATATCCGCTCCGAGCAGACCCAGTACCAATGGCAGAATGACCTGAAACTGCCGATCGGCACCGCCTTGCTCGCTGCCGAAAGAGTCGAGCAGAGTGTTTCCGGCAATGTGAACTATGTGTTGAAGGAACGTAGCGTTAACTCCTACCTGGCTGGCTGGACGGGAAATTTGTCCGATCACCGCCTGCAGCTCAACGTCAGAAAAGACGACAATTCCCAGTTCGGCATCAAGACCACCGGGATGCTGGCCTATGGCTACCAGTTCTCTTCCAACTGGCGCGGCAATCTTTCCTACGGCTCCGGCTTCAAGGCGCCGACCTTCAACGACATGTACTGGCCGGGCTCGGGCAATCCCGACCTGAAACCGGAAACCTCGGAAAACCGCGAAGGCTCGATTCATTATGAAACGACTTCGCAACACGCCTCGGTGACGTATTACCACAACGACGTACGCAACCTGATCGAGTGGGCGCCCAATTCGAGCGGCCTGTGGATGCCAAGCAATGTCGCCCGGGCAACGCTGAGCGGCTGGACGCTGGCCTATAGCGCTCAGCTGGACAGCTACAAACTTTCCGCCAGCCTCGACCTGCAGGATCCGGAAGATACCGATCAGCAGAAAGTGTTGCGCTATCGGGCCCGCCAGATTGCGAAACTGGGCTTGAGCAAGGACTTTGGCGCCTTCAATATCGGCGGCGAAATTCTCGGCAGCGGACGGCGCTACAACGACGCCGGCAACACCCAGGAACTCGCCGGCTATGCCGTGGTTAACCTCTCGGCGAGTTACCGCGTTGCTGCCGACTGGACGATATTCGCCCGCGCCAACAATATTTTCGACAAGGATTACGAACTGGTCCGCGACTTTGCCACGCCGGGAACCAATGTCTTTGTCGGTGTCCGCTACAGTCCCAAGTAAGCATCCATGCCGTCCAGCCGTCGCGCCCTCCTGATCCTGACCAGCCTCGGCCTGCTCGCCGTGCTGAGCATCGGGCTGGCGTTGACGGTTGGCAGCTTGCAAATTCCCCCGATCGACGTCCTGGCGGCGCTGCTCGGGCAGGACGTGCCGGGCACCGACATCGTGCGCGAACTGCGCCTGCCGCGGGCGCTCGCCGGCTTCGCCTGCGGCGGCTTGCTGGCCCTGGCCGGGGCGCTGATGCAGGTGCTCCTGCGCAACCCGCTGGCCGACCCTTACGTGCTGGGCATTTCCGGCGGAGCCGGGGTGGGGGCGATGTTCGCCATCCTGCTCGGCCTGCCGGTACTCGGCATCGATGGCCTGGCATTTCTCGGCGCCCTCGGCGCCATGGTCATTGTTTTCGGCCTGGCGCACGGCGACGGCAGCTGGACGCAGACCCGCCTGCTGCTCACCGGCGTCATCGTCGCCGCCGGTTGCGGGGCGCTGGTCGCCCTGATGCTGGCGATCGCCCCGGAACACAAGTTGCGCGGCATGCTGTTCTGGCTGATGGGCGACCTTGGCCAAACCGGCCAGTGGTGGCCGGCCTTGCTGGCCCTGCTGGTCGCCCTGGTGCTGTGCATGCCCTTCGCCCGCGAACTCAACCTGCTGGCGCGCGGCATGATGCAGGCCCAGGCACTGGGCGTTGCGGTGGGCCGCTTGCGCTTTGCCATTTATCTGCTCGCCTCGCTGGCCACCGCCGCCTCGGTGACGACGGCCGGCTCGATCGGCTTCGTCGGCCTGGTCGTGCCGCATCTGGTGCGCCTCGCCACCGGCAACGACCAGCGCCTGCTGCTGCCGGCCTCGGTCCTGGCCGGCGGTTCGCTGCTGGTTCTGGCCGATACGCTGGCCCGGAGCCTGATCGCCCCGCAGCAACTGCCGGTCGGCGTGCTGACGGCGCTGATCGGCGTCCCGGTCTTCCTGTTCCTGCTGTCGAGGCATCCGCGATGAACGCCGCCCCGTTGATCGAAGCCCGGACGCTGAACCTGAGCATTGCCCAGCAACAGGTCTGTCTCGATCTGAATTTCTCGCTGCAGCCGGGCGAGCGGCTGGCCATTCTCGGCCGCAACGGGGCGGGCAAGTCGACGCTGCTTTCCGTGCTCGCCGGCCTGCGCGCCGCCGATACCGGCGAGGTCCTGCTCGGCGGCCAGACCTATGCCGAACTTGGCCCGCGCGAGGCGGCCCGCCGCCGCGGCTGGCTGGAACAGCGGCACAGCGATGCCTTTGCATCGACGGTGCTGGAAACCGTGCTGACCGGTCGCCACCCGCATCTCGGGCGCTGGGAGTGGGAAAGCGAGCGCGATGCCGAAATCGCCCGCGCCGCCTTGCACGCCGTCGGCTTGGCCGAACTGGAAAAACGCGAGGTGCAGACCTTGTCCGGCGGCGAACGGCAACGTCTGGCGGTCGCCACGCTGCTCACCCAGGCGGCCCCGCTCTACCTGCTCGACGAGCCGCTCGCCCATCTCGACCTCAATCACCAGATCGCCGTGCTCGAGCTGTTCGCTGCGGCAGCCCGCGACTGTGGGGCCGGCGTCATCATGGTGCTGCACGAACCGGCCCTGGCCTGGCGCTACTGCGACCGCGCCTTGCTGATCCACGGCGATGGCCGGCACGAACTCGGCCCGGTCCGCGAAATGCTGACCGCCGAACACCTCTCGGCGCTCTACCAGCACCCGCTGCAAGCCGTCGAAATCGATGGCCTGATCGGCTTCATTCCCCGCTGACCGCGCCGCCATTGCAAGGACTTTCATGCTTCCGCTGATCCGTATTCTCTCCTTTACCCTGCTCGGCATCGCTGCGCTGAGCGCCCAGGCCAGTTGTCCGCGCATCGTCAGTCAATCGCCTTACCTGAGCATCGCCCTCGACTGGCTTGGGCGCGGCGAATGCATCGTCGGCGTTTCGCGCTACGACAAGAAAGATTTGCCGCGCACCGGCGGAGTGGCCGACCCGGACGCGGCGGCCATCGCCGCCCTGCATCCCGATCTGCTGGTAACCTCGACGCTGACCAAGGCCGAGGTTCTGCAACAGGTCACGCCGGCTGGCGCCCGGGCGCTCCGCGTCGGCGGCTCGCGCTCGCTGGCCGAAACCGAACGGATGCTGAGCGACCTGGCCGAAGCGAGCGAGGCGCCTGATGGTCCGGCCCGCGTCAGGCAGTTCAGCCGCGAACTGCGCCAGCGCCTGGCCGATTTTCCCGGCCACGGCCGGCGCGTGCTGCTGCTTTCGGCCTGCGCCGAAAAACCTTATTCCTACAGCCGCAACACCGTGCTCGGCGACCTTGCCGAACAGGCCGGCCTGACCCTCGCCGATCCGGTCGACGGCATCCACCATCTCGACGACGGGCCAGGCAACGAAGGTATCCCGGCCCTGGTCGCCAGCAGCCACCCGGATCTCGTCATCAACTTCATCGCCACCTCGGCCAGCCAGTGCAATGCCGCCCTCGGCGCCTTGCCCGTGCCGCTGGTCATGCTCTCCGGTGACAATTTTTTCTACCCCGGCCCACGCCTGCTCGAAGGCCTGGACGAACTCAAGGAAGCGCTCAAGCCATGACCGAAACCCTGGATCAGGAATCCCGCCACGCCGCCCGCATGCAACGCAAAAAGGAAGTCGTCGACGGCAAGATCGCCGATGCCCAGGAAGAGCGCGGCGTGCTGGTGATCAACACCGGCAACGGCAAGGGCAAGTCGAGCGCCGCCTTCGGCGTGGTCGCCCGGACCCTCGGCCACGGCCTCAAGGTCGGCGTCGTGCAGTTCGTCAAAGGCCGCTCGGATACCGGCGAGGAAGCCTTTTTCCGCCAGCAGGCCGGGGTCAGCTGGCATGTCGGCGGCGAAGGTTTCACCTGGGAGACCCAGGACAAGGAGCGCGATGCCAAGGCGGCGCAGCACGCCTGGAGCGTCGCCTGCGGGCATCTGGCCAACCCGCAGATCGGCCTCGTCGTCCTCGACGAAATGACCTACGCCTTCAAGTACGGCTGGCTCGAACTCGATCCCGTGCTCGCCAAGCTGCTTGCCCGGCCGCCGATGCAGCACGTCATCATCACCGGCCGTGCGGCGCCGCAGGCGCTGCGTGATGCGGCCGACACAGTGAGCGACATCGGCATGGAAAAGCACGCCTTCCAGAGCGGCATCAAGGCCATGCCCGGCCTCGAGTTCTGAGCCAGCTTCGCTGAAAACGCCGGAGCGCCCTGCGCCGCCGCCAAGGAAACAAATCAAATGACCGCCTGTCCCGCCCTATTAATTGCCGCCGCCTCGTCCGGCCAAGGCAAAACTACCGTCACCGCCGCGCTGGCCCGGCTGCACGCCCGCCAGGGCCGGCGCGTCACCGTCTTCAAATGCGGCCCCGATTTTCTCGACCCGCAGATTCACGCGGTGGCCAGCGGTCGGCCGTGCCAGAACCTCGATCTCGGGATGTGCGGCGAAGGCGATGCGAGCTGGCGACTGAGCCGGGCCGCCGAGGACTCCGACCTGATCCTCGTCGAAGGCGTCATGGGGCTGTTCGACGGCACACCGTCGGCCGCCGATATTGCCTGCCGTTTCGACATTCCGGTGATGGCGATGATCGATGCCGGGGCAATGGCCCAGACCTTTGGCGCGGTGGCCCACGGCCTGGCCACCTATCGCCCCGGCCTGCCCTTTGCCGGGGTGCTGGCCAACCGGGTCGGCAGCGCCCACCATACCGAATTGCTGCGCGACAGCCGGCCGGCCGGCATGGGCTGGTTCGGCGCCCTGCCGCGCAACCCTGAGGCAGCGCTGCCCGAACGCCACCTCGGACTGCTGCAGGCAGCCGAAATCGACGATCTGGAAGGACGTCTCGACCGGCTGGCCGACGCGCTGGCCGCCACCGCGACAGTCGATCTGCCCGCCCCGATCGCCTTTGCCGACACCCCGCCACCGACCATTGCGCCGCTCCTGGCCGGCCGACGCATCGCCATCGCCCGCGATGCCGCCTACGGCTTCATCTATCCGGCCAACCTGGAAACGCTGAGCAGCCTCGGCGCCGAACTATGCTTCTTCTCGCCGCTCGCCGGCAATCCGCTGCCCAACTGCGACGCCATCTGGCTGCCCGGCGGCTATCCGGAGCTGCATGGCGCAACGCTGTCGGCCCGTGACGATCTGTGGTCGGCCTTGCGCGCCCATGTCGCAGCGGGCAAACCGCTGCTCGCCGAATGCGGCGGCATGATGAGCCTGTTCGCCGAAGTCACCGACAAGTCCGGCGCCACCCATCGGTTTGCCGGGCTGCTGCCGGGCCGGGCGGTGATGCAGCAGCGCCTGGCCGCCCTCGGCACGCAATTTGCCGAACTGCCGGAAGGCCGGCTGGCCGGCCACACTTTCCATTACTCGCAAAGCGAAACCCCGCTGCTGCCGCTGGTCCGGGCGAAAACCGCCGACGGCCGGGACGGCGAAGCGATCTTCCGGCAGCAACGGCTGACCGCCTCCTACGTGCATTTCTATTTCCCGTCCAATCCGGCCGCCGTCGCCGCCTTGTTCCACTAGCTCGACACTCCATTTTTCGCGAACACTAAGTGCGGATTATTGTAGTTTTTCCGGGGCCAAGACGCGGTTAGACTAGCGGCTGTAACTTTTCCACATGGAGACAACGATGAAGAATTTCGCTCTGATGGCCGCCGCCCTGATTCTCGGCTTTACGCTGAGCATCGGCGATGCCGAAGCCAAGCGCCTGGGTGGCGGCGGTTCGACCGGCATGCAACGCCAGTCGGTCGCCCCATCGGCAACCAAGCAACCGACACAAGCCGCACCGGCCACGCCGGCCGCCGCGCCGACCGCGCAACCCAAGCGTTCGTGGATGGGCCCGCTGGCCGGCCTCGCCGCCGGTCTTGGTCTAGCCGCTCTGGCCTCGCATTTCGGCTTCGGTGAAGGCCTGGCCAACATGATGATGATCGGCCTGCTGATCATGGCGGTGGTCATGGTGATCGGCTTCGTGATGCGCAAGAAGGCCGCGGCCAGTCAGCCGGGCGGCATGCAGTACGCCGGAGCCGGTTACGGTGGCGCGCAGCCGCCCAAGCCGGAATTCACCCCGGCCGGCGGTTCGACCTACGCCGCCGCGGCAGCCAACGAAAGCGCGGCGCCGAGCGGCTCCATCCCGGCCGATTTCGATGTCGATGGCTTTGTCCGTAACGCCAAGGTCAACTTCATCCGCCTGCAAGCTGCCAACGATGCCGGCAATCTCGACGACATCCGCGAATTCACCACGCCGGAAATGTTCGCCGAAATCAAGATGGGCATGGCCGAACGCGGTAGTGCAGCGCAGGAAACCGACGTCGTGCAGCTGAACGCCGAAGTCCTCGACGTTGCCGAAGAGGCCAGCCGCTATATCGTCAGCATCCGTTTCCACGGCCTGATCCGCGAAGAGAAGAACGCGCCGACCGGCCCGTTCGACGAAATCTGGAACATGACCAAGCCGCGCGACGGCAGCCGCGGCTGGACGCTGGCCGGTATCCAGCAAGTCCAGTAAGACGCACTGCCAAAGGCAAAGGGCCGGGGGAGCAATCCCGCCGGCCTTTTTTACGATCGTCGTTCACCGGCGCTAAGCGGAGCACTTGCAATGCCCATCGAGACTCCCGCCGCCTTACATGCGCTTTTCGTCCACGGCATGGGACGCTCGCCGCTTTCCGGCTGGCCGATGCTCTGGCATTTGCGGCGGGCCGGTATGCAGACCGACACGTTTGGCTACGCGACCAGTTTCGAGAGCTTCCCAGCCATCGCCGGGCGACTCGCCGCCCGCATTTCCCGCCTGGCCGGGCAGGGCGACTATGTTTTGATCGGCCACTCGCTGGGCGGCGTACTGATTCGTGCCGCCCTCGATGCCATGCCACCTGGCACCCGGCAACCGCACCGGGTATTCCTGCTGGGCTCGCCGATTGGCGCCTCCCGGCTGGCGAAATTGCTGCACGACCAGCCGCTTTACCGGCTACTGACCCGCGATTGCGGCCAATTGCTGGCTTCGGAACAACGGATGCAGCATGTGCCGGCGATTTCCGCACCGACCACCGGCATCTTCGGGGTGCGCGGCATTGCGGCAACGCGTGGGCCTTTCGCCGGCGAAGCCAATGACGGAGTCGTCGCCGTGGCGGAAATCAGCGCCGCATGGATCGGCGACGAAGTCCGCCTGCCGGTCGTTCACACCCTGTTGCCGGCCAGCCCGCTGGTCGCCCGGGCGATCCTGGCAAGACTTGCCGGAATCAACTCGAACAGCTGACTTCCAGGCCGCTTGCCCAGTCCGGCGGCAGGGCTGCGTAGTCTTCAAATTCGGGCTGCTCGTCATACGGCTTGCGCAGGCAGGCGAGGAGGCGCCGGACTTCCGAGAAATCCTTGTCCTTGGCCTGGCGGATAGCCTTTTCGGCCAGCCAGTTGCGCAGCACGTATTTCGGATTGGCGGCGCGCATCGCCGCCTGCCGCTCGCCATCCGGCCACGGCGTCTGGGCCAGTCTGGCCCGCCAGGTGGCCAGCCAGGCATCGCAGGCGGCGCGGTCGACAAACAGATCGCGCAACGGCGCATCGGTTTTTGCCGGGGTTTCGCCGTCAAGCACGGCCGGCAGTTTCGTCAGCGCGCGAAAGAACAGCGTGAAGTCCGGCCGATGCTGTTGCAGCAGACCGAAAGTTTCGCCGACGAAGTCCTCGTCGTCGGCCAGCCCGGAATGCAGGCCAAGCTTGCTGCGCATCAGGCGCTCGAAGCTTGCGCCGAAGGCATCGCCATAGGTTTCGTCGATCGCTTCGCGCGCCTGTTTCGGGCGCTTGATCAGCGGCAGAAAGGCATCGGCCAGGCAGTACAGGTTCCATTGCGCGACGTGCGGCTGGTTGCGGTAGGTGTAACGCCCCTGATGGTCGGAGTGATTGCAGATATGGCCGGCGTCGAACGCCTCCATGAAGCCGAACGGGCCGTAATCCAGGGTCAGGCCGAGGATGGACATATTGTCGGTGTTCATCACGCCGTGCATGAAGCCGACCGCCATCCACTGCGCCATCAGTTCGCCGGTCCGCCACGAGACGTCGCGCAGCAGGGCATCGTAGGGGTTGGCGGCAGCCCGGCATTCCGGGCGGAAGGTGTCGATGACGTAGTCGGCCAGTTGCTGCAGTTCGCTATGGCGGTCGCGCGAAGCCCAGTGCTCGAAGGAGCCGAAGCGCACGAAACCGGGCGCGACGCGGGTGACCACCGCCGCCGTCTCGATTTCCTCGCGGCGCACCGGCTGATCGGCACCGATCACGCAGAGCGCCCGCGTCGTCGGGATGCCGAGACCGGCCATCGCCTCGGAACAGAGAAACTCTCGGATCGAGGAGCGCAGCACGGCGCGCCCGTCGGCACCACGCGAGTAGGGGGTACGGCCGGCGCCCTTGAGCTGGATTTCCCAGTGGCCCTGCGGATTGCGCAGACCGCCGAGCAGATGCGCCCGGCCATCGCCCAACTGGCCGGCCCAGACACCGAACTGGTGGCCGGAATAGACGGCCGCCAGCGGGTCGGCCCCGGGCAGCGGCTGATTGCCGGCAAATATCTCGGCGAACTCCTGGGTTTCCAGCAAACCGGCCGGCAGGCCGATCAGCCCGGCCACTTCGGCGCTGCTGGCCACGACGTAGGGGGCCGGCAGGGGCTGCGGCGCGAGGCGGGTGTAGAAGGTCTCGGGCAGCGCGGCGAAGCTGTTGTCGAAGACGGGAAATTCAAGGGGCAGGGATTCCGGGGCGTTCATCGGCGGTTTTGTCTGGTTTCTGTCGAAAAAGTCGGGCGCTGATGGCATACAGCAAGTGGCATGCCGGCCGATCCCTTGTTCAGAACACAAAACTTGCCGATGGTTCGCGGATCGGCCCCGACTGGCGTAAACTCGCGCCATGCGCCGCTACCCGTTGTCTTTTATCGTCCTGAGCACACTCGGTGTGCTCTGTGCCATTCCCGGCGCGATCAGCCTCGCCGGCTTTGGCGCCAGCCTTCACCCGATCCTCGACGACCCGATGGCCGGTCTGGCCTTCATCGTTTCCGCCATCGCCCTGCTCGGCTCCGGCGCCTTTCCGCTGGTCATCGAGAAACTGCGCGAAGACGAGGCCGCTTAAGCCTCGCGCATCAGGCGCCAGTACTGGAATTTCAGCATCGCCGCCGCACCGGTGACGATGGACAGGAAAGTGATGATCGACCCGACGGCCAGCGTCGAAAAGCCGGAAATGCCCTGCCCAACCGTGCAGCCCATGGCGATCACGCCACCGAAACCCATCAGCGCCGCACCGATCAGGTGGCTGGCGGTGTCTTCGACACTGGCGAAGCCTTCCCAGCGGAAACTGCGGGTGATCAGGGCCCAGCAGGCAGAGCCGGCGATGACGCCGAGCACCGAGGCGATGCCGATGGTCAGTTTGCGGCTGGTATCCGACCACAGCATCAGCAGTTCCAGCGCATAGGCCTGCGGGGCGACGAAAGTCAGCGACTCCATCCGCCCACTGTTGGTCGCCAGGAAGGCTTCCTCCAGCGTTTCCGGGTGTTCGGCGACATAGCCGAGATGGCCGCTGACGTACCAGGCGGCAACGACGGCCAGCCCGACGCCCAACCCGCCGAGCAGGTTATCGACGGTCCAGAAATCGCGTTTCAGCAGAGAGAAGGCGGTCAGCCCGCCGCCGATGGCGATGACGGCCAGCAGAAAGGCCGTTTGCGGCGCCATGCCGGCTGCCGTCAGCAACGCCGGTAGATCCTGCCCGGTCGGCAGCGTGAACGCCACCTTTTCCAGCACATTGACCCGGAAGTAGCCGAGAAAACCGCGCATGGTCATGTAGGCGACCAGACCGAGGACGAGAAAGACGACCACCGACTTGAGGTTGCCGGTACCGATCCGGATCAGCGTCTTCGAGCCACAACCGGAGGCGAGGACCATGCCGATGCCGAAGGTCAGCCCGCCGACGATGTAGGACAGCCAGGTAAAGTTGGGCGTCCGGTAGATCGACTTGCCGAGATCGATCAGGCCGGCGGCATGCAGTGCGGCCGAACCGAGAATCGCCACGCCGATGGCCAGCAGCCACATCCGCATCCGGCCCCAGTCGCGCATATTGACGATGTCGGAAACGGCCCCCATGGTGCAGAAATGGGTCTTCTGGGCGATCGCGCCAAACATGAAGGACACCGCAAAACTCAGCCAGAGTACGGTATTCGGGGAAACGTCAGAGTCCATGATCAGCGACGGTAAGTGGTTGGATCGGGCAGGCCGGCGGCGGTGAAGCCCTCGGCGCGCAGGCGGCACGAATCGCAGACGCCGCAAGCCCGGCCGAGTTCATCGGCCTGATAGCACGAGACGGTCAGGCCGTAATCGACGCCCAGCGCGGCGCCGGTACGGATGATGTCGGCCTTGGAAAGATCGATCAACGGCGCGTGAATCGACAGTCTGCCGCCCTCGCCTTCGACACCGGCACGGGTAGCCAGATTGGCCATCTTCTCGAAGGCGGCGATGAATTCCGGCCGGCAATCCGGGTAACCGGAATAGTCGACCGCATTGACCCCGACGAAAATGTCGCGGCTGCCCAGCACCTCGGACCAGGCCATCGCCAGCGACAGCATGATGGTGTTGCGGGCCGGCACGTAGGTGACGGGAATGCCCGGCTGGACACCATCAACCGGGACGGCGATGGTGCTGTCGGTGAGCGCCGAACCGCCGAACTGGGCGAGCCCGAGATTGAGGATGCGGTGCTCGGTGGCCCCAAGCGCCTGTGCCACCCGTTCGGCCGCCTGCAGTTCGGCGCAGTGGCGCTGACCGTAGTTGAACGACAGGCAATACGAGGCAAAGCCCTGGCTGCGGGCGATGGCGAGGCAAGTGGCGGAATCGAGTCCACCGGAAAGGAGAACGACGGCTGGCTTCATCATGGGGCGCGAATATACCCGAAAATCGCCCGGTTTTGAGCCGGTATCTGCTTGTTCCTAGGCTACAATTTGCCGCTTTCGACCGTTCCGGAGATTTCGATGTCGCTTCGCCTGACTACCCTCGCCGCAGCGCTGCTGCTTGCCAGCTCCGTTCATGCCGCCGAGCAGATCAAGGTCGGTCTGCTGTCCACACTGTCCGGCCCGGGGGCCGGACTCGGGGTCGACATCCGCGACGGTTTCAATCTGGCGATAAAACACCTGAACGGCAAACTGGGCGGCCTGCCGGCCGAGGTACTGATCGCCGACGACCAGCAGAATCCCGACGTCGCCAAGCAGACGGCCGACAAATTCCTGAAGAAGGACAAGGTCGACTTCATGACCGGCATTGTCTTCTCCAACCTGATGCTGGCAGTCGGCCCGACGGTTTTCGAGAACAAGACCTTCTACATCTCGGCCAACGCCGGCCCCTCGCAATACGCCGGCGAGCAGTGCAATCCCTACTTCTTCAACGTCGCCTGGCAGAACGACAATCTCCACGAAGCCGTCGGTAAGACCGTCCAGGACAAGGGCTTCAAGAATGTCGTGATCGTCACCCCGAACTACCCGGGCGGCAAGGATGCGGTCGCCGGCTTCAAGCGCTATTACAAGGGCAAAGTGGCCGACGAGATCTACACCAAGCTCGGTCAGCTCGACTACGCCGCCGAACTGGCACAGATCCGCGCCACCAAGCCGGACGCCCTGTTCTTCTTCCTGCCGGGCGGCATGGGCATCAACTTCGTCAAGCAGTTCGTCGCCGCCGGCCTGTCGCGCGACACCCAACTGTTCGCTCCCGGCTTCTCGGCCGACGAGGACATCATCAAGGCGGTCGGCGCCCCGATGATGGGCATGTTCAACTCGTCGCACTGGGCGCACGACATGGACAACGTCGAAAACAAGCGTTTCGTCGCCGACTTCCAGAAGGAATTCGGTCGCCTGCCGTCGCTCTACGCCTCGCAAGGTTACGACGCCGCGCTGATGATGGATGCAGCGGTGCGCGACGTGAAGGGCAAGGTCGACGACAAGGCGGCGCTGCAAAAGGCCCTGGAAGCCAAGCGCTTCAAGTCGGTGCGCGGCGATTTCAAGTTCAACACCAACCACTACCCGGTGCAGAACTACTACCTGCGCGCCATCAGCAAGGATGCGACCGGCCGGGTGACCAACAAGACCATGGGAACCATCTTCACCAATCATGCTGACGCCTACGTGGCGCAGTGCAAGATGAAGTGAAACGGAACCGTTTCTGGAGTCCTTGCTGCTGCCATTTCTGTTCGCCGTCCCGGTCGCTTTCGCCGGGACGCTCTGGCGCCTGTGGCAGTTGCTGACCTTGCGACTGCCACAAAAACCGGTATGCCGGTGGACACGCATTGTCCTGACCATGCTACATGCTGGCCTGGCCAGCTGGCTGGTGTACATGGCCGCTCGATGCATCTGGCCGTACGCATGCGGCGAAGGATTCGCGGCGGGCTTTGCGGCCGGTGCGGTCGGCGTCATGGCGGCCTTCTGGACGCTATTCTGGCTGCTCACCGAAGGACTGATGCTGCTCTGCCGCACTGAGCGCGACAAAACCTGCGCCAATTAACGAAACCATGTTGCAACTGTTTCTCGAACAAACCCTCAACGGCCTGCAATTCGGCCTGATGCTCTTCCTCCTCGCCGCCGGGCTGACGCTCGTCTTCGGCATCATGGACTGCATCAACCTGGCGCATGGCTCGCTCTACATGGTCGGGGCTTACTTCGTTGCGGCTGCCGCCCAGGCCGCCGATTCGTTCTGGATCGGCCTCGGCGCCGGCGTCGCCGGGGCGGCCGTGCTCGGCCTTTTGCTCGAGTTGGCGCTGTTCCGCCAGTTGTACAAGCGCGACCACCTGTCGCAGGTGCTTGCCACTTTCGCCCTGATCCTGATCGCCAACGAGGCGGTGCGCATGCTCTGGGGCGCCCAGCCGGTGCTGCTCAACCCGCCGGACGCGCTAGCCGGCCCAGTGGAAATCGGCGGCTTCTTCTACCCGGCCTACCGGCTGGTCATCATTGCCTTCGGCCTGGCCGTCGCCGGCCTGCTTTACCTGCTCGTGGCGAAAAGCCGGGTCGGCATGTGGGTCCGCGCCGGCGCTTCGAATCGGGAAATGACCGAAGCCCTCGGCATCAACGTCCGGAACCTGTTCACCGCCGTCTTCGTCTTCGGCGCCGCCCTCTGCGCGCTGGCCGGCGGCCTGCTCGGGCCGCTGCTCGCGGTGCAGGTCGGCATGGGCGAAAGTGTGCTGATCCTTGCCTTCGTCGTCATCATCATCGGCGGCATCGGCTCGATCCGCGGCGCGCTGGTCGGCAGCCTGATCGTCGGCACCGTCGACACGCTCGGCCGGGCGCTCTTGCCGACCCTGCTGCGCGCCGCCTTGCCGGCCGATGCCGCGGCGACGCTCGGGCCGACGCTGGCCTCGATCCTGATCTACCTGCTGATGGCCGGCATCCTGTTCTTCAAGCCGCAAGGCTTGTTTCCGGCGCGCGCCTGATGGCCTTCTACCGTCCCGCCACCTACCAGAGACCGCTCGCCATCACGCTGCTGATCGCCCTGTTCGCCCTGCCCACGGCGCTCACCGCCGGCGGCCAGGAGTTCTACATCAGCTTCGCCAGCCGGGTGCTGATCTTCGCGCTGGCGGCGACCAGCCTGAACCTGGTGCTCGGTTTCGGCGGCATGTTCTCGCTCGGCCACGCCGCCTTTTTCGGGGCCGGCGCCTACGCCGCAGCGATCTGCATGAGCAGCGGCATTACCGACGCCTTACTCGCCTTGCCGCTGGCGATGGCCGCCGCCGGCCTGCTGGCGCTGATCATCGGCGCCCTCAGCCTGCGCACGCGCGGCGTCTATTTCATCATGATCACGCTGGCCTTCGCCCAGATGGCCTATTACCTGTTCATCTCGGCACGCAGCTGGGGCGGCGACGACGGCTTGCCGCTGGCCGGCCGGATGACCCTCGGCGGGCTCAGCCTGGGCAGCGACAGCGCCTTGTATTACGCCGCGCTGGCTTGCCTGGCGCTGGTCATCGCTTTTCTCGGGCGTCTGGCCGAGGCGCGCTTCGGCCGGGTGATCCAGGCCATCCGGGAAAACGAGACGCGGATGGAAGCGCTCGGCTACCCGGTGTTCCGCTATCGCCTGATCTGCTTTGCCCTCGGCGGGGCGCTGGCCGGATTGGCCGGGGCGCTGCTCGCCAACCTGACCGGCCTGGCCAGCCCCAACCTGCTGCAGTGGATGCAATCCGGCACGCTGCTGGTCATGGTCATCATCGGCGGCGTCGGCTACCTGTACGGCGGCGTGGTCGGCGCAGTGGTGCTGTTGAGTCTCGAGGAGGGACTGTCCGGCCTGACCGTGCACTGGCATATCGGCCTGGGCGTGCTGCTGCTCGGCATCGTGCTGTTTGCGCCGCGCGGCGTCGCTGCGCTGTTCGGAAAACGTCATGACTGAGCCACTGCTCGACGTTCGCCGCTTGTCGCGCCGCTTTGCCGCGGTGGACGCGCTGCAGGCGGTCAATTTCAGCGTCGACGCCGGCGAGGTGCATGCGCTGATCGGCCCCAACGGCGCCGGCAAGACCACCTTCATTCACCATGTCTCCGGCGCCCTGCAGCCCGATTCGGGCAGCGTTCATTTCGCCGGCCGCGATGTCACGAAACTCGCCATGCACCAGCGCGTCGCCGCCGGCATGGCCCGTTCCTACCAGATCAGCAACGTCTTCCTCGGCCTCTCGGCCCTCGACAACGTGGCACTGGCCGTTCAGGGCAGGGCGGATGCCGGCAGCAGCTTCCGTTTCTGGAAAGCGGTTCGCGATGACCGCCGCCTGTTCGACGAGGCCCACGCCTTTCTCGCCCAGGTCGGCCTCGACGAACGCTGCGCCAGCCTGGCCGGCAACCTCGCCCATGGCGAGCAACGGGCGCTGGAGTTGGCAATGGCCCTGGCGACCCAGCCGAAGCTGCTGTTGCTCGACGAGCCGATGGCCGGCACCGGCCCGGAAGAATCGGCGCGCATGGTCGACCTGATCGAACAGCTCGCCCGCCACGTCACCATCCTGCTCGTCGAGCACGACATGGACGCGGTATTCCGGCTGGCCGACCGCATTTCGGTCCTGGTCAACGGCCGACTGATCTGCACCGGCACGCCGGAAGCGGTACGCGCCGACCCGGAAGTCCGCCGTGCCTACCTGGGAGACCATCTGTGAGCGCCTTGCTCGAAGTCAGCGGACTGGAAGTCGCCTATGGCCCGAGCCAGGTGCTGTTCGGCCTCGACCTGACGATGCCGGAAGGCGCCGCGGCTACCCTGCTCGGCCGCAACGGCATGGGCAAGACCACCACCTTGCGTGCCATCTGCGGCCTGCAGCCGATCACAGCGGGCAGCATCCGCTTTGCCGGCGAATCGATAGTCGGCTGGCGCCCCGACCGGATCGGCCGCGCCGGCATCGCGTTGGTCCCGGAAGGCCGGCAGTGCTTTCCTAACCTGACGGTCGATGAACATCTGGTGGCCTTCTGCGCCAACCGCCGGGGCCTTGCCGAGCCATGGACGCCGGCCCGGGTCTATGAGCTGTTCCCGCGCCTGCGGGAGCGGGCGAAAAATCTCGGCAACCAGCTTTCCGGCGGCGAGCAGCAGATGCTGGCGATCGGCCGGGCGCTGGTCACCAACCCGCGCCTGCTGATTCTCGACGAGGCCAGCGAAGGCCTCGCGCCACTGATCCGGGAAGAAATCTGGACCTGCCTGGCTCGCCTGCGGGCGACCGGGCAAAGCATATTGGTGATCGACAAATACGTCGAAAAGCTGATCGCCCTAGCCGACCAACACACCATCATCGAGCGTGGTCAGGTCGTCTGGCAGGGCGCCTCAGCCGAGCTCGATGCCGATCACGGCATCTGGCATCGCTATCTCGGCATCTAGTCGGCCGGTCCGGCCAGTTTGTCGAGCCGCTGCTCGAATTCGGCAAAAGGCATCGGCCGACCGAACAGGTAGCCCTGGAAGAAGCGACAACCGTGCTCGACCAGGAAGCCATGCTGCCCGTCCTCCTCGACCCCCTCGGCCACGACGTTCAGGCGCAAGGCGTTGCCCATGGCGATGATGGCCCGGACAATCGCCGCGTCGTCGGGATCGCTGGTGATATCGCGGATGAAGGAACGATCGACCTTGAGCTGCTCGAAGGGAAAGCGTTTCAGATAGGCCAGCGAGGCATAGCCGGTACCGAAGTCGTCGAGCGAAAAACGGACCCCGAGCTGGCGCAGCGCCTGCATCTTGACCACCACCTCCTCGACATTGTCGAGCAGCAGGCTTTCCGTCAGCTCCAGCTTGAGTAGCTGCGGGCTGGCCCCATGGCGGGCCAGCGCGGCGCTGACCTGGTCGACGAAATCGGCCTGGCGGAACTGGCGGGCACTGACATTGACCGCCATGAACAACTCGCGGGTTGGCTCGTCGGCCGCCCAGCGCCGCAACGCGGCGCAAGCCGTATCGAGCACCCACAGACCGATCGGCACGATCAGCCCGGTTTCCTCGGCCAACGGGATGAAATCGTTCGGCGCGACCATCGCCTGCCCGGGCGGTTGCCAGCGGAGCAGGGCTTCGCCGCCAATCAGCCGACGTGCCGAATCGACCTGCGGCTGGACATAAAGCAGGAATTCGTCACGGGCCAGCGCGTTGCGCAAACCGCCCTCCAGCCCGGCGCGTTCGTCGAGCGCCGTTTGCATCGCGTCGTCAAAAAAGCGGATGGCGTTGCGTCCGGCATCCTTGGCCTTGTACAAGGCGATGTCGGCCTGCTTCATCAGCACGTCCAGGCTCTTGTCCTGGGCGCGGAACAGGCTGATCCCGATGCTTGCCGAGCGGAAATATTCGGTATCGTCCTGCAGGATGTAGGGGCGGCACAGTTCGCTGCGTATTTTCTCGGCTACCGTTTCGGCCTGCACGCCTGCCGCTCCCGGATCGCTGCCGAGTTCCTCAAGCATCACGACGAACTCGTCACCGCCCTGGCGTGCCGCGGTGTCGCCTTCGCGAATGCAGGCTTTCAGGCGCTGGGCGACTTCGACCAACAGGCGATCGCCGAATTCGTGGCCGAGCGTGTCGTTGAGCGTTTTGAAATGATCCAGATCGATGATGAGCAAGGCGCCATACTGACTGTTGCGCTTGCCGGTCTGCCGCGCCTTGTCGAGACGATTGAGCAGGAGCCGCCGATTGGGCAGCGCGGTCAGCGGGTCATAGAACGCCAGATGGTGGATTTCGGATTCCGCCACCTTGAGGTTGCTGATGTCGGAAAACGTGCTGACGTAATTAGTCAGCTTGCCCTGGTCATCGTAAACGGCGCTAATCGTCAGCCATTCCGGGTAGACCTCGCCACCTTTGCGACGATTCCAGATTTCACCCTGCCAGTGCCGCGTCTGCTCCAGCGAACGCCACATCTCCAGGTAAAAGCTCGCATCCTGACGACCGGACTTGAGCAGGCTGGGCAGTCGGCCAATCGCCTCTTCCGGCGCGTAGCCGGTCAGCTTGGTGAAGGCCGGGTTGACCCGCAGGATGCGCCGGCGGGCGTCGGTCACCATGATCGCCGCCTGCGACTCGAAAGCCGTCGCCGCAATGCGCAATTCCTGCTCGAGGTGTCGGCGCTCGCTGATATCGGAGGCGATGCCGAGATAGCCTTGGACGCTGCCGCTCGAATCGCGTAACGCGGTGATCGCCAAATTGACCGGAAATTGCGAGCCGTCCTTCCGGACATAGGTCCAATCGCTTTCGTCCGACTCGCTGTCTTCAAGTCGGGCAGTGAACACTTCGAATTCGCCGGCTATTGCACGATTCAGTTCGGACGACAGCATCTCGGCCCGGGCGACGACCTCTTCCGGCAGGTGGAACAGGGCCGGGCTGCTTTTGCCGACCACCTCATCCCAACTGTAGCCAAGCATCTTCTGGGCGGCGCTGTTGAAATAGACGATGGTCCCGGCCACATCGGTCGCGATGATGGCATGCGCGGCGTTTTCAAGAATGGCATGCTGCACGATGCAAATTTCGGGCAGTCGAATATCCGGCGCAATGACGATATCCGCCGGGCAGCCTTGCGGCAAGAACAAGCGATCGTTGGTCATTGCCAAGCCCGGCCGGTCAGCCAGTTTGCCCGCTCAACGCGCACTACCATTGAAATCCGGTAAATATTCTGCATGAGTCAGCCCCCCTCCTGTATCGCCTGCTTCCCCCCTGGGCAATCGGCGACGCAGCGACTATGACATATCAGGAATACTCCTTGCAACCGAAAAGCCCGGCAGGCAAGGATCTCCGGCCTTAGGACGCAATTGCGACCGGCCGGCGTCCGGTCAGAGTCTGGTAAGCAGCGAGAGCTCGCGTTCGAGCAAGGCTTCGTCACCCAGATTGAGGGCAACCAGGCGACGCAGGTGGGTCACGCTGTCGAGATCGATTTCCCGGCAGGCCAGTCCGTAAAGATCGCCCTGGTGATGAACGATGGTCACTTCCATGCTGATGCTGGCGCCGGTTTCGTCGAGCCGGATCTTCAGGGTGCCCTTGCTGCCGAGGGTGGCGAAAAATCCGCCGGCCGGCCGAATCAAGGCTCCTTTCAACGACAGGTCGACCAGTTCCACCGGGCTATCGCTGCCGGCAAGAAAGAGATGCGCATCACTATGGAAGTGAACACGTGAAAACTGGCGGCGGTTCTGGGTCATTTTTGTCTCCGTCCTTATTTGCCTTTGATGTTACCCCAAAGCAGTTTGTGCAACTGCATCTGAAAGCGCACATTCAGGCCGTCTTCAAGAATCCACTCGGCCAGGGCTCGCGCCTCGACGAGTCCTTGCGCCGGCGACAGCAGCACCGAGCACAATTGGTCGAGGCGGTGCTCGCGCAGAACCTGACGCGCCCATTCGTAATCGGCCCGCGAGGCAATGACGATTTTGATCTCGTCGCGCGGCTGCAAGACGGCGAGATTTTCCCAACGATTCTTCGCCGACTCGCCGGAATCCGGCGCCTTGAGATCCATGATGCGCGAAACGCGCGGATCGACCGGCGCAATGTCGAGCGCCCCCGAGGTTTCCAGCGAAACATCGTAACCGGCATCGGACAAGGCGCTGAGCAGCGGCAGGCAGTCCTTCTGGGAAAGCGGTTCGCCGCCGGTCACGCAAACCTGGCGAACCGGATATTTGGCGACTTCGGCGAGCACCGATTCGATGCTCGCCGGCTCGCCGCCGGTGAAACTGTACGTCGTATCGCACCACACGCAGCGGAGCGGACAACCGGTCAGGCGGACGAAAACGGTCGGCAGGCCGACCCGCGTTGCCTCCCCTTGCAGGGAGTAGAAAATTTCGGTGATGCGCAGCGCCACTTACTTCTTCTTCAGGCGTTGTTGCGCCGATTCGGCAGCTGGGGTGTTGGGATACTTGGCGATCACGGTTTCCAGCGAACGCTTGGTGCCGGTCGGGTTGCCGAGCTCCTGCTGGCAGGTGGCAATGGCCAGCCAGGCATCCGGCGCCTTGGCGTTGTCGGCGTACTTGGTGGTGACCACGCTCTGCGCCTCGATCGCCTTGGTGCAGTTGCGCTGGGCATACCAGGCATTACCCAGCCAGTATTGGGCATTGGGCGCCAGCGAACTGTCCGGATATTTCTGGACAAAGGTCGCGAAGGCGGCACCGGCCTCCTTGTATTTGGCGGCCTTGAACTGGTTCAGCGCCGCCTCGTATTCCTGGCCTTCGCGGGCCGGGTCGCCGGTCGGCTTGGTATTCGCCGCGCCGGCCGGATCGGCCCCGGCGTTGCCGCCGGTCTGCGGCTCCAGCTTGCGTAGCCGGGTGTCGAGATCAAGGTAAAAATCCTGCTGGCGCTTCTTGGCTGTTTCCAGCTCGTAATTGAGCGTCTCGACCTGGCCGCGCAGGCGGGCAATTTCCTCCGCCTGGCGCTGGATCTGTCCGGACAGTTCGAGCTGGCCACGGGCCTGCTGGTCGAATCGCGCCTCCGTCTTGATGCTCAGATCGGTGACCTGACGACGTGCTTCCGTGTCGTCAAAAACGCCGGCCTGGGCCGATACGGAACCCAGCGCGGCAAGCAAAAGGGCGATTCGAACCGGCTGCATCGTTAGAACTCGCCGCGGCCGTCGGCAGCCTTGTACAGGATGTCGGCACGACGGTTTTCAGCCCAGGCGCTTTCGTCGCTGCCCGGATTCTTCGGCTTTTCCTCGCCGAGGCTGACCGACTCGACCTGGTCTTCACGGGCGCCGAGCAGGACCAGCGAACGCTTCACTGCATCGGCGCGCTTCTGGCCGAGCGACAGGTTGTATTCGCGGCTGCCGCGCTCGTCGGTATTGCCCTGGAGCAGCACCTTGAAGCCCTTGTTGGTGACCAGGTACTTGGCGTGGGCCGCGACCAGATCCTTGTATTCGTCCTTGACGTCGTACTTGTCGAGATCGAAGTAGATGCTGCGCTGGGAGAGCTTGCTCTTCGGATCGGTCAATTCACGCGGCAGGCCGCTGGCATCGAGGCCATCGGCGACAACCGAGGCGACACCGGTACCGGAACCACTGCGCGATTCAACCGGGGCACCGCCTTCGTCAGGAATCGGGGTCGAGCTGCAACCGAGGATAAAGGCGGAGATCAGAGCGGGGATAAGTAGTTTTTTCATGGTGTTCTCGTATGAGGATTACTTGATGAATGGACCCCAGGCCGGTTCGCGTACATCACCTGCGGCGACCGAAAGGCGTTGTTTGATCCTGCCATCGCTGGAAACAGCCGATAGTACGCCGCGCCCGCCGGTTTCTGTGGCGATCAGGATCATGCGGCTGTTGGGTGCAAAACTGGGCGATTCGTCTTTATTGGAGTCGGTCAGCACCTGCACCTGGCGGTTGGCCAGATCCATGGCGGCGAGCTGAAAACGACCTTCGCGACGGGTGATGAAGGCCAGCGTCTTGCCATCGGCCGAGGGCCGCGGCGAGACGTTGTAATTGCCTTCGAAGCTGACGCGCTGGGCATCGCCACCGCCGGCCCCCATCCGGTAAATCTGCGGGCTGCCGCCGCGGTCGGAGGTGAAATAGATGCTGGCGCCATCCGCCGAGTAACGCGGTTCGGTATCGATGCCCGCCGACTGAGTCAGGCGCTGCGGGGCGCCGCTGCCATCGGCATTGACCGAATAGATCTGCGAATTGCCGTCCTTCGACAGCACCACGGCCAGCTTGCGACCATCCGGCGCCCAGGCTGGGGCGGAATTCGAGCCTTTCTGGTTGGCGACGATGTAACGCTGCCCGGTGGCCAGCGAATGAACATAGATGATCGGCTTCTTCTTCTCGAAGGAAACATAGGCCAGCTTGCTGCCATCCGGCGACCAGGTCGGCGAAATGATCGGTTCGATCGAGCTCAGCGCGGTCGCCGCCCCCTGGCCGTCAGCATCGGCGACCTGAAGCAGGAAACGGCCACGGGTCTTGACGACGTAGGCGATGCGGGTCGAAAACACGCCCTTTTCGCCGGTCAGCTTTTCGTAGATGAAATCGGCGATCCGGTGACCGGCGGCGCGTAGCTGTTCGTTGCCGGTGACATAGGCGGCGCCGCCCAGCGATACGGCTTTCTGCGTGTCGTATAGACGGAAGCGGGCTTCCATCCGGCCATCCGGGCTGCGCCCGATGCTGCCGGCGGCCAGCGCGTCGGCCCCCTTGCTCTTCCAGTCGGCGTGATTGACCGGCGAATTCTCGTCGAGCGCGGCGCCGGTCGTATCGACCAGCTTGAACAGGCCGCTGCGTTCAAGGTCGGAACGGACGGTCGAACTGACGACGCGCGAGGCGGCACCGTCGCCGACAAAATCGGCAATTGCCACCGGGATGCGGTTGGCGCCGGCGCCGGTAATTTCGATGGAAAGCTGGGCCTGGGCAAGTCCTGTGGTCAGCAGAGCCAAGGTCAGAAAAACACGACGGGATATACGATGCATGTTGTTCATTTTCAATAAGTTTCGCGCGATTTTACTCTTCATTGGGCTTGTATTTTATTTCCAGCGTGCGCTGGAACAAGGACGGATCGTCCGGCTTGGGCAATGGCGAAGATTTGCGAATGGCACGCTCGATGGCACCGTCCAGTGCCGGATTGCCGCTCGAACGCTTGAGTTTGACGGCCAGCACTTCGCCGGACGGTAATTGATCGACTTCGAAAATCGCTTCCGGGTTCCCCTGGATGCTCGGCGGCAGCGCAATATTGCCGCGAATCTTGCCGCGAATCTTGGCCGAGTAATCGGCCAGTCCGCGCTTGTTCGAGGAAGCGCGTTGCTCGGCCTCGGCCGCCGCGGCATTGGCCATATGCTGGGTACTCGGACGGGCTTTCAGGTTGGACGTCTCGCGCGCCAGTTCCTTGTCGAAATCGAACTTCGGCGGGTCCGGTTTCTTCACTTCGGGTTTGGCCTCGGGCTTCTTCGGCTCCGGCTTGACTTCCGGTTTCTTCGGCTCGGGCTTGGGCGGTTCCGGTTTCTTGGGTTCCGGCTTGAGCGGCTTCTTTTCTTCCTTGACCACGATATCCGGCTTCTTGGGCGGCGGCGGCTCGGGTTTCGGCTCGACCTTGGGCAGCGGTTTCGGCTCCGGCTTCACCTCCGGCTCGGGCGGCGGTGGCGGCGGCACGAACTGGGCCGGCATCGGCCGGCTCGACCACAGCTCGACTTCCATCACCTCCGGCGCGCTGCGCTTCCACTGCACGCCAAGGAAGAGCGCGGCAATCAGCCCGACGTGCACCAGCAGGGTGAACGCCAACGCGTATTTTTTGCCCGGCTCTTCGCGTATCTCGTCGATCATTGAGTGCTATTTGCTGCCGGTTTCCAGGCCAACCTTCTGAAACCCGGCCCGCTTGGCCTCGTCGAGTACCTCGATGACGTTCTTGTACTGGGTTTCCTTGGCCCCGGCGACGAGAATCGCCACCTTTTCGTCAGCCTCCTTGAGGATCGCCAGCTCGGCTTTCAGCTCCTTGATGCCCTTGACCTGCTTTTCCTTGCCGTCGACGTCGAAAACCGACAGGGCGCCATCGTCCTTGATCTGCACCTTGACGTATTTGTCCGGCTTCTGCGGTGCCGTGCTGGAACTTGGCAAGTCCACCGAACCGGTCGTCATCATCGGCGTGGCCACCATGAAGATGACGAGCAGCACGAGCATCACGTCGATATACGGGACAACGTTGATTTCGTTTTTCAGGCGACGCTGGCGCATGGCTTAACGCATCTGCCGTTGCAGGATATTGGAGAACTCTTCCATGAACGACTCGTAACGCGTCGCCAGTCGATCGATGTCGTGGGCGAAGCGGTTGTAGGCGAGCACGGCGGGAATGGCGGCAAACAGGCCGATGGCGGTGGCCACCAGCGCTTCGGCGATACCGGGGGCGACCGACGCCAGGGTTGCCTGGCCGACGTTGGAGAGGCCGCGGAAGGCGTGCATGATGCCCCAGACCGTGCCGAACAGGCCGATGTAGGGCGAAACGGAACCGACCGAAGCAAGAAAGGCGAGGTGGGCTTCCAGCGCATCGAGTTCGCGCTGATAGGTGGCGCGCATGGCGCGACGCGAGCCATCGACCACATCTTTCGGGTCGAGATTCTTCTGGCCCTTGAGCTTGGTGAATTCGCGGAAGCCCGACTCGAAGATGCGTTCCATCGAACCGGCATGGTGCCGATCATTGACCGCGCTGTTGAACAGATTGTTCAGATCGCCACCGGACCAGAAATCGCGCTCGAAATTTTCGGTCTTGGTGCGGGCCAGGCGCACGGCAAACCACTTCATGAAAATGTAATACCAGGACATGAAGGAAACGCCGGCCAGCAAGGCCATCACGGCCTGGACGACGGCGCTGGCTTCGAGAATCAGATGGAGGATGGAAAGATCCTGGGTGACGTTCATTTAAGAGCTTCCAGTTTGCGGTGCAGGAAATCGGGGATGGCGGAAGGCGTCATGGTCGCCATGTTGACGCAGGCAATTTCGACGGTGCCGGTGACCAGTTCATCGGCGCCGCGGCGCACATGCTGGCGAAAGACAACGCGGACGCGGGTCAGTTTTTCCACTTCGAGGCCGACGATCAGTTCGTCGTCGAGGCGGGCCGGCTTCAGGTATTCGCAACTGGCCTTGCGCGCCACGAAGCCGATGCCGGCTTCACTGGCCAGTTGCGACTGGTCGTGGCCGGCAAAACGCATCCACTCGGTGCGGCAGCGCTCGAAGAATTTCAGGTAATTGGCGTAATAGACCACACCGCCGGCGTCGGTATCCTCGTAATAGACGCGAACGGGGATAGAAAACGCGTTGGGCTTCGGCTCGTATTTCATCTTGGTGATTTTACCTTGCATTGCAGCATCGTTTTGTAACAAGGTGTTTCCGTACTATGGTTAATGCATATCCAGCGCCCGCAAGAAAGCGGATGCCGATCCCAAAGTAACGCCGCGCGACGGAATCGGATGACTACCCGATCCGGATAGCGGGCAACCGAGATGGCGCTCCGGGCAAGCTTCCCACATAATATGGCAGATGATCAGACCCGCCACTCTCGTCGACCGCTACCGCTTGATCCTGTTGCTGAGCTTGCTGCTGAGCAGTGGATTTTTTGCCACGACACTGTTCGGATACTTCGTTTCCAAACAGGCAATCCGTTCGGCCATCATCGGCCAGGACCTGCCGCTGACCTCCAGCAATATCTATTCCGAAATCCAGAAGGATCTGGTCCGGCCGGTGCTGATCTCGTCGACCATGGCCCACGACACGTTTCTGCGCGACTGGGTGCTCAACGGCGAGCGCAATGTCGACGAGATGGCCCGCTACCTGGCCGAGGTCAAGCATCGGCATGGCGCCTTCAGCAGTTTTTTCGTGGCACAGAAAAGCGGGAATTACTACACCGGCACCGGCATCCTCAAGCGGGTGAGCGAAGCCGAGCCGCGCGATGCCTGGTATTACCGGGTGCGCGACATGAAAGAGGACTACGAGATCAATGTCGATCTCGATCTGGCCAATCGCGACGCGATGACCATTTTCATCAACTACCGGGTCCATGACTTCTCCGGCAACTATATCGGCGCCACCGGCATCGGCCTGACCGTCGATGCGGTACGCCGCCTGATCGACGAATACCAACAGCGCTTCCACCGCACCATCTACTTTGCCGACGCCACTGGCCGCATCGTTTTCGGCAACCAGGCCGGCCAGCCGACCGATCTGCGCAGCC
This sequence comes from Azonexus sp. IMCC34842, assembly GCF_050368855.1. GTDB lineage: Bacteria > Pseudomonadota > Gammaproteobacteria > Burkholderiales > Rhodocyclaceae > Azonexus > Azonexus denitrificans_A. The sequence goes on along the minus strand of NZ_CP178449.1, from coordinate 4,067,636 downwards.
GTCCCGGACTCGGGGCGCTGGTCGACCGCATCCTGCAGGAGCACTCGGGCTTGTATCAATTCGAGGCGAACGGCGACAACCACATTCTCAACGTCAATTACGTGCCCGAATTGAAGTGGTACCTGTTCGTCGAGCAAAACGAGGATGTCGCGCTGGCCGGCATTCGTCAGACCTTCTATGCCAACCTCGGGATCAGTTTCATCGTCACGGTGATCGTCATCTTCCTGACTTACCTGACGCTGCACCGCTACCAGTCGCGCATCGAGGAAATGGCATCGACCGACGAACTGACCGGCCTGCTCAACCGCCATGCCTTCGGCATCCTGGTCGACAAGCTGATGGCCGGCTATCGCCGCACGCCGCGACCAATCACCTTCCTGCTCGCCGATATCGATTACTTCAAGAGCATCAACGACCGCTATGGCCACCGCACTGGCGATCAGGTGCTGGTCGGCGTTGCCGGGGTGCTCAAGGCGGCGATGCGGGAAGCCGATTTCGCCGTGCGCTGGGGCGGCGAGGAATTCCTGCTGGTCCTCCAGGGCTGTGCCCTCGAGGAAGGCCAGGTCGTCGCCGAAAAGCTCCGGCAGGCGATCGAGGCGGCCCATCCGTGCGCCACTGACGGGTCGATCAGCGTGACCATCAGCATCGGCGTCAGCCAGTATGACGGGAGCGAATCGCCGGATCAGACGGTGAATCGGGCCGACGCGGCGCTCTATGCGGCCAAGGGCAGGGGGCGCAACCAGGTTTGCCTGACGCCGCCGGCCGGCGCCGACGGATCGTCAGCCGAGGCCTGACTCAGCCTTCGGCGAGCAGGTCGCGGACCACCGCACTGGCCGGCTCGGCCAGCCCGAGGTGGCGATAGACGGCCGGCGTGGCGATGCGGCCGCGCAAGGTCCGCTGCAGGTAGCCCTGCTGAATCAGATAAGGTTCGAGAACGTCCTCGATGGTGTCGCGCGCTTCGCCGATCGCCGCGGCCAGATTGTCGACACCGACCGGGCCGCCGCCAAACTTGTCGATGACCGCCGAGAGCAGCTTGCGGTCCATCAGGTCGAGGCCGGCCGAATCGACGTCGAGCATGGCCAGCGCGGCATCGGCGACGCCCCGGGTGATATTGCCGTCGGCCTTGACCTCGGCGTAGTCGCGGACCCGGCGCAGCAGGCGGTTGGCGATGCGCGGCGTGCCGCGCGAGCGCTTGGCGATTTCCAGCGCCCCGGCCGAATCGAGCGGCGCATTGAGCAGCGTCGCCGAACGGCTGACGATCTGCTGCAATTCCTCGGCGTTGTAGAACTCCAGCCGGGCGACGATGCCGAAGCGGTCGCGCAGCGGGTTGGTCAGCATGCCGGCACGGGTCGTCGCGCCGACCAGCGTGAATGGCGGCAGATCGAGTTTGACCGAACGGGCGGCCGGCCCTTCGCCGATCATGATGTCGATCTGGAAATCTTCCAGCGCCGGGTAGAGGATTTCCTCGACCACCGGGCTTAGACGGTGGATTTCGTCGATGAACAGCACGTCGTGCGGTTCGAGATTGGTCAGGATGGCGGCCAGGTCGCCGGCGCGCTCCAGGACCGGGCCGGATGTCTGGCGCAGATTGACGCCCATTTCGTAGGCGACGATGTGGGCCAGCGTCGTCTTGCCCAGACCGGGCGGCCCAAACAGCAACACGTGATCGAGCGAATCGCCGCGGTTGCGGGCGGCCTGGATGAAGATTTCCAGTTGTTCGCGGATCTTCACCTGTCCGGTGTAATCGGCCAACCGCTTGGGACGCAGGGCGCGTTCGAGCGCTTCTTCCTGCACCGATTTCGCCTGCGGCGCGATGATGCGCTCAGTAACCAGTTTGTCAGTTTCGATCATGCGGGATCTTCCTCACGCGTCCAGCGGCTGAGCAGCATGTGACCAAGGGCGAGCAGCACCGGCCCGAGAAAAATGCCGATGAAGCCAAAAACCAGCACGCCGCCCAGCACGCCCAAGGCGATCAGCAGGATGGAAATGCCGCTGCCCCGGGCAATCAGGATCGGTTTGACGAAGTTGTCGATGCTGCTGATGATCAAGAGACCGTAAAGCGCCATGAAAATGGCCCAGCCGTTCTGGTCCTGACCGTACAACCAGGCGGCCGCGCCGCCCCAGATCAGCGGCGGCCCGATCGGGATCATCGACAGGAAAAACGTCGCGAAACCAAGCAGTATGGCGCCCGGCACGCCGGCGATCAGGAAGCCGATCATCGCCACGGCGCCTTGCGCCGCCGCCGTGCCGACGATGCCGAGCATGACACCGACCACCGTACCGCGCGTCTTGTCGAGGATTTCCTCGCCGAGATCGCCGCCCAGCTTGCGGGCGCCGACATAGAGCGCATGGCTGACTTTCGCCCCGTCGCGATAGAGAAAGAAGATGACGAACAGCACCAGCGCCAGTTGTAGCAAACCGTTGGCGGCAATGCCGCCCAGTGCCAGCGCGAATTGGCGAAGCGGCGCGATGAACTGCTTGAGCAGGGCGTTCAGTTCGTCGCGATTGCTGGCGACCTGGTGCCAGAAATTATCGATCTCGACCCCGAAGAAGGGCAGGCCGCTCAGCCAGGCCGGCGGATCGAGCGGCAAACCCTGGTCGACGTAAGGCTTGGCGAAATCGATCAGCTTGTCGGCGCCATTCGCCAGCGAACCGGCCAGGAAAACCATCGGCAGCAGCATGACCAGCACCAGCAGCAGCGTCATCAGCGAAGCGCCGATGGTGTCGCGGCCGCCGAGACGGGGCAGCAGCTTCTCCGAATAGAGCGGCCAGGTGCAGGCCCAGACCACGAAAGCGAACAGCACGGCGCCGATGAAGGGCAACAGCACGGCAATGCAGCCGATGATGAGCAGCGCCACCAGCGCCACCTGCGCCAGTCGTTTGGGGTTCTCTTCGGAAAACATCAGACCTTGGACAACAGTTTGAGGGCCTGGCGGATGCCATCCGAGGTGCCGATATCGGCCGGCAACTGCTTCATCGCCGAGGCGGCTTCCTTCTCGTTGTAGCCGAGGGCGAGCAGGGCGTTGGAGATGTCCTGCTTGGCATCGTCCACCGCCGTTCTCAACGAGATGCCGGTGGTTTCGGCCAGCTTGCCCTTCAGTTCGAGCAACAGCCGCTCGGCGGTCTTCTTGCCGATGCCCGGCACCTTGATCAGCCGGCCGAGTTCCTGTTCCGCGACGGCCGCCGCCAGATCGCCGACCGACAGGCCGGAGAGTACCGAGAGCGCCGTCCGCGCGCCGATGCCGGAAACTTTCAGCAACTGGCGGAAGGAGAAGCGCTCGGCTTCGCTGAGGAAACCGTACAGATAATGGCCGTCCTCGCGCACCGCGAAATGGGTGAGCAGCGTCGTTTTCTCGCCGCTGGCCGGCAGGTTGTAGAACGTGCTCATCGGCACGTCGAGTTCGTAACCGACGCCATTCACGTCGAGCACGATCTGCGGGGGATTTTTTTCGGCGAGGACGCCGGTCAGTCTTCCTATCATGTCAGCTCGATTCTGTTTGGGCGGGGTACTGTAATTTCACACAGGTCGTCATCCTATCAGCCGGCCGCCGCGAACGCGATACCCGGCCGTCGCCAGCGCCCCCAAACCCTGCCCGCCGTGCGCATGGCAAATGGCGCAAGCCAGCGCGTCGGCGGCGTCGGCGGTCGGGGCGCCGGGCAGTTTGAGCAGGCGGACAACCATGTCCTGGACCTGCTCCTTGGCCGCCTTGCCGTGGCCGACCACCGCCTGCTTGACCTGCAGCGCGGTGTATTCGGCCACCGACAGATCGGCATGGACCAAGGCACTGAGCGCCGCACCGCGCGCCTGGCCAAGCAACAGCGTCGATTGCGGATTGACGTTCACAAACACCTTCTCGACCGCTGCCTGATTCGGTTGATAGGTGGCGATCACCTCGCTGATCCCGGCGAACAAGGTCTTGATGCGTTCCGGCAGCGACTCCTTGTCGTTCGACTTGATGCAGCCGCTGGCGACATAGACCAGCTGGTTGCCGTGTTTCTCGATGACGCCGAAGCCGGTAATGCGCAGACCGGGGTCGATGCCGAGGATGCGCGGCGCGCTCATTTCGCCCGGGCCACCAGATAAACGCCGCTGACCGCGACCAACATACCGATGGCGGCGGTCACGCTGAGTTTCTCGGCGAAAATCACGAAGGCAATCAGCGCGGTACTCAAGGGCGTCAGGTAGAACAGGCTGGCGACATTGACCGCGCTGCCGCTGCGGATCAGCAGGTTGAGCAGGCTGATCGCGCCGATCGACAGGACCAGGACGAGCCAGCCGAGGGCAAAGACGAAATCGCCGGTCCACTCGATGCGAAAATCCTCGAACAAGGCAACGGCCAGCGCCGTCACCAGGGCGCTCGGCACGAACTGGATCAGCGAGCCGGTACGCAAGTCGAACTGGGCGCAAAAACGCTTCTGGTACAAGGTACCGACGGTGATGCCGAGCAGCGCGAGCAGGGCTGGAACGAGCATCGGGCCAAGCGCCGCCGCTTCGCCGAATTTGCCGGAAACGACCAGGGCGACGCCGACGAAGCCGAGCGCCAAGCCGCCCCATTGCCGGCCGCTGACTTTTTCGCCGAGCAGCCAGCCGGCGCCGAGCGCCGTCAGCAGCGGTTGCATGCCGACCACCAGCGCCGTGACGCCGGCCGGCAGGCCGTGCTTGATGGCGACAAAGACGCCGCCGAGATAGACCGCATGGACCAGCAAACCGGAAACGCCGATGTGCAGCCACTGGCGCGGCTCCTTCGGCCAGGGCGCGCGGCTGGCCAGGACCACCGCGGTCATCAGCGCGATGACCAGAATGTAGCGGCTGAGCAGAAAGGACAGCGGCTCGGCATAGGGCAAGCCGTACTTGGCCCCGATGAAGCCGGTACTCCACAGAAAAACGAAGAGGAAGGGGTAGAGGCGTTGCATCAGCGACGCGCCTCAAGCATCAGTCGCAAGCCGCCTGCGCGTCATCGACCTTGCAGGTGCCCTTGGTCCGATAGGTGAAGTTCACCCCGTTGGCATAGCTGCAGACCAGCTTGGTCAGCTTGCCCTGCCTCTCGACCTGCATCGCCGTCGGCTTGAGCGCCTTGACCTGGGCGGCCGGCAAATCGCACGACACGTAGCCGTCGAAAACGCCGCCCTGCGATTCCCACAGGGCGACGTTCTTCATCGCCCGGTAGTCCTCATAACGGATGCAGGAATCGGTCTGGTTGGCGTAGGCCTTGGCCGTATCGCTGCAAAAACCGTTGTAGGTATATTTCAGTTCTTCTTCCAGCGGACAGGCATTGACCTGGGCCGCCCCGGACAAATCGGGGCAGACCAGCGTCACCGCCGACGCAGTCAGGCTCAGTGAAGCAAGCAACAGGGCAAACAAGGCACGGGTTTGATTCACGGGAATTCCTGACTGCGCAGCGGGCGCTTATTCGTCCATCACGGCGGTGGTGTAGATTTCCTGCACGTCGTCGAGGTTTTCCAGCGCGTCGAGCAGTTTCTGCATCCGGACGGCGTCTTCGCCGGCGAACTCGTTCTCGGCTTCCGGCTTCATCGTCACTTCGCCGAATTCCGGCTTGAAGCCGGCGGCTTCCAGCGCGTCCTTGACGGCGATGAACTCGTTGGGCGGCGTCAGCACCTCGATCGAGCCATCCTCATTGGTGTTGACGTCGTCGGCACCGGCTTCGATCGCAGCATCCATCAGCGCCGCTTCGTCGGTGCCCGGGGCGAAGATCATCTGGCCGCAATGCTTGAATTGGAAGGCGACGCAACCGTCGGAACCCATGTTGCCGCCGAACTTGGAGAAAGCGTGGCGGACTTCGGCCACGGTACGCACCTTGTTGTCGGTCAGGCAGTCGACCATGATCGCCGCGCCGCCGATGCCGTAGCCTTCGTAGCGGATCTCGACGTAATCGACGCCTTCGAGCTCGCCGGTACCCTTCTTGACGGCGGTGTCGATCTTGTCCTTGGGCATGTTGACGCCCTTGGCCTTGTCCACCGCGACGCGCAGGCGGGGATTGAAGTTGATGTCGCCGCCGCCCATCTTGGCGGCGACGGTGATTTCCTTGGCGATCTTGGAGAACGCGGCGCCGCGCTTTTCGTCCTGACGGCCTTTACGGTGCTGGATATTGGCCCATTTACTATGTCCGGCCATAGCGATTACCTTTCGGGAGAGATATCTGAATGTCGAAAGGCCGGATTTTACTCGACCCGTCTATATAGCGGAAAAGCTTCCGACCGAATGCCGCTTGGCCGGAACGGACAAACCGGTTAAAAATGAGGTTTGCCCGATTTTTCCGGCCCCACCCATTTCATTGATCGAGCCCGAGACCATGAGCGAACCCCTCTATCTTGCCAAATCCGAAGATGGCTATCCCGCCCTGCTGCCGCAGATGGCCAACCGCCACGGCCTGATCACCGGCGCCACCGGCACCGGCAAGACGGTGACCCTGCAATCGATGGCCGAACGCCTCTCCTATGCCGGCGTGCCGGTCTTCATGGCCGACGTCAAGGGCGACCTGTCCGGCGCCGGGGCGGCCGGCGTCCTCAGTCCCAAGCTGCAACAGCGCATCACCGAGCTTGGCCTGGAAGGCTTCGTGCCCTACGCCAACCCGGTTGCCTTCTGGGATGTCTTCGGCCAGGGCGGCGTGCCGGTGCGGGCGACGATCTCGGATATGGGACCGTTGCTGCTCGCCCGGCTGCTTAACCTGAACGACACGCAAACCGGCGTGCTGCAACTGGTCTTCAAGATCGCCGACGACCAGGGCCTGCTGCTGCTCGACCTGAAGGATCTGCGGGCGATGATCCAGCACGTCGGCGACAACGCCAAGACCTTCACCACCGAATACGGCAACGTCTCCTCGGCCTCGATCGGTGCCATCCAGCGCGGCCTGCTGACGCTGGAAGAGCAGGGCGGCGACCAGTTCTTCGGCGAACCGATGCTCGACATCCACGACCTGATGAAAGTCGACGGGAACGGCCGCGGCGTCATCAACATCCTGGCCGCCGACAAGCTGATCCACGCTCCGGCGCTCTATTCCACCTTCCTGCTCTGGCTGCTTGCCGAACTGTTCGAGCAACTGCCGGAAGCCGGCGACCTCGACAAGCCGAAGCTGGTTTTCTTCTTCGACGAGGCCCACCTGCTGTTTACCGATGCGCCGCAGGCGCTGACCGACAAGGTCGAACAGGTCGTCCGGCTGATCCGCTCGAAGGGGGTCGGCGTTTTCTTCGTCACCCAGAACCCCTTGGATGTTCCGGAAAAGATCCTCGGCCAGCTCGGCAACCGCGTCCAGCATGCCCTGCGCGCCTTCACGCCGCGCGACCAGAAGGCCGTCCAGGCGGCGGCGCAGACCATGCGCGCCAATCCGAAATTCGATGCGGCAACGGTTATCACCGAACTCGGCGTCGGCGAGGCGCTGGTTTCCTTCCTCGATGAAAAAGGCCGGCCGGCCATCGTCGAGCGCAGCGTGATCTTCCCGCCCGCCTCCCGCCTTGGCCCGCTGAGCGGCGAAGAGCGCCAGGCGATGATCCAGGCCTCGCCCTTCCTCGCCACCTACGGTCAGACCATCGACCGCGTCTCGGCTTACGAAACGCTGCGCGGCAAACCGGCGGCGACCCAGGCGGCGCCCAGCGCCATCCCCGCCCCGCCGGCCGGCCGCGCCGCACCGGATGCCAACGACTGGGGCAACCACAGCGCCCAGCCGCGCCCGACGCCCGCGCCGCAGCAGAGCACCCCGGTGCCGCAGGAAAGCTCGGGTGGCGGCATCCTCGACACCATCGGCGGCATGCTTGGCGGGACTACCGGCCCGCGTGGCGGCCATCGCGAAGGCATCCTCGAAGCCGCCGCCAAGAGCGCCGCCCGCGGCATGGCCAGCACGGTCGGCCGGACGGTTGGCCAGCAGATCCTGCGCGGCGTGCTCGGCTCGATACTCGGCGGCCGCCGCTGAGCGGCGCTGCCGCTCAGACGCCCTCGGGCGGCAGCGTTTCGAGCGGCTGGCGCGACAGCCGCCCGTGGCGCAGCCAGTCGACCGATTCCTGCCACAACGTGTCGCGAAAGCGGCTGTTGAAGAAGGCGAAATGGCCGATCGCCGGACTGCCGATGCTGTCCGGCGCAATGCGCACGTGGTGGCGCAGCGCATTGCGGTAATAGGCGAGCAGGCGGCCGACCGCGGCCGGCGTGCCGAAAGAATCGTCGTGCAGGCCGATGGCGAGCAGATCGCCACGCATTTCCGCGAAGTACCGCAACGGGTCGTCGCCCTTGGCACCCCGGCCGCGATAGGCCTGCTCCAGCGAGGCCGGGCGACGCGCCCACTCGTAGGCGGCGCCGGCCGGCAAATCCTCGTGCCACTCCAGACGGCGGGCCGGGAAATAGCCGCAGGCGGCGGTCAACAACGGCATCAGCAGATGCCAGCGCAGCCACATCCAGCCTTTGCCCGGACCGTAATCGCGCCAGTAGGCGTATTGCGCGGCCACCGTCAGCGCCCGGTCGACCAGGCCGGCCGAAGGGGCCAGGCCGAGCAGCAGGCCGCCGATGCTGTGACCGACCAGGTAAAGCGGGCGCTCCGGAAACAGCTGCTTGGCCTGGCGGAGCGCCGCATCGCAGTCGTAGCGCCCCCAGTCGAGCTTGGTGATCTGCTTCCAGCGGCGCAGGCTGCCCTGGCGCGATGCACCGATGCCGCGATAGTCGTAGGTCAGCACGGCCATGCCGTGTTCGCTAAGGAAGGCGGCGTAACGGTGGTAGTAGTCGGCCTTGACGGCAGTCGCCGGATTGATCACGACGACCGCCTCGACCGGCCCGACCGCCGGCCAGAGATGGGCGGCCAGACGGTAGCCATCGGCGGCCGTCAGTTCCAGCGCCTGCGGCGGTGCCACCCGCTCGGGATGACGGGCATTCATGGCACGGACGCCAGGCTCAGCCGGGCGCCGGCCAGGCTCGACAGCGCGACTTCGAGGCCGTGCTGCAAGGGCCAGCGGTCACCCGGACTCAGGATGCAGTCCCGATTGCTGCCGGCCTCGGTCAGCCAGACCTCGCCATCTTCGCAACACAACTCGCCACAGCCCTGGACGAGCAGGGTTTCGCGTCGCCGCAACAGCACATGGAGCGGCGTTTCATTGACAGCTTGCAGGATCGGCGACATTTTCCTATCCTCACTTCATGAGGTTTATACATACCGAAATTAATTCCGGCGCGACACCTTCACTGTATTCATCGATGCAGTGCGGAACAAACGAAATATCGGCATTCATTGCATGCATTGATCGCATAAAGACATGAACCTCGACCTGCGCCGCCTGCCTTCACTCGATCACCTCAAGGGCTTTGTCGCCGCGGCCCGCCATGCCAGCTTCACCAAGGCGGGCGAAGCGCTGTTCCTCAGCCAGTCGGCGATCAGCCGGCAAGTCCAGGCGCTAGAGGCGCAGCTCGGCGCGCCGCTGTTCCGGCGCAGTACCCGGCAACTCGCTCTGACGCCCCAGGGCGAAATCCTTTACCGCGCCGCCCGCGCCGCCTTCGCCGGCCTCGCCGAGGCGGTCGAACAGATCGCCGCGCCCCGCCGTCCCGGGTTGACCGTGTCGACCTCGATCGGTTTCGCCGCATTGTGGCTGGTGCCCCGCCTGTCGCTGTTCCAGGAGGAACACCCGGAAATCGACGTGCGCCTTTCCGCCGAAAACCGCGCCGTCGATCTCGTCGTCGACGACGTCGATCTGGCCATCCGCTATTGCGCGCCGGGCGATGCGCCCGGCGGCAGCGCCAAGCTGTTCGACGAAGCCTTGCTGCCGGTCATCGGTCCGGCCTTGCGCCCGCTGCTGCCGCCAACCGGCGGTCTGGACGGCGCGACGCTCGGCCAACTGACGCTGCTCGCCTTCACCGATGCGACGGCCCATCCGTGGTTCGACTGGAACGCCTGGCTCAAGCCGCTCGGTCTCGACGCCGGACAGGCCAGGGGCTGCCTGCAGTTCAATCATTACGACCAGTGCATCGCCGCGGCGCAGGCCGGCCAGGGCATCGCCCTCGGTCGCGAACCGCTGATCCGCGAGCAGCTCGCCGATGGCCGGCTGCTCGCGCTGGCTCCCGCCCGGCCGGTACCGCAACGCGCCTACTACCTGCTGCGCGGCGCCCGGGCCGGACAACCGGCGGTCGCCGCCTTTACCAACTGGCTGTTGCGGCAAACCGGCCGCCCGGCCGGGCAGCAATGACCATGCGCGATCTGCCGCCGCTCCACACCCTGCCGGCCTTCGAGGCCGCCGCCCGGCTCGGCAGCTTTCTGGCCGCCGCCGAGGCACTGCATCTGACGCCTTCGGCGATCAGCCACCGCATCCGTCTGCTCGAGGAACACGTCGGCCAGGCGCTGTTCGAAAGGCGCCACCGGGCGATCGTCCTGACCGCCACCGGCCGCCGCTATCTGGCGGTGGTCCGCGAGGCGCTGCTCCGTCTCGATGAAGCGAGCGGCGTACTGCGCGCCCCGCAGCGCGAACGGCTGCGCATTTCAGCCGCGCCGGCGATCGCCAGCAAGTGGCTGGTCAGTCGCGTCACGGCCTATCAGGAAACCCATCCCGACCTCGAATTCGCTCTCGCCACCGCCACCGGTCTCGCCCCGCTGCTGGCCGGCGAAGCCGACATCGGCCTGCGCTACGGCGAGGAAGAATGGCCCGGCCTGCTCGCCTGGAAACTGTTCGAGGAACGCGTCTTCCCGGTGTGCAGCCCGACACTCGCGGCCGGCCTGCACCAGCCGCAGGATCTCGAACGGAGCCGTCTGCTGCGCCACCCGCTGCTGTCCTGGCAGCGCTGGTTCGCCGCCGCCGGCATCAGCCACCCGGAACCGTCCACCGGGCCGCTCTACGAGGACGCCCTGCTGATGCTCGAAGCCGCCGTCGCCGGCCATGGCGTCGCGCTGATGGCGGCGTCGCTGGCCATGCCGTATGTGGCCGAAGGCCGCCTGGTCCGCCCCTTCGCCGAGGACTGCGCCGACCGCAGCTTCTATGTCGTCGCCCCGCCGGCGATCCAGGAACGACCGGCGGTGATGGCCTTCGTTCGCTGGCTGGTGCGCAACGCGCACGATCTCGTTTAGCCGGCAGACCGGCCGGAAGACTTTGCCGCCGGGCAGGCGACAATTGCCGTTGCGCCAGCGTCACCCTGGCGGCGCAGCATCCGGCACGTTGACCGAGACCTTGCCGGGCCGGCCATCCGGCCGACCGGCACCAAGCGACGGTTGGCACCGGCGGGCAACAGGCGTATTTGTTGCTTTTAATGATGCACATACAACAGGAAAGCCAGCCGGCTTGTTCCCCTGTCGGAGGCAGCATGTCAGTCAATCTAATCAGCAGCACGAGTTTCAATTCTTCCCTGCCTGCGGGCGCCAGGGCGACGGCAGCGCAGGCCGCCGACGGCGACTTTCTGGCGTCCCTGCAATCCTGCCTGGCCGATTTCATGTCGCAGACCATGAGCACGCTGATGTCTTCCGCAGCCAGCGGCGCTGGTGCGCCCGGCGCCTCGGACCTGGCGGCGCTGCTCGGCAATGGCTCTGCCAGCAACGGGCTGTCGGCCAGCGGTCGCAACACGCTGCTGTTCGATCCCGAATCGGCCTACCGGATGATGACGGCGATCAATACCAAGGATGTGACCTACAAGGCCGAGCTGTCGGAAATGAGCGACATGAAGTCCTACCTGACGACGCTGCAGCAGGAAGCGGCAAACCTCGCCACCATCGACAGCGCAACCGGGACTGCCGAGATCGAGCAGCGCCTGCAGGCTTTTGCGGATGCCTACAACGGCTGGATCAACCGCTTCGACGACGATCTGGAAGCCGGCGGTCTGCTCGCCGGCACGCAGGCCGCCACGGTGTCGCAATGGGAACTCGAACAGAGCGTCGAAAACTTCTTCAATGGCGCCAAGGATGGCCTGCACGGCATGGGCGATCTCGGCCTGACCATCGATCCCGTCACCAATCTGGCGAGCCTCGACAGCAAGCGGCTCAATGCAGTGATGGCCAGCAACAAGACGGGGGTGATCAGCACGATCGACGAATTCAGCGCCAATTTCGCCAAGTCGGCGGAACTGCTCAATTCGCCGGGCAATTTCATTCCCAACCGGCTGGACAACCTGACCCGCGTCATCGATTACATCGACGACCACAAGGCAGCGCTGCAGGCCGAGTTTGGCCTCGGCAACGTCGCCCGCCCCAAGGGGCAGGTGGCCAAGGCGCTGGCCAGCTACAACGCCATCCATGCCTCGTCGGCCGGGCGGAGTTAGGCCCGACAATTGCCGGAACCGGATGCACCGCCACGGCAGTTGCCAACCCATTTTGAAGACCCGGCGGCGCCGTTCTTTCGCCGGGCCAGGGAACTTTCTCGCGGCCCGTTCGTTAGAACAGCACAGCAGACAAGGAGCGGATGGCCGGCATGGTGGATGAAGCGGAAAGCGGACTGATCGCCCGCGCCCAGGCGGGCGATCAGTCCGCCTTCACGGCACTGGTCCGCCACTACCAGGATCGGCTGTTCCGCTTCATCCTGCGCCTGACCGGCAACCGTGACGAAGCCCTCGACCTGACCCAGGAAAGCTTCCTGAAAGCCCATCAGGCCTTGGCCCGCTGGCGACCGGAGGCGTCGTTCCGCAGCTGGCTGTTCCGCATTGCCCACAACACGACGCTCGACCTGCTGCGCCGCCGCGGCTGCATCGAGTTCATCTCCTTTGCCGAATGCCCCGGCGGCGAAGCGGAGCCGGCCTTTCCCGATGCCGCGCCGCAGCCCGACCAGCGCCTGGCCGACCGGCAGAGCGTCGAACTGCTCGGCCGCACGCTGCAGCAACTGCCGGTCGAGCAGCGCGAGATTCTGCTGCTGCGCGAACTGGAAGAGATGTCGTACAGCGAAATTGCCGCCACCCTCGGCATTGCCGAAGGCACCGTCAAATCCCGGCTGGCCCGCGCCCGCAGCGCGGCCATCGCCGGCTATCAAGGCCTTACCGGAGAACTCCGCGATGACTGAGCACACCGCCCCCAAACACACGCCGGACCTGCCCACGCTGTCGGCCTATCTCGATGGCGAACTTGATCATCACGCAGAGCAGCGCGTCGCCACCCATCTCGTCGCCTGCCCGCTGTGCGCGGCGCGATTCGCCGAGCTGCAGGCCCTTTCCGCCGACTTCAAGGCGCTGCCCATGGCCAGCCTCGGCTTCGATCTGGCCGGCGTGATCGAAGGCCGCCTCGCCGCTGCGCCGCGTTCTGCCACCGCCCGGCCCGAACGCCGCTGGTTCAGCCAGTGGCCGCTCGCCATCGGGGCCGCCGCCTCGATCGCCGCCGGTGTTTTCATGGGCTCGGCGCTGGTCGCCGGCCGCGCCGCCGAGGTGCCGCGCATGGCCGCATTGCGCGTCTTCGACATCATGCCGCCGGGCAGCCTGTGCATCGGCCTCGAATCCTGCTACCGGAAGGAAAGCACCCAATGAAACCGACCCCTCTGCGCCTCGCCCTCGCACTCTCCCTACTGATCAATCTCGGCATCCTGGCGGCCCTGGCCTACCGCAGCCTGGCGCCGGACAACGCGCCGCCGGCCGGCGAAAGCCTGCCGCGCCACCTGCAGTTGAGCGCCGAGCAGCAGCACCGCTGGCACCAATCGGAGGCCGACTTCCTCAGACAGCTGGCCAGCGGCGCCGACCAGCTGCGGATACATCGCGACCGGATGATCGGGGCCATCTTCGCCGAGTCGCCCGACCACCAATTGATCGATGCCGAACGCACAGCCATCGCGCGCCTGCAGGACGAGCAGCAGAAGCTGGTGATCGGACAGCTGCTGCGCGAACGCGAACTGCTGCAGCCGGCGCAACGCGCACGACTGGCCAGCTTGCTGCTGGCGCAGCCGGTCGGCGCGTCGACGATCGAGCAACTGCACCGCAATTAGGCGGCGGGGGCGGGAACATTTCGGCCCGCCATTCGTTCAGGTCAGTGAGGTCGCCACGTCGCCGCATCGGGCGCGACGGCCGACCTCCCCGACCTGAACGGAAATGAAGCCATGAAACTGCCAACCTTGCCTCCACTGAGCGCCCTCCTTGTTGCTGCCGGCCTGGCGCTGGCTGGCCCCAGCCATGCCGCGCCGGCCGACGCGCACGCCACACACGCCGAGCACGGCGAGCCGGCCAGCCTGCAGCTGAACGCCGGCCGAAAATGGGAAACCGACGAAGCGCTACGGCAGGCGATGGCCAACATTCGCCGGGCCGTCGCGGCGGCACTTCCCGAAATTCACGACAAGCGCCTGCCGGCCGCTGGCTACGGCAGCCTGGCGAAGACGGTCGACAGCGAAGTCGGCAACATCGTCAGCCACTGCCAGCTGGCCCCCGCGGCCGACGCCCAATTGCACCTGATCGTCGCCGATCTGCTGGCCGGCGCCGAGCAGATGGCCGGCAAGCCCCCAAAAACCACGCGCCGCGACGGGGCGCTGAAAGTGATCGGGGCGCTGGAAAAATATGCCGCCTATTTCGACGATCCACAGTTCACGCCGATCGCCCACTGAACCACGCCGGAGGCGACCGCTGCGGGCCAGCCCGGACGGTCGCCAAACATGAATCCCGTTCACTTGATGAGCCGTCAATTCGTTTGAAACCGTAGCCAGCCACCGGCATTCTCTTCGTACCGCCTCCCTCCGCCTGACGCCCGCCCACCCGGCACCGGCTGCCACGGACACCGCTGGCGCGCCCACCCCCTGGCGCGCTCCGCCGACCGCCACGGCGGTCGATTTCAGGATTTCGAGGAGAACATCATGCAAGACCGCGACGGTTTCATCTGGCTCGACGGCCAGTGGCTGCCCTGGCGCGACGCCACAGTGCACGTGCTGACCCATACCCTGCATTACGGCTACGGCTGCTTCGAGGGCCTGCGGGCCTACGCAACGGCCGACGGCCCGGCGATCTTCCGGCTCGACGAGCATTTGCAGCGGCTCGAGGCTTCGGCCCACATTCTCGCCATCGATCTGCCTTTCGACCGCGCCACGCTACGCCAGGCTTGCCGCGAAGCGGTCAGCCGCAACGGCCTGAGCAGCGCCTACATCCGGCCGCTGGTCTTTCTCGGCGCCGAGAAGGTGGGCGTCGACCCGGCCGGCGCGGCCAGCCATGTGATGATCGCCGCCTGGCCGTGGGGCGCCTATCTCGGCGGCCAGGCGCTGGAGGAGGGGATACGCGTCCGGGTTTCGTCCTATGCGCGGCATCACCCGAATGTCCAGATGTGCCGGGCCAAGGCGATCTCGACCTACGCCAACTCCATCCTCGCCATCCGCGAGGCGAAACGCGACGGTTACGACGAGGCGATCCTGCTCGATACCGAGGGCTATGTCGCCGAAGGCAGCAGCGAAAACATCTTTCTCGTCTGCGATGGCGAGGTGCTCCAGCCGGAAACCACGTCGGCGCTCGACGGCATCACCCGGCGCACGGTGTGCACGCTGGCCGCCGAGGCCGGATTGGCGGTGCGCAGCAAGCGCATCACGCGCGACGAGCTGTATTGCGCCGATGAGGTTTTCCTGACCGGCACGGCCGCCGAAATCACCCCGGTCGTCGAAGTGGACCGGCGGCGCGTCGGCGACGGCCGCCCCGGGCCGCTGACCCGCCAGCTCCAGGCGAGCTATTTCGCCAGCGTGCGGGGCGAACAGCCGACCGGCCGGAAATGGCTGACGGCGGTTTGAGGTGAAGGGCAAGCAGCGTAATATCAGGGTTTTCTAATTTACATTGGAGCCCGCCATGAAAAGAATCCTCTCCGTTACGCTGCTGCTCGCCGCTCTGCCGGCTCTCGCCCAGGATCTCGGCGCCCTCACCGCCGAGACAAAAAAGGCCGTGCTGCCGGTCATTCCCAAGGTCGTCAGCGCCATGCAGGAAGCGGTCGCCGCGCAGGGCGTGGCGGGCGCCATCCCGGTCTGCAAGGAGACGGCGCCGCAACTGATCAAGGCCAAGCGCCAGGAAACCGGCTGGGACATTCGCCGCGTCAGCCTGAAGACGCGCAATGCCGAACGCGCCACGCCGGACTCGTGGGAGGTGCGCCAGCTGGCCGATTTCAACATCCGCGCCGCCAACGGCGAGAAGCCGGAGACACTCGAAAAGAGCGAGATCGTGCACATCGACGGCAAGCCGGTATTTCGTTACATGAAAGCGCTGCCGGTCGCCGACGTCTGCCTCAAGTGCCACGGCCCGGTCGACGGCATGGAAGCCGGCCTGCCGGCCAAGCTGGCGGCAAGCTACCCGCACGACCAGGCCACCGGCTATGCCAAGGGCCAGATTCGCGGCGCCCTGACGGTCAAGCGTCCGTTGTAATTTCGCCGCCGCCCTTGCTCGCCAGATGGTCGAACAGGGCGGCCGCCGCCGGGCCGAGCGCGGCCCGCGAACGAACGCATAGCTGCAGGTCGCGCGGCGCCCAGGCGTCGGTGATCTGCACTGTCCGCAGGCTGGCCGGCCGGGCGCTCAAGTCGCCCGCGGGAACGGCCGAGTGCGGCACCATGCCGATCCCGACGCCAGCCGCGACCATCCGGCACACCGCATTGAAGCTGCGCACCTGGATCCGCACATCGAGCCGCCCGCCAAGCTGGGCGGCGGCATTCATCATGAAGGTGTGAATCGCACTGCCGGCATGCAGGCCGACGAAGGGTTCGGCCAGCACTTCGGCAAAAGCCACCGCGTCGCGCCCGGCCAGCGGATGCCCGGCCGGAACGATGAGGACCAGCCGGTCGCGCCGGTAGGGATGGGTTTCCAGCCCGGCCAGCCCGGGTTCGGCGGCAACCACGCCGATTTCCACCTGGCCGGCCGCCACCGCCTGGATGATCGCCGGACTCGGTTGCTCCTCGAGGCTGACCCGGATGCGCGGATGGTCGCGCAGGAAATCGCCGAGATCTTCCGGCAGAAAACAGTTGATCGCATTGGTGTTGGCGAACACCGTGACCTGGCTGACCACGCCGCTGGCGTAAGGAGCGAGGTCGGCGTGCATCTGTTCGAGCTGGGCGAACACCTGCCGGGCGTGGCGCAGCAGCGATTCGCCGGCCGTCGTCGGGGTCAGGCCGCGGGCATGGCGGACGAACAACGCCACGCCGAGCGCCGCTTCCAGCTGGCTCAAACGATGGCTAGCCGAAGATGGCGCCAGATGGATCTGCGCCGCGCCGCGGGTCAGGCTGCCGCTGTCGGCGATCGCCGCGACCAGCCGCAAATCGGGAAGATCGTAGACCATGGTTTCGTCCATAACGAATGCTGGCTTTCAATAATACCAATTGCCAAGCCTTCCGGCGGCGTATTCAATGGCAGCCAAGGCATCAGCACTCGGCCTTGCCGACGGATGGCAGCGGTTGATCGGCAACAGGCCTCAGCCGGAAAACGTTTCGCAAAATCGAACGCTGCCAGCCGAACCCAAAGTCATTTTTATCAAGATTGTTTTGAACCCATGAACCGCTCGCCCCTGACGACGACCGAAAACCGCAACTACCGCCTCGGCTTCTGGCTCGCCATCGGCGCGGCCTTCGGCTTCTCGGCCAAGGCCATCTTCGTCAAGCTGGCCTATCTGGTTCCGCCGGCAGTTGACGGCCTGACCCACGTCGACGCCATTACCCTGCTCGCCCTGCGCATGGCTTTTGCTGCCCCGGCCTTCGGCATTGCGGCGCTGCAAACGAAGAGCGCGGGCGCGCTGAGCGGCCGCCAGTGGGCGGCACTGGTCGTCGTCGGGCTGGCCGGCTACTACGGCGCCAGCCTTTTCGACTTCTGGGGCCTGATGTTCATTTCGGCCGGCCTCGAGCGGCTGATCCTGTTTACCTACCCAACCCTGACCGTGCTGCTCGGTGTGGTGTTTTTTGCCAAACGGCTGACCGGGCGCGAAATTCTCGCGCTGGTTCTGACCTACGCCGGGATTGCCGCCGCTTTCGCCCACGACCTCAACCTGGCGGCCGATACCCGCACGGTGTGGACGGGGGCGGCCCTGGTTTTCGCCTCGAGCCTGTCCTACGCCGTCTATCTGTCAGGCGGCGGGCAACTGATCGCCCGTCTCGGTAGCGGCCGGTTCACCGCGCTGGCCATGGCCGTCGCCACCGCCGCGACATTTCTGCATTACCTGGTGGCCCGGCCGTGGGACGAAGTCTTTCGCCAGCCCTGGCCGATCTATGCGCTGGCCGCCGGCATGGCGCTGATCTCGACGGTCATTCCGGTGTTCATGCAATCGGCCGCGATCAAGGCGATCGGCGCCGGCCGCGCCTCGATGGTCGGCATGATCGGTCCGCTCGCCACCATCCTGCTCGGCTGGCTGTTGCTCGATGAAAGCGTTTCCGTCTGGCAGCTCGGCGGCTCGGCTTTCGTCATCCTCGGCGTCCTGCTCGTCGTCCGGCGCTAAACGGCGGGGCCGGCGGCCGGATCATCGGCCGAGCGCCGCGATATCGCCGGCGGCTTCGGGTTAGAATCCGGCGCATGATCGGAATCCTATTAATCACCCATGGCAGCTACGGCGAGGCGCTGGTGCAGAACGCCTGCCATGTGCTGAACAAGCGCCCGCCACAGCTGATGCAGCTTGGCGTGGCACCGCAGGACGACCCGCTCGACCTGTTGCCGCTCGCCCGCCAGATGCTGGCCCAGGTCGACAACGGCAAAGGGGCGCTGGTCCTCACCGACATCTTCGGCGCCAGCCCGGCCAATCTCGCCCTCAAACTGCTCGAACCCGGCCATATCGAAGGCCTCACCGGCGTCAATCTGCCGATGCTCGTACGCGCCCTGACGTATCGCGAAAAGGGTATGGAAATCCTGCTGCAGCGAGCCAGGGATGGCGCCCGCGACGGCATTTTCAACATGCTGGAACATTGACCATGCTGACCAGAGACACTGAAATCATCAACAAACTGGGCCTGCATGCGCGGGCCTCCGCCAAGCTGACCCAGCTCGCCGGAAAATACAAATCCGAAATCTGGATGTCCAAGGGCGCCCGCCGCATCAACGCCAAGAGCATCATGGGCGTGATGATGCTGGCCGCCGGCAAGGGCGCCACGGTCAGTATCGAAACCGACGGGTCCGACGAAGCGGAGGCGATGGATGCGCTGCTCGCCTTGATTGCCGACTACTTCGGCGAAGGGGAGTAAACCACCATGAGCTTCGCCCTGCACGGTCTCGGCGTCTCCGGCGGCATCGCCATCGGGCGGGCCTTGCTGATGTCGCACGCGACGCTCGAGGTTTCGCACCTGACCGTCGCACCGCGCATGGTCGACAAGGAAATCGCCCGCTTCGAGGCCGCCGTCAAGGCGGTCAAGGATGAACTGGAGGCGATGAAGGGCACGACCGAGCATGCACCGGCCGAGCTTGCCGCCTTCATCGACATCCACACCATGTTCCTCGAAGATCCGGAACTGGTGGACAAGCCGCGCGAGATCATCCGCGAACGACGCTGCAATGCCGAATGGGCGCTGGTCCAGCAGATGGAACACCTGGTCCGCCAGTTCGAACAATTCGACGACCCCTACCTGCGCGAACGCAAGCTCGATGTCCGTCAGGTCGTCGAGCGCGTCATCAAGGAGCTGCTCGGCCACCCCAGCCGCGCCGTGATGAAAGCCGGCAAGGGCCTCAAGGAAGAAACGCTGATCGTCGTCGCCCACGACCTGTCGCCGGCCGATGTCATCACCTTCAAGGAACACCGCTTCGCTTCCTTCATCACCGACGTCGGCGGCGCCACCTCGCACACGGCGATTCTCGCCCGCAGCATGGCGATTCCGTCGGTGGTCGGGATGGAGAATGCCCGCTCGCTGATTCGCGATGGCGAACAGCTGATCGTCGACGGCCAACGGGGCGTCGTCATCGTCAATCCGGACCCGCGCGTGCTCGAGGAATACCAGCTGCGCAAGAACCAGATCGAGCTGGAAGAATCGAAGCTGAAGCGCCTGAAGACGGCCAAATCGCAGACGATCGACGGCGTTGAAGTGCACTTGTACGCCAACATCGAACTGCCCGGCGACATCCCGGAAGCCCTGGAGGGCGGTGCCGAAGGCATCGGCCTGTTCCGCACCGAGTTCCTCTTCCTCGACCGCGGCGACATGCCCGACGAACAGGAGCAGTACGAGGCCTACCGCAAAGTGGTCAAGGGCATGGCCGGCCGGCCGGTCACCATCCGCACCTTCGACCTCGGCAACGACAAGGATCTGCGCCCGGACTCCAGTTTCGGCGACCGGGTCAAGACCAACCCGGCGCTCGGCCGGCGCGCCATCCGGCTATCGCTGGCCGAACCGCAGATGTTCCAGACCCAGTTGCGCGCCATCCTGCGCGCCTCGAAACACGGGCCGATCAAGTTGCTGATTCCGATGCTCGCCCACGCCCACGAAATCGACCAGACGCTGGCCGCGCTGGAACAGGCGAAATCGAGCCTGCGCGGCGAGAAGATCAGCTTCGACGAAAACATCGAGGTCGGCGGCATGATCGAAATTCCGGCGGCCGCGCTGGCCATCGGCCTCTTCCTGCGCCGGCTGAATTTCCTGTCGATCGGCACCAACGACCTGATCCAGTACACGCTGGCCATCGACCGCTCCGACGAGCAGGTCGCCGCGCTCTACGACCCGCTGCACCCGGCCGTCCTGATGCTGCTGGCGCACACCATGGCGAGCGCCGAAAAGGTCGGCATCCCGGTTTCGGTCTGCGGGGAAATGGCCGGCGACCCGAAGCTGACCCGGCTCTTCCTCGGCATGGGTCTGCGCATCTTCTCGATGCACCCGTCGCAGATCCTCAAGGTGAAGAACCGCGTCCTGAAGGCCGATGTCAGCGAACTCGCCCCCAACGTCCGGCGCATGCTGCGCCTCGAAGAACCGGGCAAGCTGCGCGAAGCGCTGGAAAAACTGAACGCCTGATTGAAGGCCAGCCCCGGCGGGGCTGGCTCCCGGTCTCGCCGGATATTGGCCCGGCCGCAGCCGGGCCGCGGAAAAACTCAGCGCAGGCTGGTCTGGCTGGCCAAGGCAGCCGTTGCCGTCGGCCGCTCGTCGCTGATCCCGGCACGCCGTTTGAGGTCGGCCAGCACCTGGGCTGAACTGCTCCGCGCTGCCACCAGTTGTTCCCGACGGTCGCGCTCTTCGATCAGGGTCAGCGCCTGCTGGCGCCAGGCGACCATCTGCGGTTGGTGCTCATGGTGCAGATGATGCCGGCGATTCATCGTGAACCAGCGATGCGCTTCCTCCTGATCGGCGGCAACGCCCTGACCGACCTGGTACATCAGGCCGATCTGGAACTGCGATGCCTTGTCGCCCCGCTCGGCGGCCACGCGATACCAGCGCAAGGCCTCAGCATAGTCGGTCGGCACGCCGTCGCCGTGCTGGTGAATTACCGCCAGGTTGTAGGCGGCATCGACATTTCCCTGTTCGGCCCAGGCTTTCCAGATCGCCACCGCGGGCACCGTCTCGCCCCCCTTGTGCAGTTTTGCCGCCTGCCGCAGATCGGCGTCGACATTTCCCGCATGGGCGGCGAGACAGGTCAGGGAACAAACGACAGCGAGACAAAAACGGGCAAGGAGCGAGGTCATTGGGCGAACTTCCTGAACGTTGCAGCGGTGGAATTGGGAGGAAACATGCTAGACCGCGACCCCGCCCTTTGGAACTAGACAAATTGCCGCGCGACAATTTGCCGCATTCCCGCCCTGCCCTTACTCCCGGACAATCTGACCCCGCTTAAATACCAATAATTCAGGGAGAACTTCATGGGGAACCGTATTCGTCCGCTGACCGCCGCAATGGCTGTCGCCTTTTCGACAACTGCCGTCTGGCAAAGCGCCGCGGCGCAGAGCGCGACGGTTCTCGACGATGTCGTCGTCAGCGCGAGCAAGATCCGCGAACTGCCCACGGCCGACGCCATCAACAACCGGCAAATTGCGCCGCAGCGGCCGGCGACGAGCGATACGGCCAGCCTGCTGAAGGATATTCCCGGCGTCAGCATCCATGGCGCCGGCGGCGTTTCCGGACTGCCGGCGATCCACGGCCTGGCCGATGACCGTCTGCGCATCAAGGTCGATGGCATGGATCTGATCTCGGCCTGCGCCAATCACATGAACCCGGCGCTGTCCTACATCGATCCGAGCAATGTCGACAGCCTCAAGGTATACGCCGGCATCACTCCGGTCAGCGTCGGCGGCGACAGCATCGGCGGGGCGATCATCGTCAATTCGCCAGCCCCGCGCTTCGCCAAGGCCGGCGAGGGGCTGCTGACCGGCGGCGAGCTGGGCAGTTTCTATCGCTCGAACGGCGATGCCTGGGGCGTCAATGCCTCGGCCACCATTGCCACGGAAAATCTCAGCATCCGCTACAGCGCCTCGACCGCCCAATCCGACAACTACAAGTCGGCCAAGGAGTTCAAGCCGGGCGTTCTGGCGACGGGCACGAGCAAAGGATCGCGCTGGATTGCCGGCGACGAGGTGGCCTCGACGGCCTACAAGACCCAAAACCAACAGCTGGGCGTCGCTTACCGGCTCGACAACCACCTGTTCGATCTGAAACTGGGCTATCAGCACATCCCTTACCAGGGATTCCCGAACCAGCACATGGACATGACCGACAACAAGAGCACCCAGGTCAATCTCGGCTATACCGGACAATATGCCTGGGGCACGCTTGAATCGCGCGTCTATCACGAACGAACCCGGCACAAGATGGATTTTGCCGAGGACAAATATTTCTACACCCTCGGCATGCCGATGAATACCGAGGGCAAGAATACGGGGGCCCTGGTCAAGGCCGAGATCAACCTTTCCGAGCGCGACCTGCTGCGGGTCGGCAGCGAATACCAGCGCTACCGCCTGGACGACTGGTGGCCGCCGGTCGGCACCGGCGGCATGTCCCCGAACACCTTCGTCAATATCAACAACGGCCAGCGCGACCGCTTCGACCTCTTTGGCGAATGGGAAGGCCGCTGGACGCCGCAATGGATGACGCTGATCGGCGTGCGCGGCAGCCAGGTCACCATGGATGCGGGTCGGGTCGCCGGCTACAAGACGACCTACGACACCAGTACGCCCCCCTACAACGCCAATACCTTCAACAATCGGGACCGCTCGCGCACCGATCACAACCTGGACCTGACGCTGCTCGCGCGCTACACGCCGGATGCCAGCCAGACCTATGAGGGCGGCTATTCCCGCAAGACCCGCTCGCCGAGTCTCTACGAACGCTATACGTGGTCGGGCAACGGCATGGGGATGACCATGAACAACTGGGTCAACGACGGCAACGGCTATGTCGGCAACGTCGACCTCAAACCGGAAGTGGCGCACACCGTCAGCGTCAGTGCCGACTGGCACGATGCCGCCCGGACCAACTGGGGCGTCAAGCTGACGCCCTATTACAGCCTGGTCGACAACTACATCGATGCCACCCAGGCCATCGGCAAAACCTGGGTCGCCGGCCAGTTCAACTACCTGACCCTGGCCAACCAGGATGCCCGCCTGTACGGCCTCGACCTCTCCGGCTTTGCAGCGCTCGGCAGGATCGATGGGATTGGCGGCTTCACGGCGCGCGGCGTCATCGGCTATACGCACGGCAAGAACCGCAGCACCGGCAACAATCTCTACAACATCATGCCGCTCAATGCCCGCCTGGCTCTCGACCATCGCCTCGGCAACTGGACCAACACCATCGAGGAGGTGCTGGTCAGCGCCAAGGACGACGTCTCGGCAGTCCGCAACGAGATGAAGACGGCCGGCTACGGTCTGCTCAACCTGCGCAGCAGCTACGAGTGGAAGAGCCTCCGCTTCGATATCGGCCTGGAAAATGCGCTGGACAAGCAATACGCGCTGCCGCTCGGCGGCGCCTATACCGGCCAGGGCCGAACCATGTCGCTGAACGGCGCCGGCGCTCCCTACGGCGTCACCGTTCCCGGCATGGGACGCTCGCTCTATGCCGGCATCAATATCAAGTTCTAGGCACCAGGCAGCCTTCGCCAGGTCGGCGGGAATCGGCGAGGCGATTTGCCAGGCTGGTGACGACGGCCTGGCGTGGCGCCTGCGCAGCGGCGTGGTCAGGCTCGACATGCCCGGCCGGCGAGGCGCGAGCTTTGCCAGCCTGGCCATCGCGGGCGACATTATCGGCTGCGAAACACTGCTCTTCGGCGCCTACACCTTCAGCGCCACGGCGCTCACCCAGTGCGAACTGGCCCCCTGGCCAGAGGGAGAGTCAGCCAAGGCTGGCGAGTCGCTGCTCGCATCGCTCGCCACGGCACAACGGCGGGCCGCCGATATCGTCGCCCTGCGCGGCGGCCAGGCCACCGACCGGGTCATCGGCCTGATCCGCCTGCTGGCCGATGGCGCCGGGCGAGTCGTCCTGCCGTCCCGGCAGGATATTGCCGACATCACCGATCTGCGCTTTGAAACCATCTCGCGCATCATCAAAACCCTCGAACGCTCGCAGCTGCTGGCCCCGGTGAAGATCGAAGGGGTCCATGCAACCCGGGGTTTTCAGCTCAATCCGGCCAGCCTGGCCTATTGACTCGACATAAACCGCCGGGGCGCGACAATTTGCCGCACCCCGGGCGCCGGCAACGGCCCGTATCATCCAATCCTAAACATATGTTTATTAAGTATTTTTGATACGAATCAATTAGGATTTCATGATGAAGCAAGTGGCACCTTCACCGTTGGCGATCGCTCTTTGCGCAGTTTTTTTCCCCGCCACTAGCATGGCCGCCGATCAGGCGCTCGGCGAGGTCACCGTGACCGCCACCCGCGAAGGACAACTGGTTGCCGAAACCCCGGCGAGCATCGGGGTGATCAAGGACAAGACCCTGCGCGAAGTGCGCCCGACCCACCCGTCGGAAATCATGAGCCAGGTGCCTGGCGTCTGGGTCAATGTGACCGGCGGCGAAGGCCACCAGACGGCGATCCGCCAGCCACTGACCACCAGCCCGGTGTACCTCTATCTGGAGGACGGCATCCCGACCCGGTCCACCGGCTTCTTCAATCACAATGCCTTGTACGAGGTGAATCTGCCGATGGCCGGTGGCATCGAGATCAACAAGGGGCCGGGCAGCGCGCTCTACGGCTCCGACGCGATCGGCGGCGTGATCAACGTGCTGACCCGCCGGCCGCCGACCGGGCCGGAAATCGACGGCTCCCTCGAGGCCGGCTCCTACGGCTGGAAACGGGCGATGATCACCGGCGGCAATGCCTTCGGCGACCATGCCTTCCGCGCCGATCTCAATCTCAGCCATACCGACGGCTGGCGCGACAGCACCGCCTACGACCGGCAGAGCGGCACGCTGCGCTGGGATAGCGCGATCGGCAACGATGCCGTGCTGAAGACAGTCGCCACCTTTTCCAATATCGACCAGGAAACCGCCGGCAGTTCGGCCATTTCCAGGAACGATTACGAAAACAACCCGCGCACCAACTACACGCCGATCTCGCTGCGCAAGGTCCAGGCCGTTCGGCTATCCACCGCCTACGAGAAGGAATCCGGCGATTCGCTGTTGAGCATCACCCCCTATTACCGCTACAACTCGATGGATTTGCTGGCCAACTGGTCGCTGGCCTACGACCCGACGCGCTACACCAGCGAAAACCAGTCGCTCGGCGCCCAGATCAAATATCGCCAGGATTTCGCCCCGCTGCGCACGCGCCTGATCGTCGGCGTCGATATCGACAACAGCCCGGGCAGCCGCGTCGAAGACAGTATCACCACGACCCGGGTGGGCAGCGGTTATACGGCGATCTATACCGCTTACGGCATCGGCGCCCGGGTCTACGATTACGACGTCACCTATCGCGGCATTTCGCCCTATGTGCATGGCGAGATTTCGCCGCTGCAGAAGCTTCGCGTCACCGCCGGCCTGCGTTACGACGCGGTCAGCTACCAGTACAGCAACCGTATGGCGAGCACGCCGGTCCTCGCCGGAGGCCGTTACTACGGCCAGGTCGGCGATACCGACATCGATTTCCAGCACCTCAGCCCGAAGCTCGGGGCGACCTATGCCTTCACCGACTCGCTGAACGGCTTTGTCGCCTACAACCACGCCTTCCGCACCCCGTCCGAAGGCCAGCTCTTCCGGCCCGCCGCGGCCACCTCGGCGAGCCTGGCGCGGGCTGCTGCCGACGCCGCCCAGCAACTCAAGCCGATCAAGGTCGACAGCTACGAAATCGGCTTGCGCGGCAAAATCAGCAGTGCGGTAAATTACGAGATTTCGGCCTATCACATGACCAAGAAGGACGACATCCTCAGTTACAAGGATCCGCTCAGCAATGTCACGACCGCGACCAACGCCGGCAAGACCCTGCACCGCGGCGTCGAAGTCGGCCTCGGCGCCCAGCTGGCCTCCTTGTGGCGGTTCGACAGCGCCTTCTCCTACGCCAAGCACACCTACGAGACGTGGAAGATCGGCAGCACCGACTACAGCGGCCGGGAAATGGAAATTGCCCCGCGCGTCGTCGCCAACACCCGCCTGAGCTACGGCGAGGCGAAAAGCGGCCTGGCCCAACTGGAATGGGTGCATTTCGGCAGCTGGTGGTCGGATCAGGCCAACACCGCCAAGTACCCGGGACACGATCTGCTGAACCTGCGCGGCCAGTATCCGCTGGCCCGCGACATGAACCTCTTCGCCAATGTCCATAACCTGGCCGACAAGCGCTACGCTGAAAGCACCAGCGTCACCTCGGGGTTCGAGACCTTCGCCCCCGGCCTGCCGCGCACCCTCACCGTCGGGGTCCAGGCCAAATGGTAGGCGCCATTGTCACGCTGCTGGCCGGCTGCCTGATCGCCACCGGGGCCGCCGCCCATGAACCAGCCGGCCATGCGGCAGGCAAACCGGATTTTTCCCGGATGTGGCAGGAGCGCCTGGAGAGCGCCCCGCGCCTGGCAGTGGCCGCCACTTTCGACGCCAATGGCCGGCTGTGGCTGGCGCGCACGGTCGGCAAACAATTGCAGGTCAGCCATTCGGATGACGCCGGTCTGCATTTTTCGCCGGCGGTTGCGGTGAACCGCGAGCCGGAGCTAATTTCCGCCGATGGCGAAGCCCGCCCGGCGATCGCCGTGGTCGATCAGCGGGTCTATCTGAGCTGGACCCAGCCTCTACCGCAAGCCTTCGCCGGCCACATCCGCTTTGCCGCCTCGGCCGATGGCGGCGCGACCTTCGCCGAGCCGCTGACCATCAACGACAATCGGCAAGCCATCACCCACCGCTTCAATGCCATGCTCGCCAACGAGCACGGCGTCACCCTGGCCTGGATCGACAAGCGCGACGGCGACGGCCAGCCAGCCTACCGCGGCGCCGCGATCTACACCGCCCAGTCGACCGACGGCGGCCGCAGTTTTGCCGCCAACCGCAAGCTCGCCGATCATTCCTGCGAATGCTGCCGGATCGGCCTGGCCGCCGACCGCGATGGCACGCCGCTGGCTTTCTGGCGGCACATTTTTGGCCGCAACGAACGCGATTTCGCCATCGCCCGCCTCGGCGAACCCTTGCAGCGCGCCTCGACCGACGGCTGGGCCATCGATGCCTGCCCGCATCACGGTGGCAGTCTGGCCGTCGATGAGCAGGGCGGCCGGCACATCGCCTGGTTCACCGGCGCCGCCAAATCGCCCGGCCTGCATTACCGGCGCATCGACGGCGAGCGGATGAGCGTTCCGCTGTCCTTTGGCGACCTCGATGCCCAGGCCGGCCATCCGGCCGTCGCCACGGCCGGCAGCGACATCGATCTGGTCTGGCGCGAATTCGACGGGCGCGAAAACCGCATCGTCGCCATCCATTCCGCCGACCGCGGCCAGACCTGGAGCAAGCCGATGCGCCTCGCCGCCACCGCCGGCGCCGCCGACGACCCGCTGCTGATCAACGGCCGTGGCGCGATCTGGCTGATCTGGAATACCGCCGACAACGGCCTGAAGATTGTCCGCCTCGACACATGAAAACGCTCGCCCTGCTCCTCCTGCTGATTTCGGCAAGCAGCCATGCCGAGATCAGGCCCTTCGTGCCGGGCAGCCTGCAACAAATCCAGGCCGAACAGGCCGGAAAGCCGTTCATCCTGGCCCTTTGGTCCGCCACCTGCATCCATTGCCCGGGCGAACTGAAGACCTTGGCCAAACTGGCCCGCCGACATCCGCGCCTGAACATCGTCCTGCTCGCCACAGACACCCCGGACGAGGCCGCGCAACTGGAAAAACTCGCCCTCGGCTACGGTCTCGGCAAGCAGGCGCAATGGGTTTTCGCCGACCCGCAGCCGGAAAAGCTGCGCTTCGAGATCGACCGCCGCTGGTTCGGCGAACTGCCGCGCACCTATTTTTTCGACCGCAACCACCAGCGCACTGCCAGCTCCGGAGTCATCCCGGTTGAGCAACTCGAACACTGGGTCGGCGAACACGTAAAATAACGCCATGGTCAGCAATCGCCTTTCCCTCGAATCAGGCCCACCCGAATGGCGGCGGAGCGGCCATTTTTTCCTCGCGGCCGCGCTGCTGCACGGGCTGATCCTGTTCTATCCGCTGAAGCTCGCCATCGACCAGCTGGAAATTCCGCCACCCGCCACCATCGCAGTTCGCCTGCTCGAGCCGGCGCCGCCCCAGCAGGCCCCAACGCCCGCCCAGAAGCCAGTTCCGGTTGCCCAGCCAACGGTCAGCCGGCAGCGCGAGCGGCCGCAGCCGACACCGCGTCCGTTACTCGCCATGCGCGCCGAGCAGGCCGTGCCATCCCCAACTTTTTCGGTACCGGCCCCGAGCGCCGCCCCGCCGGCTCCCCCGGCCGCTGCTCCGACGGCCAGCGCGGCACCGGTCACGGTCACCCCGGCCCGTTTCGACGCCGCCTACCTGCACAATCCGGAACCGAAATACCCGCCACTCTCCCGGCGCCTCGGCGAGGAAGGCAAGGTGTTGCTCAGGGTGCGGGTCAGCCGGGATGGTCAGCCGGCGACGATCGATTTTGAAAAAAGCAGTAATTTCGAGCGGCTCGACGAAGCCGCCAAGCAGGTCGTGGCGCGCTGGCGCTTCATTCCGGCGAAACGGGGCGACGAGGCGATTGAAGCCTCGGTGATCATTCCCATTGTCTTTCGGCTGGATGGTTGAGGCAGGCCGGACGTGACGACGGGGACCGAAGTCCCCGCCGGCTATCTTTGGTAACAAGGCTCCAGCAGCCCCGGCTGAAAGCTTATGCAGCTACAGCGAAACGCTCATCGTTGGCGTTTGAGAATTTGCTTCATTAACGTCGATCGCCTGACGAGTTGCCTGCGCACCTTTGCCCGCCCTGTCGAAGCCAGTACACCCCCATCTAAAGACACCGGAATGCCCTTAGGTGGAGGTGAGGGGAATCGAACCCCTGTCCAGAACGCCTCCAGATTGCCGGAATTACAACCATGCTTCGAATTATGGGGGCGGGGGGGGCGATTTACAAGAGCCGACCCCGGAGCAATTTTTCAATCGCCTCAGAGTTCGCGTTCGGCACTGAGCAGGCGCTCGCAGTAGCGGGCGATCAGATCGACTTCGAGATTCACCCGGCTGCCCGGCTGGAGATTGTTCAGCGTCGTATTTTCCAGCGTGTGCGGGATCAGGTTGATGGTGAACACCTGGCCGCTGACCTCGTTGGTGGTCAGGCTGACGCCATTGACGGTGACCGATCCCTTGCGCGCGATGTAGCGGGCGATTTCCTTCGGGGCGAGGATTTCCAGCATCCGGTTGTCACCGACCGGCTCGAAACGCAGCACTTCGCCGACTCCATCGACGTGGCCGGAAACCAGATGGCCGCCCAGCCGATCAGCCAGACGCAGCGCCTTTTCCAGATTGACCGGGCCGGGCGCGTCGAGACCGACAGTGCACGACAGCGTTTCGGGCGAGACATCGACCATGAATTGGTTGGCGTCCTTGGCCACCACGGTCAGGCAGACCCCGTTGTGGGCGATCGAGTCGCCCAGCGCGACATCGTCGAGGCCGAGCGTGCCGGCCTCGACATGCAGACGGAAGCCGACTTCGCGGGCGGTGAGGTGAGTGATGCGGCCAACCGCCGCGATGATCCCAGAGAACATGGCAGAACCCGTTTGCGTAAAGGGGCAAACTTTAGCACGGCCGCTTGACCGGACGACTTGCCAGAATGGCTCGTTGCCAATAGGGTTTCACCTTTGCGTAATCGATTCATCAAAGGGAGACAAAGTTGAACAAAACGCTACTCGCCGCACTGCTCTCAACCATCGCCGCCACTGCGCTGGCCGACATCAACGTCGGCGTCACGCTGTCGGCGACCGGCCCGGCCGCCTCGCTCGGCATACCGGAAAAGAACACCATCGACCTGTTGCCGAAAAGCATCGCCGGGCAGAAGGTCAATTACCTCGTGCTCGACGACGCATCCGACACCACCACGGCGGTCAAGAACACCAAGAAGCTGATCAGCGAAAACAAGGTCGACCTGATCATCGGCTCGACGACGACGCCCAATTCCCTGGCCATGGTCGGCGTTGCCGCCGAGGGCGAGACGCCGATGATCGCCCTGGCCGCCTCGGCGCGCATCGTCGAGCCGATGGACGACAAGCGCAAATGGGTCTTCAAGACACCGCAGAACGATGCCCAGATGTCGACCGCGATCATCGAGCACATGACCAACAACAACATCAAAACCGTGGCCTACATCGGTTTTTCCGACGCCTACGGCGAAGGCTGGTGGAACGAGTTCTCCAAGCTGGCCGAAGTGCGCAAGATCGCGCTGGTCGGCAACGAGCGCTTCAATCGCACCGATACCACGGTAACCGGCCAGATTCTGAAAATCCTTTCCGCCAAGCCGGATGCCGTACTGATCGGCGGCGCCGGCACGCCGGCCGCGCTGCCGCAGAAATCGCTGAAGGAAAAGGGCTACAAGGGCATCATTTACCAGACGCACGGCGTCGCCAACAACGACTTCCTACGCGTCTGCGGCAAGGATTGCGAAGGCACCGTTCTGCCAACCGGCCCGGTACTGGTCGCCGGGCAATTGCCGGCCGACAATCCGGTGAAGAAATCGGCCACCGAATACGTCACCCGCTACGAAGCCGCCCACGGCAAGGGCAGCGTCAATGCCTTCGGCGGCTACGCCTGGGATGCCGGCCAGCTGTTGGCCGCCGCCGCGCCACAGGCCCTGAAGACGGCGCAACCGGGCAGCCGCGAATTCCGTCTGGCGCTGCGCGATGCGCTGGAAGCGACGAAGAATGTCGCCGGCGCCCACGGCGTCTTCAACATGAGCGCCAGCGACCACCTCGGCCTCGATCAGCGGGCCCGGGTCATGGTCACCGTGCAGCAGGGCGCCTGGAAACTGTCCCGCTGAATCACCCGGCAACAGCTGGCACGCTGCGTCCGGCCAATGCCGGCCAGACACGGCGTGCTAAAATTTCGCGTTACTCCTTTCGGAATAAGACCATGCTAAAGAAACTGACTGTCGCCGTTCTCGCTGCTTTGTCCACCGCCGCCCTGGCCGACGTCAATGTCGGGGTTTCGGTTTCGGCCACCGGCCCGGCCGCTTCGCTCGGCATTCCGGAAAAGAACACCATCGCCCTGCTGCCGACCAGCATCGGCGGCCAGAAGATCAATTACATCGTGCTCGACGATGCCACCGACCCGACGGCAGCGACCAAGAACATCAAGAAGCTGATCAGCGAAAACAAGGTCGACGTAATGATCGGCTCGACCACCACGCCGAACTCCCTGGCCATGATGGATGTCGCCGTCGATAACGAAACGCCGCTGATTTCGATGGCCGGTTCCGCCATCGTCGTCGAGCCGGTGGACGCCAAGCGGCGCTGGGTCTTCAAGACGGCCCAGAACGATGCCCACATGGCGACCGCCATCGTCCAGCACATGACCGACCGCAACGTCCAGACCGTCGCCTTCATCGGCTTTGCCGATGCCTACGGCGAAGGCTGGTACAAGGAGTTCGCCAAGATCGCCGAAGCCCGCAAGCTGAAGATCGTCGCCAGCGAACGCTACCAGCGCAACGACACCTCGGTGACCGGCCAGACGCTGAAGATCATCGCCGCCAAACCGGATGCCGTACTGGTCGGCAGTGCCGGGACGCCGGCCGCGCTGCCGCAGAAATCGCTGAAGGAAAAGGGCTACAAGGGCCTGGTCTACCAGACGCACGGCGTCGCCAACAACGACTTCCTGCGCGTCGGTGGCAAGGATGTCGAAGGCGCCTTCCTGCCGGTCGGCCCGATGATGGTTGCGGCGCAACTGCCGAACGACAATCCGGTCAAGAAATCGGCGCTGGAATATGTCGGCAAGTACGAAGCCGCCCACGGCAAGGGCAGCGTCAGCTCCTTCGGCGGCCACGCCTGGGATGCCGGCGTGCTGCTGCAGAATGCCATTCCGCAGGCCTTGAAGGCCGGCAAGCCGGGCACCGTCGAGTTTCGCCGCGCCCTGCGCGATGCGCTCGAAGGGACCAAGAATCTGGCCGGCGCGCACGGCGTTTTCAACATCACCGCAAACGACCACCAGGGTTTCGATCAGCGCGCCCGCGTCATGGCAACCATCGAAAACAACACCTGGAAGCTCGTCAAATAATCTAGCCGTCGGCGTGCCGGCATAACAGCTGGCCCCTGCCGTGCTCAGGCACGGTTGAGGGCCAGTTGCCGTTTTGGGTAACTATGGATCTCCAAATCTTCCTTCTTCTCGGCCAGGACGGCATCACCAATGGTGCCGTCTATGCCTTGCTGGCCCTCGCTCTGGTGCTGGTTTTCGCGGTCACCCGCGTGATCTTCATCCCGCAGGGTGAGTTCGTCGCCTTCGGCGCGCTGACCCTGGCCTCGCTGCAGGCCGGCCAGGTGCCGGGAACCATCTGGCTGCTGCTCGGCCTGGGCACCACGGTGGCCGTGCTCGACGGCATCCGCCTGGTGCGTGAAGGCCGTTACGCCAAGCTGCCGCCGCTGCTGATCTTCAATATCGGCGGCCCGCTGCTCGCCGCCGCCGGTCTTTTCGCCGTGCCGCCGACCCAGTTGCCGCTCGCCGTACAGGTCGTCATCTCCATCCTGCTGGTCGTGCCGATGGGGCCGATGCTCTACCGCATCGCCTTCCAGCCGCTGGCCAACGCTCCGGTACTCGTCCTGCTCATCGTCTCGATCGCCCTGCACCTCGCCCTGACCGGTCTCGGCCTGCTCTTCTTCGGAGCCGAAGGCTCGCGCACCCCGGCCTTCACCGACCTCAGCTTCGAACTCGGCGGGGCGCCGCTGCAAGGCCAGACCATCCTGGTTGTGATGGCCTCGACCGTGCTGATCATCGCCCTCTATTTCTTCTTCGAACGCACCATCTACGGCAAGGCCCTGCGCGCCACCGCGATGAACCGGACCGGGGCCCGCCTGATGGGCATCCCGCCGATCCTCGCCGGCAAGCTGTGCTTTACGCTGGCGGCGGCGATCGGCGCCGTTTCCGGCATCCTGATCGCGCCGCTGACCACCATTTATTACGATTCCGGCTTCCTGATCGGCCTCAAGGGCTTCGTCGGCGCCATCATCGGCGGCTTGGCCTCCTATCCGATCGCCGCCCTCGGCGCCATTCTGGTCGGCCTGCTCGAATCCTATTCCTCCTTCTACGCCAGCGCCTTCAAGGAAGTCATCGTGTTCACGCTGATCATCCCGGTGCTGCTCTGGCGCTCTCTGACCTCGCGCCACATCGAGGAGGAAGAAGAATGAAGCGGCATCTTCCCCTCACCCTGTTCATTGCCGCGCTGGTCGTCGGCCCGTTGGTCCTGCCCGAATTCACGGTCACCCTGCTCAACTACATCGGCCTGTACACCATCGTCGCGGTCGGCCTGGTGCTGCTGACCGGCGTCGGCGGCCTGACGTCCTTCGGCCAGGCTGCCTTTGTCGGCCTCGGCGCCTACACGACGGCCTGGCTGACCACGGTTTACGGCCTGTCGCCCTGGCTGACGCTGCTCATCGGCCTGGCCCTGACCGCTTCGGTGGCCCTCTTCATCGGTTTCATCACGCTGCGCATGGGCGGCCATTACCTGCCCCTCGGCACCATCGCCTGGGGCATCAGCCTCTATTACCTGTTCGGCAATGTCGAATTCCTCGGCGGCCACACCGGCATCACCGGCATTCCCAACATTTCGCTGTTCGGTTGGGAATTGAAATCCGGGCGCGAGTTTTACTATCTGATCTGGCTGGTCGTGCTGCTCGCCATCCTCAGCCTGAGCAATCTGCTCGATTCGCGCGTCGGCCGGGCTATCCGCGCCCTCAAGGGCGGCGCGGTGATGGCCGAAGCGATGGGCATCAACACACCGCGCACCAAGATCGTCATTTTCCTCATCGCCGCGCTGCTGGCCAGCGCTTCCGGCTGGCTGTACGCCCACCTGCAACGTTTCGTCAGCCCGACGCCATTCGCCCTCAACCAGGGTATCGAGTACCTGTTCATGGCCGTCGTCGGCGGGGCCGGCTACGTCTGGGGCGCCGTCCTCGGGGCCGGGCTGATTACCATCCTCAAGCAATGGCTGCAGGACTGGCTGCCGCAGATTCTCGGCCAGAGCGGCAATTTCGAAATCATCGTCTTCGGCATCGCGATGATCCTGATCCTGCAGAAAGCGCGCGACGGGCTGTGGCCGGTCATCCTCAAGCTGTTGCCGGAGCGCAAGGAAAGCCGGCGGGTACCGCAGGCCGCCGCTCTGGCGAAACGGCCGGCTGCGGAAAGCGGTCGCCTGCTGCTTTCCGCCGAGAATGTCAGCAAGCGCTTCGGCGGCCTGGTCGCCAACGACCAGCTGTCGCTGACCGTCAAGGCCGGTGAAATCATGGCCCTGATCGGCCCGAACGGCGCCGGCAAGAGCACCATGTTCAACTGCATTTCCGGCGTCAGCCCGGCCAGCGAAGGCAGCATTGCCTTCCAGGGCAAGCCGACCGCCGCGATGATCTCGCGCGATATCGCCCGGCTCGGCATGAGCCGGACTTTCCAGCACGTTCGCCTGCTCGGCCAGATGACGGTGCTCGAAAACGTCGCCATCGGCGGCCATCTGCGTGGCAGCAAAGGTGTCCTGGCGGCCGCCCTGCGCCTCGATCGGCACGAAGAAAACCGCCTGCTCGCCGAAGCGGCTCGCCAGATCGAACGGGTCGGCCTCGCCGAACACATGTTCGAGCCGGCCGGCAGCCTGGCCCTCGGCCAGCAGCGCATTGTCGAAATTGCCCGGGCGCTGTGCTCCGACCCGGTCCTGCTGCTTCTAGACGAACCGGCTGCCGGCCTGCGTTACCGCGAAAAGCTGGCCCTCGCCGACCTGCTGCGCCGACTGCGCAGCGAAGGCATGGGCATCCTGCTGGTCGAACACGACATGGATTTCGTCATGGGCCTGGCCGACCGCGTCGTCGTCATGGAGTTCGGCAAGAAGATCGCCGAAGGACAACCCGAGGAAGTCCAGCGCGATCCACGGGTTCTCGAAGCCTACCTCGGCGGAGTCGAGTGATCATGAGCAAACATAGCCACCTGCACGACCACGAAGTGATTCTCGACGTCAAGGATCTGCGTGTTTCCTACGGCAAGGTCGAGGCGCTGCACGGCATCAGCCTGACCATCCGGCGCGGCGAAATCGTCAGCGTGATCGGCCCGAACGGAGCCGGCAAGACCACCTTGCTGACCGCCCTGATGGGCCTGCTGCCGGCGCAAGGCGAGATCATCTACATGGGGCACCCGCGCCGCCCGGAGGACGAGGTGGAAGCCCTGGTCCGCCATGGCATGACGCTGGTCCCGGAAAAGCGCGAGCTGTTCGCCGAAATGAGCGTCGAGGACAACCTGCTGCTCGGCGCCTTCGACCGCTACCGCAGCGGCCACCGCGACCAGATGGACACCATGGACGAAGTCTTCGAACTGTTCCCGCGCCTCGAAGAGCGCCGCGACCAGTTGGCCGGCACGCTGTCCGGCGGCGAACGCCAGATGCTGGCGATGGGCCGCGCCCTGATGGCCAAGCCGAAGCTGCTGATGCTCGACGAACCGAGCCTCGGCCTGGCGCCGCTGATCATCAAGGAAATTTTCCGCATCATCGCGGCACTGAAGGAAACCGGCGTCGCCATCCTGCTGATCGAGCAGAACGCCCGCGCCGCGCTACAGATCTCCGATTACGGCTACGTGCTGGAAACCGGCGAAGTCTCGTTGGCCGGCCCGAGCCAGGAGCTCGCCGCCGACCCGCGCGTCATCGAGTCCTACCTCGGGCTCGGCCACAAGCACTAGGGCGCCGTCAGCCGGGTCGTTGCCCGGCTGACCGCCGACTGATTAACGCGGCCCACGTTCGTCGTCGCGCTCGCCACGCCGGGGCTTGTCGTGCTCACGGTTGCCGCGCTGGTCCTGCGGCGGCGGCACCGGCGCCGCCTGGGAAGCGGCCGGAGCGGGTGGTGGCATGCGCACCGCCGGAGCCGGCGCCGGCATTTCCGGCGGACGGACGACCGCTGGCGCACTTTCCCGCGGTGCCGCGCGCTCCATGCGTGGCGCGTCGCGCATCTCGCGGCGCATTTCGCGGGGTTGCTCTGAAACCGATGGCGGGGCGACCTGCGGTAGCGGCGCCCGCACGGCCGGTGGGGCGCTCGGCATTTCCGACGGACGGCCGACCGGCGGCACATTCTCTCTTGGCACGGCCCGTTCCATCCGTGGTGCATCGCGCATTTCACGCCGCGGCTCGCGGGGTTGCTCCAAGGCCGGCGGCGGAGCGACCTGCGGCAATGGTGCTCGAACGGTCGGCGTAGGACTTGGCGTTTCCGGCGGTCGGGCGACCGGCGAGGTATTTTCCCTTGGCACGCCTCTCTCCATCCGTGGCGCATCGCGCATTTCGCGCCGCGGCTCACGGGGCTGCTCCGAGGCCGGCGGCGGGGTGACCTGCGGCAGCGGTGCCCGAACGGCCGGGGCCGGACTCGGCGTTTCCGACGGACGGACGACCGACGATGCATTTTCCCTTGGCACGCCCCGCGCCATCCGTGGCGCATCGCGCATTTCGCGTCGCGGCTCGCGGGGTTGCTCCGAGGCCGATGGCGGGGCGACCTGTGGCAGCGGCACTCGAACAGCCGGGTTCGGCATTTCCGGCGGTCGGGCCTGCGCTGGCGCATTTTCCCGACGTAACGGGCGTTCGTTGTTGAGCGGGGCAACCGGCCGCTCGACATCGCGGCGTTTGCCACGCCAGTTCGGCGGCTCACGACGCTCGTCGGAACGTGGCCGAATGGCGGCCGGGGTGGGCTTCAACCATTCCGCGTTGGGCGCCGGTGTGGCCTGCGGAGCACGGCTGAGATCGTTACGTTCGGGACGGCGAATTTCGTTAGCGCCAATCGACCGTCCTTCGCGCATCAGATTGGCCGGGACAACCGTCACCGCCCGCGGCAGCGCGCGATGGACAAAGGTTTCGTGCGCCCCCGAACGTTCGGCGCGTTCGATGCGGCTCACTTCGCGGACGTGGTTGATATTGATCTGCCGGATATAGGTCGGGCTGTAGCGATAAGCCGGAACATAGACTTCGCGCGGGGCAAGCGGAAACCAGCCGACGGCCGGGGCCGAGCCGAAACTGAAACTGACGTTCCAGCCGGGGTTGCCGATCCAGCCGACCAGCGCCGGCGCATAGACCGGGCGGGCGACATGGCTGCCCGGCACCCAGCCCCAGCGGCCGCCGATAATCACCCAGCGCCCGTAGTGAAACGGCGCAAATCCCCAGGGCGACTGATCGATCCAGGTCCAGCCCCAGGGTGCCACCCAGGCCCAGCGGCCGAAACGATAGGGCGCCCAGTCGGCGGCGACCGAACGCGGATACCAGACACTGCCGTACTCCGCCGCCGGCTGCCAGTCGCCGTAGGCATCGAGATCCTGATAGCCGGTCATCTGCGACGCAACATGGCGCCGCGCAACCCGGGCCATCGTCGCGTTCTCGCGCTCGGCAACCCAATTATCGAAAGCGTCCGGATCAAGATCGGCCTCGAGCCGGACCTGGCCGGCCCCGGCCAGACTGGCCCGCTGTCCGGCAGCGACCGGCGTAAGCCGCCCGCGATAATCGATATTGGCCTGCCCGGCCTGTACGCTCAACTCGCTATGATCGTCCAGCACGTCGATCCGGTAGCGCCCAGGGGTCACGAAGCGAATGCTGCCGTCCGGGGTGTGCACCGTCACATCGTTTACCTGATCGCGATCGAGGATGCTGACGGCCAGACTGCCTTCCGTCACATCGAGCGTCACCTGCCGGTCGTCGACCAGAACGAATTCGACGCGGCTGTTGCCGGCCAGCCGGAAGGCCGAGGACGCGACCCAGACCTCGGCCCGACCGCGGCGATCGGTGTCGAGGATGGCGCCGCTGCTGATCGGCCAGTTAAGGGTCGCCGGGGCGCCTTGGTCGTCGCGGCTGACCGCCAGATCAACGCCGTTTTCGAGGTAGGCCAGACGGCCGACCCGGGCCGGCGGATCGGCCAGCGCCGCCCCGGAAGACAAGGCGAGCACCAGGGTCAGTGCGGCACCGGCAAGGCGTAAGAGATTGTTCATCGTTGACTCCCGTAAAACCGTTCGTCGGCAACAGGACAGCCGACCGATGTCCGATTAACGCAGCAACGGGCAAAAGGATGCAGCCCTTTTCCGCGGCAAGACGTTTCGAAATGTTGCCGCCCGGTCAGGCGGCGGCTCAGAAGGGGTCGGTCGCGATGCCGTGTTTCTTGGCAACGTTGGCGTAGAGTTCGCGCGCCGAAGCGACTTTCGGGCTCTTGCGGTCCTTGCGCTGGGCGCGCATCAGGTAGTCCAGCGCCCGGGCCGCCAGTTCGGCATCCCAGCCCTTGCTGTCCATCAGCGTGTAGATGGCCTTGGCGGCATTGACCAGAAACTGCAGATTGGGCACCTGCTCGGCGGCCTGGATCAACAACTGCACGGCGCCTTCCAGATCGCCGTTGCGGGCGGCCAGCACCCCCTTGTTGTTGAGTTCGATGATTTCCTTGCCGACCTGATCGAGCAAGGCCTTGCCCGCATCGGGCTGGCCGGTTTTCTCGAAGACCTGGGTGATGTGGTCGATCAGGTGCGGATCTTCATGATTTTCCGCGGCGACCTGGCGCATGATTTTCCCGGCCTCGTCCTGTTTGCCGGTAGCGTAACAGGCGTGCGCCAGATCGATGGCCAGGCGCTGCGAGACGTGCTGGCCTTTCGCCTCGCCTTCGACCTGGATCTGTTGCTGCAAGGCCAGCGCCTGGTCGACCAGTTGCTTGGCCTTCTCGGTCGCGCCCTCGAAATCGAGGCACAGGCTTTCGGTCACTAGCGCCGCCATTTCCGCCTGCTTTTCGCCGCGCCATTCGCGCTTCATTTCGCTGGCGATCTTGCGCGATCCCTCGACATTGCCGCGCTCGACCAGCACCCGCGACAGATTGGCGAAGTCATCGACGGTGCGCAGGCTGGATCCCTTGTTGCGCTCGATGACCTTGCCATAGGCCTTCTCGGCCGCCGCCAGATCCTTGTTCCGGGCCGCCACGTCGCCGACCAGGCGCTGGCGCACGGTATTGTGCGGCGACGCATCGGCCGCCCGCTGCAGGGACTGCTGGGCCGCCTGCAATTTTCCCTTGGCTTCGTGTACCGAGGCGAGGAAATCGAAAGCCGAGAGGAATTCCGGCGCTTCCTGGGTTACCTGCTCGGCCAGTTGCTCGGCTTCATCGAGCGCGCCGCGATCACGCAGCGCCGTGGCCAGACCCATCTTGGCCCAGGGCACGACGCGCCCTTCGAGCACCCGGCGGAAGACCTCTTCCGCCTCGCTGGTCCGACCCAGCGTATGCAGCAACTCGCCCTTGAAGCGCAAGGCATCGTACATATACACCGGCTGTTGCTGGATCACCCGGTCACAGGCGGCGATCGCCTCATGCAGGGCGCCGCGCTCGATCTGTTCGTAGATCTTGCGCAGCACGTGTTTCTTGTAGATCGCCTTGATCAGCCGGGCCTGCAACTGGTCGGCGGTAAACGGCTTGATCAGGTAATCGTCGGGAGCCAGTTCGGCCAGCGCCACAACGTTGGAGTAGCCGCGCTCGCTGGTGATGATCAGATAGACCGTCGCCAGCGGAATCAGGTGGGCATGGCGCAACTCTTCCAGCAGTTGCTGGCCATCGCGCCCATCGTCGAGAACGAAATCGGAGAGGATGATGTCGAAGCGGTTGCCCTTGACCTGGCGAATCACTTCGGCCGAATTGCCGGCGCCATGCACTGCGATTACGCCCAGGGCGCCGAGCATCAGGCGCAGCGCCTCACGGGCCGGCGGATGCCGGTCGACGATCAATACCCGCTTTTTGGTAAGAGTCTGCTGCAAAACCAGCAGCATCTCATCGTTATCCAGAGGGTTCATGCCCTTTGCTTGGCTCGTGCTCATCTTCGGGAACTTACTTGAGTTCGCCAGACAGGGCAAGGCGCCGGTAAAAACCTGTGTTTTTTCAGCGGCCTGACGTAAAATCCGGCTCCCGATACTGCGCTGCAACAAAGCCTCCACCATGCTCTACCCCACCCGATTTGACGTCATCGTTGTCGGCGGCGGCCATGCCGGCACCGAGGCCGCGCTGGCCGCGGCGCGGGCGGGTGCGCAGACGCTGTTGCTGACCCACAACCTCGACACGCTGGGGGCGATGAGCTGCAATCCGTCGATCGGCGGCATCGGCAAGGGCCACCTGGTGCGCGAGGTCGATGCGCTGGGCGGCGCAATGGCCGCGGCGACCGACGAAGCCGGCATCCAGTTCCGCATCCTCAATGCCTCGAAAGGGCCGGCGGTCCGCGCCACCCGCGCCCAGGCCGACCGCGTGCTGTACAAGCAGGCGATCCGGTCCCGCCTGGAGAACCAGCCCAACCTGACAATCTTCGCCGAAGCCTGCGACGACCTGATCGTCGAGGGCGACAAGGTGGTCGGCGCCGTCACCCAGATCGGCATCCGCTTCATGGCCGATGCGGTCGTCTTGACCGCCGGCACCTTCCTCAACGGCAAGATCCACGTCGGCCTCGAGAATTACACCGGCGGCCGCATGGGCGATCCGCCGTCCGTTTCGCTGGCCGCCCGCCTGAAGGAACTGCATCTGCCGCAAGGCCGCCTGAAGACCGGCACGCCGCCGCGTCTCGACGGCAAAACCATCGATTTCTCGGTGATGGAAGAGCAGCACTCGGACGATCCGCTGCCGGTCTTCTCCTTCCTCGGCAACGCCGCGCAGCACCCGCGCCAGATGCCGTGCTGGATCACCGAGACCAACGAGAAGACGCACGACATCATCCGCAGCGGCCTCGACCGCTCGCCGATGTACACCGGCGTCATCGAAGGCGTCGGGCCGCGCTATTGTCCGTCGATCGAGGACAAGATCCACCGCTTCGCCGACAAGAACAGCCACAACGTCTTCCTCGAACCGGAAGGCCTGACGACGCACGAGATCTATCCGAACGGCGTGTCGACCAGCCTGCCTTTCGACATTCAGTTGGCCCTGGTGCGCTCGATCCGCGGCCTGGAAAACTGCCACATCCTGCGCCCCGGCTACGCCATTGAATACGACTTCTACGACCCGCGCGGCCTGAAGGACACGCTGGAGAGCAAAGCCATCCACGGCCTGTTCTTCGCCGGCCAGATCAACGGCACCACCGGCTACGAAGAGGCCGCCGCGCAGGGCCTGCTGGCCGGCATCAACGCCGTCCTTTATAGCCGTGGCGAGGCCGGCTGGTGTCCGAAGCGCAACGAAGCCTACCTCGGGGTCATGGTCGACGACCTGATTACCCGCGGCGTGGCAGATCCCTACCGGATGTTCACCAGCCGCGCCGAATACCGCCTCAGCCTGCGCGAAGACAATGCCGATCTGCGCCTGACCGAACAGGGCCGGGCCCTCGGTTTGATTGACGACCAGCGCTGGGCGGCCTTTAGCCAGAAACGCGACGCCATCGCCGCCGAGCAGGAGCGCCTCAAATCGACCTGGGTCAATCCGAAAATGCTGCCGGCCGAAGACGCCATCCGCGTGCTGGGCAAGGCCATCGACCATGAGTACAACCTGTTCGAACTGCTCCGTCGCCCGGAAATCGCCTACCGCGAATTGCTGACCCTGCCGGGGGCCGGCGCAGGAGAGAGCGACGCGATGGTCATCGAGCAGCTCGAAATCTCCGCCAAGTATCAGGGCTACATCGACCGCCAGGCCGAGGAAGTGGCGCGTTCCGGCTCCTACGAGAATACGCTCCTGCCGGTCGAACTGGACTACACGAAGGTCGCCGGCCTGTCCAACGAGGTCAAGCAGAAGCTGGCCCAGCACAAGCCGCAGACCATCGGCCAGGCCTCGCGCATTCAGGGCATTACGCCTGCCGCCATATCGCTGCTGCTGATCCATCTGAAACGCTTCAATCTCGGCCACGCCGCATGAGTTCGATCACGCTGGCGGCCGGCCTCGCCGAACTGGGCATCGCCCTGCCGACGGAAGCACAGCAAAAACTGCTGGCTTTTCGCGATCTGCTGCTCAAGTGGAACAAGACCTACAACCTGACCGCACTGCGCGACCCGGAGCAGGCGATTTCGCACCACCTGCTCGATTCGCTGGCCATCCTGCCGCACATCGGCAGCGGGCCGCTACTCGATGTCGGCAGCGGCGGCGGTCTGCCTGGCATCCCGCTGGCCATCGCCCGGCCGGAACTGTCGGTCAGCATGGTCGATACCGTGCAGAAGAAAACCACCTTCCTGCAGCAGGCCGCAATCGAACTGGGCCTGAAGAATGCTACGGTGCACCATGCCCGGGTCGAAGAAATGAGCGGCCATTACGCCCAGATCAGCTCGCGGGCCTTTGCCGAAATCGCCCTGTTCGTCCGCCTGACCCGCCACCTGCTCGCCCCAGGCGGCCGCTGGCTGGCCATGAAGGGCGTCCGGCCGGACGACGAACTGAAGACACTCCCCGCCGACATCACGGTTGAAGCGATCATTCCGCTTGCCGTGCCGGGGCTCGCTGCCGAACGACATTTGATCATTTTGAAAGCCGGGTCATGAAAGTACTCGCCATTACCAACCAGAAAGGCGGCGTCGGCAAAACGACGACAGCGGTCAATCTGGCCGCCTCGCTCGCCGCCGAAGGCCAGCGCGTCTTGATGATCGACCTCGATCCGCAGGGCAACGCGACGACCGGGGCCGGCATCACCAAGAAGGAAGCGCTGCCCACCGTCTATCAATTGCTGATCGGCGCGGCGACGCTGGCCGAAGTCTGCCTGCGGACCGATTTCGGCTTCGACGTGCTGCCCGCCAACCGCGAACTGGCCGGCGCCGAAGTCGAACTGATCGAATTGAGCGAGCGCGAATACCGTCTGAAAAACGCCCTGCAGGCCGGCCATGCCACTTACGACTTCATCCTCATCGACTGCCCGCCGGCCCTCAACATGCTGACCGTCAATGGCCTGGTCGCCGCCGACTCGGTGCTGATCCCGATGCAGTGCGAGTACTACGCGCTGGAAGGTCTGTCCGATCTTGTTGAAACGCTGCGCAAGGTGCGCACCCATTTGAACTCGCGCCTCGAAATCGAAGGCCTGCTGCGCACCATGTACAACCCGCAAAGCACGCTGACCCAGCAGGTTTCCAACGAGCTGGAAAGCCATTTCGGCAACAAGGTGTACAAGACCATCGTGCCGCGCAATGTCCGGCTCGCCGAAGCGCCGTCCTACGGCAAGCCGGTCATCGCCTTCGACAAAAACTCCCGGGGCGCCCAGGCTTACAGCGCCCTCGCCAAAGAAATCCTCGAAAGGGTCGCCCCATGATCAAGATGAAAGGACTCGGCCGCGGTCTCGACGCCCTGCTGTCCGGCAGCGACAAACCGCAGGGCGACGAACAGCGCAACCTGCCGGTCGAACGCCTGCGCCCCGGAAAATACCAGCCGCGCACCCACATGGATCAGGAGTCGCTGGCCGAACTGGCCACCTCGATCAAGTCACAGGGCATCATGCAGCCGATCCTGGTCCGTGCCGTCGACGGCACGCCAGGCGCCGAACGCTATGAAATCGTCGCTGGCGAACGCCGCTGGCGTGCCGCCCAACTGGCCGGCCTGAACGAAGTCCCGGTGCTGATCCGCAGCATCCCGGACGAACAGGCGCTGGCCATGGCGCTGATCGAGAACATCCAGCGCGAGAACCTGAATCCGCTCGAAGAAGCCCAGGGCCTGCAACGCCTGATCGACGAATTCGGCCTGACCCACCAGCAAGCGGCCGACGCCGTCGGCCGCTCACGCCCGGCCGCCACCAATCTACTGCGCTTGCTGCAGCTGACCGCACCGGTCCAGGAGATGCTGATCAACGGCCAGATCGACATGGGCCATGCCCGTGCCCTGCTGCCCATCTCGACCGGCCAGCAGGTTGGCGTCGCCCAG
Source organism: Azonexus sp. IMCC34842 (assembly GCF_050368855.1). GTDB lineage: Bacteria > Pseudomonadota > Gammaproteobacteria > Burkholderiales > Rhodocyclaceae > Azonexus > Azonexus denitrificans_A. Next base: position 4,023,471 of record NZ_CP178449.1, on the reverse strand, counting down.
CGCATCATCCAGAAGGGACTGTCGGTCCGCGAAACCGAACGCTTGGTTCAGCAACTGCTGAACCCGCCGAAACGGGCCGCCGAGAAAGCGGTCGATCGCGATCTGCTCCGTTTGCAGGAAGAACTCTCCGAAGGCTTGGGCACCAATGTGGCTATCCGCTCCAGCAAAAAAGGGGCGGGCAAAGTCACCATAGAATTTGCCAGCCTCGACCAGTTGGATGGCCTGATTTTTCGGCTCCGCGTATAACCGATGCCTCTATTCAGAATCAAGCAGGCATGCGGGAAAACCCTCAATTTGTGCGCCGCGGAAATTGACTCATCTACAAGAGTCCGTTACACTCGCAAGGTTTTTGGACGAGGCATGTCTTGCACCCGCAAGTAAGCTGGATACTCAGCCGGCAAGCGGCATTGACAATCGCATTGGCACTCATTGCCGTGCTGTTTGTCGATGGGAATGCGGCAGTCTCTGTTCTGATCGGGGGATCAATCGGGCTCGTTGCGAATCTCGGATACGTTCTGAGAGCATTGCGGATGAGTTCAGGAAGCGACCCGATCAAGGCATATCGGGCGCAAGCCGGTGGGGAGGGGTTGAAGTTCATCCTGACTCTCGCCGGGTTTGCGCTGGTGTTTATAGGATTCAAGGAAGTCGCGGTCCTGCCGCTTTTTCTTGGGTACGCATCAACCTTCGTCATCTACTGGATGGCACTGCTGAAGCAACGCTAGGCTGACTGGAGAAAACATGAGCGCAGAAGGCGGCACCGCTGGTTATATTCAACACCACCTGACCAATCTCGCTGTCTGTGCAGACAGCGCCAAAGTTGATGGGGTATGTACCGGTTTCTGGACTTTCCATTTGGACACCTTGCTGGTTTCCGGCCTGCTGGGTCTGGTGGTTTTCGGCTTGATGGCCATGCTGGCCAGCAAAGCCACGGCGGGCATCCCGTCAGGCGGCCAGAACTTCGTCGAAATGGTGGTCGGCCTGGTCGATCAACAGGTTCGCGACACCTTCCACGGCAAGAGCGCCCTGGTTACCCCGCTGGCCATTACCATTTTCGTCTGGGTGTTCGTCATGAACGCCATGGACTTGATTCCGGTCGACTTCCTGCCGACCGCGCTGCAAGCAGCCACCGGCAACCATCACCTGCCCTTCAAGTTCGTGCCGACCACCGACCCCAACCTGACCTTCGGCATGTCGATCAGCGTGTTCTTCATCTCGCTGTTCATGGGTCTGAAGGTCAAGGGTTTCAGCCATTTCATGCACGAAGTATTCGCGGTCCCGTTTGGCCTCAAGCTGGCGCCGATCAACTTCCTGTTCCGCGTCGTTGAAGAAATCGCCCGGCCGATCTCGCTGTCCCTGCGTCTCTTCGGCAACATGTACGCCGGTGAAATGGTCTTCATCCTGATCGCCCTGCTCGGTGTGTACCAGCTCCCCCTGGCTCTGCCCTGGGAACTGTTCCACATCCTGATCATTACCCTGCAAGCCTTCGTGTTCATGATGCTGACCATCGTGTACATGTCGATGGCCGCAGAGTCGCACTAAGTCGTAGTAGCAGTTTTTAGTAGTTTTTAACTTTAACCCCGCAATAACCTACCTTACTGAGGAGTAAACATGGAACTCGCAACCGTCCTCTCCAACACCGCTATCGCTGTAGCCATCCTGATCGGCGCCGGCGCTCTGGGTACCGCCATCGGCTTTGGTATCCTGGGTGGCCGCTTCCTGGAAGGCGCTGCTCGCCAGCCGGAAATGATCCCCACACTGCAAGTCAAGATGTTCATCGTCGCCGGTCTGCTCGACGCCGTGACCATGATCGGTGTTGGTATCGCTCTGTTCCTGCTCTTCGCAAATCCGTTCCTGGCTCTGCTGTCGCACTAATCCGCGCCCCTGAAACCCTAATAACCAGGAGGTTAGCGTGAATATCAACGCTACACTGATTGGCCAGGCAATCTGGTTTGCACTCTTCATCTGGATCACGATGAAGTACGTTTGGCCCCCGCTGCAAAAGGCGATGGCTGAGCGTCAAGCACAGATAGCTGATGGCCTGGCTGCGGCCGAACGTGGCAAGCACGAACAAGAGCTCGCCGCCAAACGTTCCGCCGATGCGCTGCGTGAAGCCAAAGAGAAATCTGCGGATCTCGTCGCTCAAGCCGAAAAGCGTGCGCAGCAGATCGTCGAAGAAGCCAAAGGCAACGCCAAGGTAGAGGCCGACAAGGTCGTCGCCGGCGCCAAGGCCGAGATCGACCAGGAAGTCGAACGTGCCAAGCAGCAGTTGCGTGAGCGCGTAGCCGAACTGGCGGTTGTCGGTGCCGAGAAGATCCTGCGCAAGGAAATCAACGCGTCCGCGCATGCTGACATGCTGGTCGCCCTGAAACAGGACCTGTAAGCAATGGCTGAATCCGTAACTATCGCCCGTCCTTACGCCGAAGCCCTGTTCCGGGCAGCCAAGGAAAGCGGCAATCTGGCCAAGTGGGCCGAGCCGGTTTCAACGCTCGCTCTACTGGCCGGCAATCCCGAGGTCCGTTCGGCCATCGGAGATCCCAATGTGGCGGCCTCGCAACTGGTCGACCTCTTCCGGTCTGCCTGCGGTACGGCGGTAGATGCGGAGCTGGCGAACTTCATCCAGCTGCTGTCCAAAAACGACCGTCTGGGACTGTTGCCGGAAATTGGCGCTTTGTACGCAAGCTACAAGCAGGCCGAAGAAGGCACCAAACAAGCCGAGGTGATTTCGGCTTTCCCGATCGATGACAACCAGGTGAAAGCCCTGGTGCCCCAACTCGAAGCCTTCTTCAAGTCCCGGCTCGAGACCTCGGTGTCGGTTGATCCGACATTGATTGGTGGCATCAAGGTAATCGTTGGCGACCAGATGCTGGATGCTTCAGTCCGCGGCAAGCTCGACGCCATGGCTACGGCGCTGAACAACTAGGAGAATTTCATGCAGTTGAATCCTTCCGAAATTTCTGAACTGATCAAGAGCAAGATCCAGAACCTGCAAGGCGCATCGGAAGTGCGCACGCAGGGCACGGTAGTTTCCGTTACTGACGGTATCTGTCGTGTGCACGGCCTGCAAGACGTTATGCAGGGCGAAATGCTGGAATTCCCCGGCAACACCTTCGGCATGGCGCTCAACCTTGAGCGTGATTCCGTCGGCGCGGTGGTTCTTGGCCCCTACGAACACATCTCCGAAGGCGACATCGTCAAGACGACCGGTCGCATTCTGGAAGTCCCCGTTGGTCCTGAGTTGCTTGGCCGCGTGGTCAACTCGCTCGGCCAGCCGATCGACGGCAAGGGTCCGATCAATGCCAAGCAGACCGACAAGATCGAAAAGGTCGCACCGGGCGTTATTTGGCGTAAGTCGGTTTCCCAGCCGGTGCAAACCGGTCTGAAGTGCGTCGATGCCATGGTGCCGGTTGGCCGTGGCCAGCGCGAACTGATCATTGGTGACCGCCAGACCGGCAAGACCGCCGTTGCGGTCGACGCCATCATCAACCAGAAGGGCAAGAACCTCTTCTGCGTTTATGTCGCTATCGGCCAAAAAGCTTCGACCATCGCCAACGTCGTGCGCAAGCTCGAAGAAAACGGCGCGATGGAATACACCGTCGTCGTTGCTGCCTCGGCATCCGAATCCGCCGCTCTGCAGTACATCGCACCGTACTCCGGCTGCACGATGGGCGAATATTTCCGCGACCGTGGTCAAGATGCACTGATCGTTTATGACGATTTGACCAAGCAGGCCTGGGGCTACCGTCAGGTTTCCCTGCTGCTGCGCCGTCCGCCGGGCCGTGAAGCATACCCGGGCGACGTGTTCTATCTCCACTCACGTCTGCTGGAACGCGCTGCTCGTGTTTCCGAAGCCTGGGTCGAAAAGCTCAGCAATGGTGAAATCAAGGGCAAGACCGGTTCGTTGACCGCACTGCCGGTTATCGAAACGCAAGCCGGCGACGTTTCCGCCTTCGTTCCGACCAACGTGATTTCCATCACCGACGGCCAGATCTTCCTGGAAACGGACCTGTTCAACGCCGGTATCCGTCCTGCGATCAACGCCGGTATTTCGGTGTCCCGCGTCGGTGGCGCAGCCCAGACCAAGCTGATCAAGAAACTTGGCGGCGGTGTCCGTCTGGCTCTGGCTCAGTACCGCGAACTGGCTGCCTTCGCGCAGTTTGCTTCCGACCTCGACGAAGCCACCCGCAAGCAGCTGGAACGTGGCCGTCTGGTTACCGAGCTGATGAAGCAGCCCCAGTACGCTCCGATGAGCATCTCCGAAATGGCCGTCACGCTGTACGCAGCAGACAAGGGTTATTTCGACGACGTCGAAGTCAAGCGTGCTCTGGAATGCGAAAAGGCCATGATTGGTTACCTGAAGGCAAACTGCGCCGATGTCATGAACACCATGGAATCGACCGCCGACCTTAGCGCCGATAGCGAAAAGGCACTCGCCGCCGGTATCCAGGCTTTCAAGAGCAGCTGGGTCTGATCTAGGAGAAAGCCATGGCTAGCGGCAAGGAAATTCGCAACAAGATCAAGAGCGTCGAAAACACGCGCAAGATCACCAAGGCCATGGAAATGGTGGCCGCATCCAAAATGCGCAAAGCGCAGGACCGGATGCGTGCTGCCCGACCCTACGGCGAGAAGATCCGGCGCGTTGCAGGCAACCTGTCTCATGCTCTGACCGAGTACAAGCATCCTTTCCTGGTGAATCGCGAACAGGCCACCGTTGGCCTGGTTCTGATCACATCCGACAAGGGCTTGTGCGGCGGTCTGAACTCAAATCTCCTTCGTCTGGCAGTGACCAAGATGAAGGAATTTGATGCTCAGGGCAAAAAGTTTCAGGCAACCTGCATCGGCAACAAAGGCTTCGGTTTCATGCAGCGCTCCGGCGCCAAGATCGTTTCGCATGCAACGGGCCTGGGTGACACACCTCACCTGGAAAAGCTGATCGGGCCGGTCAAAATCCAACTCGACGCCTACATCAAGGGCGAAATCGACGCGCTTTACATCGGCTACAACCGCTTCGTCAACACGATGAAGCAGGAGCCGGTGATCGAGCAACTGCTGCCGCTTTCGGGCGCAGCGGTCGGGTCGTCGAAGACGAAGTGGGATTATGTCTATGAGCCGGAAGCCAAGTCGGTTATCGACGATCTGCTGATCCGTTACGTTGAAGCTTTGATTTATCAGGCAGTGGCTGAAAACATGGCCTCCGAGCAATCCGCCCGGATGGTCGCCATGAAGTCCGCCTCGGATAACGCGAAGACCGTTATCGGTGAATTGAAGCTGGTCTATAACAAGACCCGTCAGGCTGCGATTACCAAGGAACTGTCGGAAATCGTGAGCGGCGCCGCCGCCGTCTGACGCAAACGCGAAGCATTTTATTTTTGGGGATTTGAATATGAGTCAAGGTTCAATCGTTCAGTGTATCGGCGCCGTTGTGGACATCCACTTCCCGCGCGACGCGATGCCGAAAGTCTACGACGCGCTCAAGCTGGATGCCGCCGAAGCAAATGGTATGGCTGAAGAAGGCCTTACCTTTGAAGTTCAGCAACAGCTGGGTGACGGCGTTGTCCGTACCATCGCCATGGGTTCATCCGACGGCCTGCGCCGCGGCATGAAGGTCAACAATACCGGCGCGGCGATTTCCGTACCGGTTGGTCCGGGCACGCTGGGTCGCATCATGGACGTGCTGGGTCGCCCGATCGACGAAGCCGGTCCGATCGAGGGCAATGAAGTTCGCCCGATTCACGCTCTGGCACCGAAATTCGACGAACTGTCTTCGTCGGTTGACCTGCTGGAAACCGGCATCAAGGTTATCGATCTGATCTGCCCGTTCGCCAAGGGCGGCAAGGTCGGTCTGTTCGGTGGCGCCGGCGTCGGCAAGACCGTCAACATGATGGAGCTGATCAACAACATCGCCAAACAGCACGCCGGCTTGTCGGTGTTTGCTGGTGTCGGTGAGCGTACCCGTGAAGGTAATGACTTCTACCACGAAATGAAGGACTCCAACGTTCTCGACAAGGTCGCGATGGTGTTCGGTCAGATGAACGAGCCGCCGGGCAACCGTCTGCGCGTCGCGCTGACCGGCCTGACCATGGCCGAACGTTTCCGTGACGATGGCCGTGACATCCTGCTGTTCATCGACAACATCTACCGCTTCACGCTGGCCGGTACCGAAGTTTCCGCGCTGCTCGGCCGGATGCCTTCCGCCGTGGGCTATCAGCCGACGCTGGCCGAAGAAATGGGCCGTCTGCAAGAGCGTATTACCTCGACCAAGGTTGGCTCGATCACCTCCATCCAGGCCGTTTACGTGCCTGCCGATGACTTGACCGATCCGTCCCCGGCGACCACCTTCCTGCACTTGGACTCGACGGTCGTGCTGTCGCGTGACATCGCCTCGCTGGGTATCTACCCGGCCGTCGATCCGCTCGACTCCACCTCCCGCCAGCTCGACCCGCAAGTCGTCGGCGAAGAGCACTACACGGTGGCCCGTGCCGTCCAGATGACGCTTCAGAAGTACAAGGAATTGCGCGACATCATCGCGATTCTGGGTATGGACGAACTGTCTCCGGAAGACAAGCTGGCCGTTTCCCGTGCCCGTAAGATTCAGCGCTTCCTGTCCCAGCCTTTCCACGTGGCCGAAGTCTTCACCGGCTCGCCGGGCAAGTACGTTTCCCTCAAGGATACGATCAAGGGCTTCAAGGGCATTTGCGCTGGCGAATACGATCACCTGCCGGAACAAGCGTTCTACATGGTCGGCGGTATCGAGGAAGTCATCGAAAAGGCCAAGACGCTGCAATAACGCGTCTTCAGCATAGGAGCCAATCATGGCAATTTCTGTTCATTGTGATGTCGTCAGCGCCGAAGAGTCCATCTTCTCGGGCGTGGTCGAACTTGCCGTCTTTCCTGGTGAAGCCGGTGAGCTCGGCATTCTGCCGCGGCATACACCGCTGCTGACTCGCATCAAGCCAGGCACCATTCGTTTGAAGGTGCTCGGTCAAAGCGAGTTTGAGCTGGTTTATGTATCGGGTGGCATGCTCGAAGTTCAACCCGACATGATTACCGTGTTGGCTGATACTGCGATTCGCGCTCACGATCTGGACGAAGCCAAGGCCCTGGAAGCCAAGAAGCATGCCGAGGAAGCTCTCGCCAACCGGCACGCCGAAATGGATTACGCGACTGCGGAAGCCGAGCTGGCTCAAGCCATCGCTCAGCTGCAAACGATCCAGCGTCTGCGCAAGCACACGCACTGATTTCCCTTCCGGGAGCGAAAAGGGCAGCCGAGGCTGCCCTTTTTATTTGTCCTGAATTTACTGCCCGGAATCAGAGGCGAGCGATTTTCTTTTCGAGTCGGGCAAGGCCATCGCGCAACTCATTGACCTCGGAACAAAACACGTCGATATCGCGCTGTGGGACGAGCAGGAGTGAATCTTCCGTCGCATATTCGACGAGGTTTTCGGCCAGCCGTTTGGCACCTTCCTGGAGATGGCCGGAAAATCCTGCGCCAAGCATCGTCAGACGACGGGCCGGGATATCGCCAATCAGGCCGGCCAGGTCACTCTCGACATCCCAGCGCAGGTTACGGAAAACGAACGCCAGACTCTCGGCAATATCGGCGGAACCCGACAGTTTGACCGCCGCGAACAGGTTCTGGCGATCGACAATGAATTTGACGGCCGTATCGGCCGGCAGCGTCAGCGTCACATCGGCTTGTTTGGCGTTGTCACCGCTACTGAAAAAGCCGCGCTCATCGATCAGCAGACCGAAAGCAATCGGCCCGGCCTCGATTAATACCCGGGCTCCGGCAAACGGCCGCAAGCGATCCTGTGCCCAGGTCTCGCCCTGCAGGAGATGATTCAGGGCAGCAAAAATCAGCCTATCGATTCCAGCCATCTTTCCGGAACCTAAAACTTGTAGCCCCGGTGCAGTGCAACGACACCCAGCGCCAGATTGAAATACTCCACTTTTTCAAGCCCGGCCTGTTCCATCATCGCCTTCAACTCCTCCTGGCCGGGATGAACCCGGATGGATTCGGACAAATAACGATAGCTTTCCGAGTCGTTGGTAACCAGCTTGCCAACGCGTGGAATCACCTGGAAGGAGTAGAAATCATAGAGGGGCGCCAGAGGCTTCCATACCTGCGAAAACTCGAGTACCAGCAAACGACCGCCGGGACGCAGGACACGGCGCATCTCAGCAATCGCCGCATCCTTATGCGTCATGTTGCGCAGGCCGAAGGCGACGGTCACGCAATCGAACCAGTCATCAGGAAAGGGCAGCTTTTCGGCATCACACTGCGCCACCGGTAGCATGTAGCCTTTGTCGAGCAGACGATCCCGGCCGCGCGCCAACATCGCATTGTTGATATCGGTGAGCCAGACCTGACCGCTTTTCCCGATCTTCTTGGCAAAGGCCAGCGACAGATCGCCGGTGCCGCCAGCGACATCGAGGACGCGAGAACCTTCGCGAACGCCGCTGCGCTGGATGGTGAAAGCTTTCCACAGCCGGTGCATGCCGCCCGACATCAGATCGTTCATCAGGTCATAGCGGCTGGCGACGGAGTCGAAAACATCGGCAACGCGCCGGGACTTTTCCTGCTCGGCCACGGTTTCGTAGCCAAAATGGGTAGTATCGTTTTTCATGTCTTTAGTGATGGTGACCGCAGCTGCCGGCGGCTGGGCGGGAAGAGGTATCGACGTCGCGCGACAAACCCTGGGCTTCGATCTGACTCAGGTAATCCTGCCACAGTTCGTCGTGGTGCTTGCCGAGGTTGTACAACAGGTCCCAGGAATAAAGGCCGCTGTCGTGGCCATCGGAAAATACCAGACGCACGGCGTAGCTGCCGACTGGTTCGATGCGTTCGATATCGACATTGCGCTTGCCGGTCTGCAGCGTTTCCTGGCCGGGTCCATGCCCGCGAGCTTCGGCTGACGGCGTAAAGACCCGGAGAAACTCGAAATCCAGCGTGTAGCGCTCGCCATTTTCGTAACCGAGTTCGAGCAACCGGGATTTCTGGTGCAGCTTAATTTCACTCGGTATCGGCGTATCCCGATCAATGCCAGCCATATCGTCCTCCATGGTGAGGGCGCTAGTTTAGCGCACTCACCCAAGCGCTGCCGCAAGATACGTCAAAGCGCCTGGTAGCTGATGCGATCGAAATCGGTGCCACGCTGGAGCACATGCAGCATCCGCAGTTGCCAGGTCTCTTCGCCGCAGTAGGCTTCAAGAATCCGGCTCGCCTGGTACATCCCGCTCGGCAAGACCAGCGATCCCTCTTCCTTGATTGCCGGCACCGGCGGCAATTGGAACGCCGGCACGTAACGGTCGCTGATCCCCCCGCCGGTTACTACCAAACGCACGCCAATACCCCTTGGCATACCCGGCAGGATGCCGACGCCGACGATCAGGCCGCCGGATTGTTCCTGCATCAGCCAGGTGGCGTGCACCAGCAGGAAATGCTGCCCATCATGCGGGCGAACTGCCATCAGTTCGCCATGCGTGACCTTCTGGCCGGCACAGCTCCGCCCCAGCCGAAACCCGTTGGCGGAATGGTTGATCACCGACCACTCATCAAGCGGAAAACTGATATGCGGCATGATATTCAGCGACTGCCCGGGATCGGCACGGTCACGGAAGGTAAACAGTTGGTCGAATTCGCCGCGCGAATAGGCGCTGGCCGAGTCCGGCTGGACAAACTCTCGGCCACTGACAAAAAAATGCATGGCCTCGAAGCCGGCAGCAACCTGGGCCCTTCCTTCCGTGGCGAAACGCCGGAATTTGCGCGGCGATGCCGACTGCGTCCAGGGCCGCGACAGATGTTCGAGCAATTGGATGACATGGCCGCTGGTTTCCTCACCCAAGCCCAGTTGCGAGGGCGTCATGCGCTGGCGGAGCTGGCTCAGCAAGTGGTCGATCTGCAGTCCGATACGCGTCGTATCGAGCCGCCGCAGGTCGTTGCTTGGCCCATCGGTGATGGCGCTCGGATGCAACGGCATGTCCTTCATCAAAGCGACGACATAGGGCGGCTCCTCGAGATCGTCCTCGAGCCGATGGATCGAGATCAACGGAGCCCACATCCCGGCCCACCGCCTGATCAAGTTCAGATTACGGACACTGTTGCTGTAGGGGCTGGCAATATCGATCAGCAGCAGCGTGGCGTAGGCAGCGGCACAGTGGGTCGCCTGCAGCGTATTTTCCAGCAAGTCCTCGACCGGCGTGTAGGCAACGCCCCATTCCTCGGCCGTTTCGTAGTAACCATGCAATTCCAGCCAGATGCCTTCCGGCAATTCCCGGCGGGCCCGAAAGTGTTCGAGGATAACCATCCCGGTGTAATAGAGGCAGCGATGCAACAGCGTGGCCATCAATGCGGCGTACTGCGGATTCTCGGCATCCGGCTCCTCAAGGCGGGCGCACAATGAGTAGGCCTTGCTCATCTTGCGCCAGGCCGACACCACCATCTGGAAGCTGAGCTCTTCCTCATCAGCCAGAATCAATGGCTTGTTGTGATAGCGCCGGGCCATTTCCTCCTCGACGAAACACATCGGAACGCGGGCCCGCTCAAGAAGACTGAGCAAAATCCCCGGGTCGGGCGGAGTAGTCAGCAACGCATCGAGAAACGCCATCAACTGCTGTTCGGCAACTGCCGGATTGGCCAACGACAGTTGCGCGAGGTAACTCTCTCCGGACTGCAGATTGGAAATCGTCAGTGGCGTGGTATTGGCGCTCGTATTCATGGTGACTCCAGCCTTAATGTTCGACAGTTGCCAGTTCATGCGACAAGGCTAGCGCCAGGTCTTTATCGCTTGCGCTGCGGCGCTGTAGCAGCCCGTCGCGATGAACGGCGCCCCAGGCATGGGCGTTCCGGATCACCCGACAAGCCGGGGAGTCCCAGACGACCACTCCACCGGGGTTGGCGCATAACTCGCAAGGCAGTGCGGCACTATTCATGAATAACACTCCGAGGACGCTGGCAAGCATTACACCAGCCAACGAATACCGCAAGGCGCTAGCGCATGTTAAGGAACTATTTCACGATAACGCCTTGAACGCCCCGCTCAGAGTAGGACGCGCTCGATACCGCCGCTGTTTGCCTGGCCGACGTAATCCGCCATCCAGTTATCACCGAGCAAGTGCTTGGCCATTTCGACGACGATATAGTCGGCCTTGGTATCGGCATCGTCATCGTAACGGGACAGGCCCTGCAGACAGGCCGGGCAGGATGTGAGGATCTTCACATCGCCGGTGAAGCCATCGGCGCGCAAACTGGCCGCACCTTTTTCGATCTCTTCCTGTTTGCGGAACTTGACCTGCGTCGCGATATCCGGACGGGAATAAGCAAAGGAGCCGGCGTCGCCGCAGCAGCGGTCGGTCAATGGCACATCCTGACCCATCAGCGTCTTGGTGACGAGGAGCGGGGCATAGGACTTCATCGGCGTATGGCAAGGGTCGTGGTACATGTAGCGCGTACCCTGAACGCCTTCCAGCTTGATGCCCTTTTCCATCAGGTACTCATGGATGTCGAGCAGGCGGCAACCGGGGAAAATCTTCTCGAACTGGTACTTCTGCAGTTGATCCATGCAGGTACCACAGGAGACGATCACCGTCTTGATGTCGAGATAATTCAGCGTATTGGCGACCCGGTGGAACAGTACGCGGTTCTCGGTGGTGATCTTCTGGCCTTTGTCGGCATCGCCGGAGGCATTCTGCGGATAGCCGCAGCACAGGTAACCCGGTGGCAGGACGGTGGTTACGCCAATTTCGTAAAGCATCGCCTGGGTCGCCAGGCCAACTTGCGAAAACAGCCGCTCCGAGCCGCAACCGGGGAAGTAAAAGACCGCATCCGACTCTTCGCTGGTTTTCTGCGGGTTGCGAATCACCGGGATGACCTTGTCGTCCTCGATATCGAGCAGAGCGCGCGAAGTACGCTTGGGCAAGTTGCCCGGCATCGGTCGGTTCATGAAGTGGATGATCTGCGTCTTCACCGATGGTGCACCGAGCGTCGCCGGCGGATGCTTGCGACTGTCCTGGGTCAAGCCGAGGGCCTTGGCCGCCTTGTGCGCCAGACGCTGGGCCTTGAAGCCGAAGTCCATCATGCCGAAGCGCATCAACTTGATGGTCGCCGGGTCCTTCAGGTTCAGGTAGGTCATTGCCGCGAACGTGCCGGGGCTGAAACGTTTCTTCTCCTGCTTGCGGAGGAAATTGCGCATCGCCACGGACACATCGCCGAAGTCGATATCGACCGGGCAGGGCTTCAGGCAGCGGTGGCAGACCGTGCAATGGTCGGCGACATCGTTGAATTCGTCGAAATGCTTCAGCGAAATGCCGCGCCGGGTCTGCTCCTCGTACAGGAAGGCTTCGACCAGCAAGGAGGTGGCGAGAATCTTGTTGCGCGGGCTGTACAACAGGTTGGCGCGCGGCACATGGGTCGAGCAGACCGGCTTGCACTTGCCGCAGCGCAGGCAGTCCTTGACCATATCGGAAATCTTGCCGATCTCGGACTGTTCCATGATCAGCGATTCGGCACCCAGCAGGCTGAACGAGGGCGTGTAGGCATTGCCCATGTCGCCGCCGGCCATCAGCTTGCCTTTGTTGAAATGGCCCTGCGGGTCGACTTTCTGCTTGTAGGCGCGGAAGGGGCCGATTTCCTCGTCGGTCAGGAATTCCAGCTTGGTAATGCCGATGCCGTGTTCGCCGGAAATCACGCCGTCCAGACCGCGGGCCAGATGCATGATGCGCTCGACGGCCTTGTTGGCCGTTTGCAGCATCTCGTAATTGTCGGAGTTAACCGGGATGTTGGTATGCACGTTGCCGTCGCCGGCATGCATGTGCAGCGCGACAAAGACGCGGCCGCGCAACACTTCATTATGGATGGCTTCGATCCGCTCCAGGATGGGGCGATAAACGCTGCCATCGAAGATCTTGGTCAGCCGCGCCTGCAGTTCCTGCTTCCACGACACCCGCACCGAATAATCCTGCAGTCGGTGGAAGAGGCGGGGATTCTCGGCCCGGTTGGTCAGCTCGCCGGCCTGCACGCCGTAGGATGGGAAGCGCGATTCGGCTTCGGCCAGCGGCAGGTCGAGATTGTCGAGCAGCCATTCCCAGCGCAGGCGAACGGCTTCGACGTAATCGAGCGCCGCCTGGCGGCGGTCGCCGATCAGCACCGCGCTGTCGAGATTGGCATCGCCGGCGTGCAGCGGTAGTTCGCCCTTGAGGAACTGGCTCAGCGCAGCGCACAAGGCCAGCTTGTTCTGCGTGGACAGCTCGATGTTGATGCGCTCGATACCATCGCAATAGTCGCCCATGCGCGGCAACGGGATAACGACGTCCTCATTGACCTTGAAAGCATTGGTATGGCGCGAAATGGCGGCGGTGCGCGAACGGTCGAGCCAGAATTTCTTGCGCGTTTCGGCATCCACCGCGATGAAACCTTCCGCCGCGCGCCGATTGCACATGCGCACGACGGCCGAAGCGGCCGCCATCACGGCATTCTCGTCATGGCCGACGAGGTCGCCGAACAGCACCATTTTCGGCCGACCGTGGCGCTTGGCCTTGGTCGCGTAGCCGACCGCCTTGACGTAGCGCTCGTCGAGGTGTTCGAGGCCGGCCAACAGCACCCCTGCGGTGTGTCCGGCACCGCCCGGCTTGAAGTAGTCGGTGATCTCGACGATGGCCGGCACGGCTTCGCGCACCTGGCCGAAGAACTCGAGACAAACGGTGCGCGTCACCGGCGGCATCTTGTGCAGCACCCAGCGCGCCGCGACGATGATGCCGTCGGTGCCTTCCTTCTGTACCCCGGGTACGCCGCCGAGGAATTTGTCGGTCACGTCCTTGCCCAGCCCGACCTTGCGGCAGGCTGCGCCCGGCATGGTCAGAATCTCCTCGCCGAGGAACTTCTTGCCGCTCGGATCGAAGCGTTTCAGGCGGAACTCGACGTTTTCCTGCTCGTGGATCTTGCCGTAGTTGTGATTAACCCGTTCGACTTCCAGCCAGTTGCCGTCCGGATCGACCATCTTCCACCAGGCCAGGTTGTCGAGCGCGGTGCCCCACAGCACGGCCTTCTTGCCGCCGGCGTTCATCGCGATGTTGCCGCCGATGCACGACGCGCTGGCCGAAGTCGGATCGACCGCGAAGACGCGGCCGGCCAGCGAGGCGGCTTCGGCGACGCGATCGGTGACGACGCCGGCGCCGGTACGAATCGTCGCGTACGGCGTTTCATGGCCGGCCAGCACCAGTTCTTCGACCGGACCGATATCGATCAGCTTTTCGGTATTGATCACCGCCGCGTAAGGCGTCAGCGGGATGGCGCCGCCGGTATAACCGGTGCCGCCCCCGCGCGGAATGATGGTCAGGCCGGCTTCGATGCAGCCGCGCACGAGATGGCCGATTTCCTCTTCGGTGTCCGGATAAAGGACGACGAAGGGGTATTCGACACGCCAGTCGGTCGCATCGGTGACGTGTGAGACGCGGGCCAGACCATCGAAGGCGATGTTGTCCTTGCGCGTGTGCTTGCCGAGAACCTTCAATACCTTGCGCCGCAGATCGATGGTCTGGCCGAAATGTTCGGCGAAACGATCGACCGCCCGCTGTGCCGCTTCGACCAGATGCTTGACCTTCTCCGAACGCTCCGCATCTTCGCTTTCGCTCGAATGCCGGCGCTTTTCGACCTCGCTCAGACGGTGGCGCAGGGCATTGACCAGCGCGTCGCGGCGCTCGCGATTGTCGAGCAGGTCGTCTTCCAGGTACGGGTTGCGCTGCACAACCCAGATGTCGCCGAGCACCTCGTAGAGCATGCGCGCCGAACGACCAGTGACGCGCTCGCTGCGCAGTTCGTCGAGAACGGCCCAGTTATCGGGCCCAAGCAGGCGGATGACGATCTCACGATCGGAAAACGAGGTGTAGTTGTACGGAATTTCGCGCAAGCGAGCAGTCATAAGGCGACCAGAATCAGAAGCGTTAAAGGACGGATTTTAGCGTACCGGAGAGGCCGCCAACGTGTTCGGAGGCCTTTCGACACAAATACACAGCCGGTGTTCGCGCTTATTTTGCACTGATCACCAAACAGCGCCAAAACCGCAGGCCGCTCTGGTCAGCCCCGGTCGGGCCGGGCAACGATCACGGACAAGCGCTTTCCGCCGTGACGTTTGGCCGCGCCAGCCGTAGAATCCTCCCTTTGCCCTGAAGAATCGCGCCATGCATCCGGACTATCTTGAAAAAGTTCTCAACGCCCAGGTTTACGATGTGGCGATCGAAACACCGCTCGAACTGGCCAACAACCTTTCCGCCCGGAGCGGCAACAAGATTATTCTGAAGCGCGAAGACATGCAGCCGGTGTTTTCCTTCAAGCTGCGCGGCGCCTACAACAAGATCGCCAGCCTGTCGGCCGAAAAAATGAAACGCGGCGTGATCTGCGCCTCGGCCGGCAATCACGCCCAGGGCGTCGCCCTGTCGGCCGCCAAGCTGGGTTGCCGGGCGGTCATCGTCATGCCGACCTCGACGCCGGCCATCAAGGTCGATGCCGTCCGCGCCCGCGGCGGCGAAGTCGTGCTGCACGGTGACTCCTTCGACGATTCCTACGCCCATGCGCTGGAACTGGAAAAGGCCGAGAAACTGACTTTCGTCCATCCCTTCGACGATCCGGAAGTGATTGCCGGGCAGGGCACCGTCGCCATGGAAATCCTCCGTCAGCACTCGCGCCACAGCGGGCCGATCCACGCCGTGTTCTGCGCCATCGGCGGCGGCGGCCTGGCCGCCGGGGTGGCCGCCTACATCAAGCGCCTGCAACCGCATATCAAGGTGATCGGCGTCGAGACTTTCGACGCCGATGCGATGAAGCAGTCGATTGCCGCCGGCAAGCGGGTCCGTCTCGACCAGGTCGGTCTCTTTTCCGACGGCACCGCGGTCAAGTATGTCGGCGAGGAAACCTTCCGCCTGTGCAGGGAATTCCTCGACGACATCGTGCTGGTCGACACCGACGCCATCTGCGCGGCGATCAAGGACGTTTTCGAGGACACCCGTTCGATCGTCGAGCCGGCCGGCGGGCTGGCCGTTGCTGGGGCCAAGGAGTACGCCCGCCTGCACAAGCTGAAGGACAAGAACCTGATCGCCGTGACCTCCGGCGCCAACATGAATTTCGACCGCCTGCGCTTTGTTGCCGAGCGGGCCGAGGTCGGCGAGCGGCGCGAAGCCGTGCTGGCGGTGACGCTGCCGGAAAAGCCGGGGGCCTACAAGAAGTTCCTCGGGCTGATCGGCAAGCGCAACATCACCGAATTCAACTATCGCTACCACACGGCCAGCGAAGCCCATGTTTTCGTCGGCATCCAGGTCGGCGACCGCCACGAATCCGGCAAGCTGGTCGAGCAACTGGTCAAGCACGGCTACCCGGCACTCGACCTGACCGACGACGAGATGGCGAAGAACCATATTCGCCATATGGTCGGCGGCCACGCGGCGCAAGTCTGCGAAAAGGGTATGCGCGAACTGCTCTACCGCTTCGAGTTCCCCGAGAAGCCGGGCGCCCTGATGAACTTCCTGACCCAGATGAGCGCCGGCTGGAACATCAGCCTGTTCCACTACCGCAACCACGGCGCCGACTACGGCCGCGTGCTGGTCGGCATGCAGGTGCCGCCGAACGACATGGGGCAGTTCAAGGATTTCCTGAAAAACCTCGGCTACGCCCACTGGGATGAAAGCGAGAACCCGGCCTACAAGCTCTTTCTCGGCTGACTTGCCGGATTCAAGGCGACCCAGGGCGAACGAAACACCGGAAGACCGGGATGGCCCCCGCAGCGCACGGCGATCATTCCGGAGCTTCCTGATCAGTTCGGCTTAATCGCTTTCGGGTCATCGAGACAGACGTTTTTCCACGATCCGTCACGTTGGCCAAGCCAAAGATAGGTGATGCAGGCCAGCGAGGTTTTGATGGCCCCAAGCTTGCGGTCGGCGGTAATCGAGATTTCGGCGTCGATCTCGGCATAGAAGGTCGCGCCGCTTGCCGGACTGACCGAAACGGTCAGCCGGCTCGGCACGCCGGAGGTTCCCTTCTGCCACGCCCCGACACTGACCGACTTGACCGTCCCACCCGCTTGGCGAAGCACGAAGGGATACGTCTTGGCGAGGCGCTCTGCCTCGCTCCGGATGCGGGTGGTTGCCACCTCGGCATCGACCGCATCCAGCGTTCCCGGGCCGCAGCGTTGGGCGTCGGTAGATTTGATCTGTTGCTCGGCGCGCTGATCCGCATCGCGCGCACTGGCAAGGCGGGCCGGATCGCCGCCATTCTGCTCGGGAAAACGCGTCAGCCCTGCGTCGATCTTGGCGAGTTTTTCCGGAATATCGCCGGCTTTAGCAGCCTCCCGGTCGCGGAACGGATCCGGTGTCGAACGATCCCAATCGATAACCCGCTTGACCACTGTCCGCGCCAAGGCGGGGTCGGCTTCGAGAACTGGCATAACCAGCGGTCCGACCGTCATGCTCATGATGGCGATTAACTGCGGTCGATCGCCCTTCTCGAAAAGAATTTGCCGGGCCGTTCGCAGACGTGCGGCAAGGTAAAGAAAAGCAGCCTCCTCCTTGCGTCCGGCCATCCGCTCCCCCATGGCCGCATGAAAGAGCATCAGCGGCTCGCGAAGTGTATTCGGGTCACGCAGCAGTTCCGCTGCAGCCAGATGGACAACGGCCGGATCGCACGAAGCAAGGCGGGCGGTGATTGAAGCGGATGGCGACGGGTTGGCCTTGGCAGGCAAGGAAACAATTGCCAGGCCAATCGCCAGAATGACTGGCACGGGGTTACGCATATTATCTATCGCCGGGAAGGAAAGTCAGCAAGGGGCGCCAGACTCGATGGCAATAGGTCAATTCCGAGTCCTCTTGATATCCACCTGACCGCTCCGAATGCCATCGATGAGCTTGCCGACGTTGCCATCGCCGGGCCGCTGTTGCTTGTAGGCTTCGAGGTTTTCGATTGCCTTCTGTTTGTCGCCGAGCGTCAGATGAGCCATGCCAAGGACGTAGGCGGCATCCACTACGCCGACGGCAAGGGCCTTTTCGAGGTACGGAAGAGCCTCTTTCGACTTTCCCGCCCCGGCCAGGAAACTGCCGTACATGTAATTGCCGCGCGGATCGGCCGGAGCGGTGGCGAGCAAGCGCTGGAAGATCGCGGCGGTTTTTTCGGCCGAGCCGGGAATATCGAGGTTGTGGCCAATACTGTTCAGGAACCCGGTGCGCACCAGCAGCTCTGCATTCGGGCTTGGCCCATTGACGAGGATATCGAGCATTCCCGACAACGTCTTTACGTCTTGAACGGCACGCTGTTGATCTTGCGGGGTATCGAACCGGGCAGGGTAGTTTTTGGCGTGCAGCGCCAGATCATTCAGCATCAGGTCCAGGTATTTTCCGTCAATGCCGTACTTTTTCCCGGATGGCGTCTCCGCAACAGTCAGCATCCGTTTCGGATCGTAGTTGCCATACTCCTTGGCATGGACCTGCGAACAACTAACGATCATCAATAGGGCGAGAAGAACGATGCGCATGATCAGTAAACTCCCGACAAGGTAGAAGTGAGAGATAGGCTTTGGCCGTTGCCGGAATGCCAGGCTATTGGCGCAGAAAGGCGGACGACGGCCATGGCAGGTAACCGGGCAGAAAGAATGACAAGAGACTAGCTTTTTGACATTTCACCTGCAAGCGGCGAAGTTGGTCAGGACAAAAAATGTTCGCGTCCCTGCCGGTGATTGACCGCCAAGCCGCCATTAATTCTTTTTGTTATATTATTGTGATAATTGATTCTTTCACAGAATAACCCTTGCGCTCTAGACTCCAGCCATTCTGAGTAATTACTCGACTGACCGGAGTTCTTGATGCGCAAATTGGCCATTTTCGCGGCACTGACCGTGGTATTCACCCTGAGCAGCGCCGTCGCCCAGACGACCTTGCTCAACGTCTCCTACGATCCGACGCGCGAGCTGTACAAGGATTTCAACGCTGCTTTCAACAAGCACTGGCAGGGCAAGACCGGGCAGACGGTGAATGTTCGCCAGTCGCACGGTGGCTCGGGCAAACAGGCACGCTCGGTAGCCGATGGCCTGGAAGCCGATGTCGTCACGCTGGCCCTGGCTTCCGATCTCGATGCGCTGGCCGAGCGCAAGCTGATTCCGGCCGACTGGCAGAAACGCTTCCCGCACAATTCGGCACCCTACACTTCGACCATCGTTTTCCTGGTGCGCAAGGGCAACCCCAAGGACATCAAGGACTGGGGCGATCTGGCCAAGCCCGGCATCGGCGTCATCACGCCCAACCCGAAAACCTCCGGCGGAGCCCGCTGGAATTACCTGGCGGCCTGGGCCTGGGCGCTGAAGCAGCCGGGTGGCAACGAGCAGAAGGCAAAGGAACTGGTCGCCGCCATTTTCCGCAATGTCCCGGTGCTCGATTCCGGCGCCCGCGGCTCGACGACGACCTTTGTCGAACGCGGCCTCGGCGACGTGTTGATTGCCTGGGAAAACGAGGCGCAACTGGCGGTGAACGAGATCGGCAAGGGCAAGTTCGAGATCGTCGCCCCCAGCCTCTCGATCCTCGCCGAACCGCCGGTCGCCGTGGTCGACAAGGTGGTCGAAAAACGCGGCACGCGGCTGACGGCGCAGGCTTATCTGGATTATCTGTATTCCGAGGAAGGGCAGCACATCGCCGCCCGGCATTACTACCGGCCGCGCGATGCCAAGGTGGCCGCGCAATACGCCGCGCAGTTCCCGAAGATCAAACTGGTCACTATCGACGACACGTTCGGCGGCTGGCTGAAGGCGCAGAAGCGGCACTTCGCCGACGGCGGCACCTTCGATCAGATCTATTCCAGCAAGTAGGACAGAGACATGCCGCTGACCGATCTGATCCGTTATTTCAATGTCGCCGACAACGCCGGCGAGAGCACCCTTTATCTGACTGGCGAACGGGTTGCGGCCTGGCATGGCGGGCTGCACCTCGGCTCGCTGTTCCAGCCGATTGTCGATCTCGAGCGGGAACGCATCGTCGGCCATCAGGCCGGGCTGAGCGCTCGGCTGGAGGGGGGCGAGCCGCTCAGTGTCGAGCAGGCTTATGCCCGGCAACAGACGGCGGAAGACGTCGTCCATTTCGACCGCCTGAACCGGACGCTGCACGCCCTCAATTTTCTCGCCCAACGCCGCCACGTCGGCGGCTACCTGCAACTGGCCGTGCACCCGCGCCACCTGAAAGCCGTGCAGAGCCAGCACGGTCTGGTCTATGAAGCGATTCTCAAGCGTTGCGGTCTGGGGCCGGAGGACATCGTGCTGAGCATCGATACCGGTGACGTCAAGCCCAACCAACAGCTTGCCGAGGCCCTGATCAGCTATCGCCAGCGCGGTTACCGGCTGGCCCTCAATGTCGTCGCGACGGAAGCCGCGACTGACGATCTGCTGGCACTGCAGCCGGACATCCTGCAATTGCCGCTCGATGCCGATGCGGCGCTGCTCGACGCTGCCCGCCATCGGGCCATTAGCGTGCAACTGATCGGCATCGACAGCGGCAGCGACCTGGCCCTAGCCAGCGCGGCTGGCGCAAAACTCGGACAGGGCGGCCTGTTCGGTGCGGCACAAAGCGACTGTCGGCCGACCCACAGCAAGGGCGGACTCGCCTACAATTCGCCATCGCCCTCCGGAGACCCATCATGAAGATTGCCAACAATGTCACCGAACTGGTCGGCAACACGCCGCTGGTCAAACTGAACCGCGTTACCGCTGGCTGCGGCGCGACGATTGCCGCCAAGCTGGAATTCTTCAACCCCGGCCACAGCGTCAAGGACCGCATCGCGGTTTCGATGCTCGACGCCGCCGTCGCAGCCGGCAAGATCGGCCCCGATACCGTCGTGCTCGAGCCGACCTCCGGCAACACCGGCATCGGCCTGGCGATGGTCTGCGCGGCGCGCGGCATCAAGGCAGCCTTCGTGATGCCGGAAACGATGAGCCGCGAGCGCAAGCTGCTGCTCAAAGCCTACGGCGCCGAACTGATCCTGACCCCGGGGCCGGAAGGCATGAGCGGCGCAATCAAGAAGGCCGAAGAACTGGCCGCCGCCGATGCCCGCTACTTCATTCCGCAGCAATTTGAAAATCCGGCCAATCCGGCCATCCACCGCAGCACGACAGCCGAAGAAATCTGGCGCGACACCGATGGCCAGGTCGACATCTTCGTTTCCGGCGTCGGCACCGGCGGCACCGTGACCGGGGTCGGCGAAGCGCTGAAGGCAAAGAAGCCGGGCGTCCGGATCGTCGCCGTCGAACCGGATGCTTCGCCGGTCCTCTCCGGCGGCGCCAAGGGCCCGCACCCGATCCAGGGCATCGGCGCCGGCTTCGTGCCGGGTGTGCTGAATACCGCCATTTACGACGAGGTGATCCGCGTCAAGAACGACGACGCCTTCGCCATCGCCCGCCGGATGGCCACGGAGGAGGGGCTACTCGTCGGCATTTCTTCCGGCGCCGCCACCTGGGCCGCCCTCGAACTGGCCAAACGGCCGGAAAACGCCGGCAAACTGATCGTCGTCATCATCCCTTCCTTCGGCGAACGCTACCTGTCTACCGCCCTGTATCAGCACCTCGAAGTTTGAGTACCTTCGACCAGCCGCTCGACCGGCGCAACTCCGACTCGATCAAATGGGGCAAGTACGCCGGTCGCGACATCCTACCACTGTGGGTCGCGGATATGGATTTCGCCGCTCCGCCGGCCGTCATCGACGCCTTGCAGCAGCGCCTTGGGCACGGCGTCTTCGGTTATGGCGGCCCTTGGCCATCGCTCACCGAGTCCGTGCTCAGCCACTTGGCCGCTGAGTACGACTGGCAGATCGAACCGGAGTGGATTGTCTGGCTACCGGGTCTGGTCACCGGCCTCAACGTCGCCTGCCGGGCGGTGGATGGCGAGGTTCTGACGGCGACGCCGATCTACCCGCCGTTCCTGTCGGCCCCCCGATTTTCCGGCAAGACGCTGCACCGCGCCGAACTGGCCTGTAGCGAAGGCCACTGGCAGTGGGACAAGGCCGCGCTGCAGCAGGCGACGACCGCGGCTACCCGGTTGTTCCTGCTCTGCCACCCGCACAATCCGGTCGGCCGTTGCTGGAATCGGCAAGAGCTGCTCGATCTCGCCGCCTTCGCCGAAACCAACGATCTGATCGTCTGCTCGGACGAAATCCACTGCGGCCTGGTCCTTGATGCCGACAAGCGCCACATCCCGTTCGCCAGCCTGTCGCCGGAAGCGGCCAAACGCAGCATCACGCTGATGGCACCGTCGAAAACCTACAACATTCCCGGCCTCGGCTGCGCTTTCGCGGTCATTCCCGATGCCGCACTGCGCCACCGCTTCCACCGCGCCATGGATGGCATCGTGCCGCACGTCAATGTCCTCGGCCTGGCCGCCTGCGAAGCCGCCTACCGCGATTGCACCGACTGGCACCGCGAACTGATCGCCTACCTGGCCGGCAACCGCGACCGGGTCAGCGCGGTGGTGAATAGCGAAAAAAGGGTCCGAATGAGCCATGTCGAAGCGACCTATCTGGCCTGGATCGATGTCCGTGAACTCGGCCTCGCCCAGCCGGCTGCCCACTTTGAAGCGCACGGTCTCGGCCTGTCGGACGGCGGCGATTTCGGTTCCCCCGGCTGGCTGCGCCTGAATTTCGGCTGCCCCCGGGCAACCCTCGACGAAGCATTACGACGCTTCAGCAACGCCTGTCACGCCGCATGAATCCTTACGATCTGACCCTGTGCTCGCTTATTGTCGGGCTGATTGCCCAGTCGCTGGCTACCGGGCTGGGCATCGAACTCTACCTGCGCAAGGATCTGAACTCCGGCCTGCGCCGCTCGTGGCTGGCCATTGCCATCGGTTCGCTGCTGCTCGCCCTGCACCATGGCTACACGCTGGAGCTGGCCCTGCGCACCGGTCTTTACGACATGCGCCAGGCGGTGCTCGCCGGCCTGATCGCCATCTTCTTTGCGCTGGGCATCTTTGGTCTGTGGCGTAACGCGCGGATCTGACTGCCTGCCGGGAACGGCGCTCAGGCAGTCCGCGGCCGGAAGGCGCCGGTTTCGGTAACGATCAGGTCCAGCTGCTGATCATGGCTTTCCGGCCGGATGCTGGCCAGGCGGTTGATTTCAAAACCGACGCCGACGGCCAGCGGGCGAGGGGAGAGCGCCGCCAGCGTGCGATCGAAATAACCGCCGCCGTAACCGAGGCGATAGCCCGCCGCATCAAACCCGTTCAAGGGCAGCAGGATCAGGTCGGGCTGCAGCCAGTCGCCGGCCGTCGGCGTCGGGATGCCGTAGCGGTCCGGCTGCATCGGTGTCGCCGCCGTCCATTCGCGAAAAGCCAGCGGCGCCGCCTCGGCCACCACCACCGGCAGGACAGCCCGCCCGCCGGCCGCCACCCAATGCTCGACGATGGCCCGGACATCCGGCTCGTCCTTGACCGGCCAGCAAAAGGCGACAATCGCCGGCCTCGGCAAGGCCGCCCGCAGATGCCCGACGATCCGCGCCGACAGGGCGGCATGGGCCGCCTCGCCAAGTGCCGATCGACGCGCCACCATATCCCGCCGCAACGCCCGTCGCCAGGCCGTGCTATCCTCGTCCGATTCAGTCATCAGCCTAATCTAGCATGAAGTTTAGCGTTCTCCTTCTTGGCCTCTGCCTCGCCTTTCCGCTATTGGCGCAGGACAGCCAGGACAGCAATTTCCTGATCGCCCGCGATGCTTTCCGCGCCGGTGACCGCAACAAACTTGAACGCGCTTCCAGCCAGCTCGGCAATCACGAACTGCTGCCCTACGTCGAAAATTATCGGCTGCGGATGTATATGGATCAAGGCGACTCCGCCGCCCTGCGCGGCTTTTTCGAGCGCTACGAAAAAAGCTACGTCGTCGAGAAGCTGCGCGCCGACTGGATCCGCTGGCTGGGCAAGCGTTCCACGTGGAACGAGGTGGAACGCGAATACGCCAAGATGCTCGCCCCCGAGCCGGATATCATCTGCTATAGCCAGCAGGCTCGCCTTTTCCGCGGCGACCGCAGCGTTTTCGATGAAGCCGAGAAGCTCTGGCTGACCATGCTCGAAGCCCCGGAAGCCTGCCGCACCGTCTTTGATGCGCTGATCATCGGCCAGCGCCTGTCCGGTGAAGACGTCTGGGCGCGCGTCCATCGCCAGCTCGAAGCCAATCGTCCGGCCCAGGCCAAGACCACACTGGCCTATCTACCGGACAACGAGGCGCCCGACAGCAAATCGCTCGACAATGCGCTGAACAACGCGATGAGCTATCTCGTCCGCCAGCCGGCCAACTGGTATGCCAGCCGGGCCGGCCGCGAACTTGCCGTCATCGCCATCCAGCGCATTGCCAGCAACGACCCGCAGGCAGCAGCCGACCAGCTGGAAAAAATCAAGGCCCGACTCAACGAACCGGAACGGCAATGGGCCTGGAGCCAGATTGCGCTGCAGGGCGCCAAGCGCCATAGCGAGGAGGCCATCACCTGGTACGCCAACGCCAGCAAGGCTCCGCTGTCCGACGAGGGCCACCAGTGGAAGGTCCGCGCCGCATTGCGCGCCCTGGAGTGGGGCGGCGTCCGCGATGCCATCCTGGCCATGCCGCCGACGCTGGCCGCGCTGCCGGAATGGATTTACTGGCTGGGTCGCGCTCACAAGGCCGGCGGCCGGACCAGCGAGGCCGACGCCCTGTTCGAGAAAATCGCCGGCCAGGCCAACTTCTACGGCAACCTCGCCGACGAGGAGCTGGGCCGTACCGTGATGCCACCGCCCCGCGCCCTGCCGCCAACGGCCGCCGAGCAGAAGGCTGCCCGCGACAATCCGGGGATACGCCGGGCCTTGGCTTTCTTCCGGCTCGATATGCGCACCGAGGCGGTCAAGGAATGGAACTGGTCGCTGCGCGGCATGGAAGACCGCGAATTGCTTGCCGTTGCCGATATCGCCAAACGCAACCAGATCTGGGACCGGGCCATCAATACCGCCGACCGGACCAAGACCGAGCATGACTACACGCTGCGCTTCCTCGCCCCGTACGGCGAACAAGTCCGC
Organism: Azonexus sp. IMCC34842; assembly: GCF_050368855.1. GTDB lineage: Bacteria > Pseudomonadota > Gammaproteobacteria > Burkholderiales > Rhodocyclaceae > Azonexus > Azonexus denitrificans_A. The sequence goes on along the minus strand of NZ_CP178449.1, from coordinate 3,998,433 downwards.
CCGGCCGCCCAGAACCAGTCGCTCGACGATGCCTGGGTATATGGCCTGATGCGCCAGGAAAGCCGCTTCATCACCGGCGCCAAATCGAATGTCGGCGCCTCCGGCCTGATGCAGTTGATGCCGGCCACCGCCAAATGGGTGGCCAAGAAGATCGGCTTGCGCGACTACAACCATGGCCGGGTCAACGACACCGAGATCAACGTCCTGCTCGGCACCAGTTACATGCGACTGGTCATGGAAAATCTCGACAATCATCCGGTACTCGCCTCGGCGGCCTATAACGCCGGCCCCGGCCGGGCCAAAAAATGGCGTGCCGCCCGGCCGCTGGAAGGGGCGATTTACGCCGAAACCATCCCATTCAGCGAAACCCGCGACTACGTCAAGAAAGTAATGAGCAACGCGGTTTATTATTCGGCCTTGTTCAACGGCAAACCCGATTCACTGAAAACCCGTCTTGGCACGGTCGGCGGACGAACCGCCGATGCGATGAAAGACGCCGACCTGCCCTGATGCCCATCCGCCATGCCGCACCTGCCTGACCGCTACGAAACCATCCGCGACTGCCGCACGCAGTACCTGAAGCTCCTCGGCGCCCTGCTGCGCAGCGGCGGCCAGCTATCGACCGCGGCCATCCACTCGATCCAGCACGGCGCGGCGGCCTATTTTGATGAAATGGTCGAAAGCAAGGGACGCGGCAGCTTCAAGGAAGAAGCCCATGGGTTGACCTCTTCGCGCATCACGCTGGTTGGCGAAGATGACCTGGAACTGGGCATCCGCCTCGACAACCTGAGCGCCAAGCTGTTCGAGACGACAGGCAGCGATCTGTGGAAAATCCAGTTGCGTTTCGTCACGCTGCTCAAACGCCCGGATTTGGCGAGAACCAGCATTCCGGTCGGCCCGAAAGGGATCTGCCAGGGACTCGACGAAATGTTCGTCGCCTCAGGCGCCATCGGCATCGACAAAAAGTTGCAACAACTCGATCGGATCGAGACCACGCTGCAGGAAAACCTGCCGGCGCTCTACGCCGAACTCAACACCATTCTCGATCAGGCCGGCATCGAGACGGCCCAGCCGACCATCGTCACCTCCCAGGAGCCGCCCCGCCGGCCGATGCAGGATAGCCCGGGGGTTTCGGCGAATGCGCTGCTCGCCCTGCAGCAGGCATTGCTCTCCCAGCTTCCCGGACTGCCCCAGGCCGCTTCGCAAGGCAGCGGCTCGGCGGCATCGTTGCTCAGTCAGGCCGCCATCGAACGCCTGACCTTCCGCCTCAACGAACTGGAGCAGCGCGGCGGCTTTGCTCCCGCCCTCCGCTCCGGCAGTTCTCCCAGTCTCGAAGCGCTGATTCCAGGCCTGTTCTCGGACAACGAGACCAGCCGGACGCGGCAACCGAAATCCCTGAACTCCGGTGAACTGGGAATTCAGGCCGGCGCCCCGGAAGGGATCGCCATCGATACGCTGGCGATGATTTTCGAAGCGATATTCGCCAACCCAAGTATCCCGGACACCCTGAAAGCGGTGATTTCCAGCCTGCAAATCACGATGCTCAAACTGGCCATGCAGGATCCCGGCCTGTTTACCGACACCGCTCACCCGGCCCGCCTGTTGCTCGACCGAATGGGAGTCGCCGTACTCGGTCTGCCGATTGACGTGGCGGCCCGGCACCCGGTATGCGCCCGGCTGTTCGAAATCGCCGGGCAACTGCGCAGCCAATACAGCGGCCAGATCGCCGCGGTCAGTAACGCCCTGGCCCAGGTGGAGGCGCTGATCGCCGAGCGCAACGCCGGCATCGTCAGTGCTGCCCAAGCCTATATTCCGCTGCTCAACCAGCTGGATCGCCGCGACCAAGCCGATATTGAGTCCGCACAGGCGATCGAGCAGTGGATCGAGGGCGGCGTGCCGGCCCCGATTCGCGATTTTCTCGACAATATCTGGCGCCGGGTGCTGCAACTGGTCTGGCTGGAACATGGCCCAAACAGCACGCAGTGGCAGCAGCAGACGACGGCCATCGACGATCTGCTCTGGACCTTCCAGCCAAAATCCGGCGATGACCGCAAGGCGCTGGCCAGGCGCCTGCCGGAAATACTGAAGCGACTGAAAGCCGGCATGGAACGCCTGGGCACCGCTGCCGAGGCCCAGGCGGCTTTCCTCGACGACTGTTTTGCGCTGCAGACCCGGGCCATGCGAACAGCTTCCGTTGCCGACGAAAATCCAGTAACACCGCCAATGCTCGCCAGCATTCCGCGCCCGACGGGCGGCGAACCGGTAGCCGGCGAGATCGAGTCGGGTTCGCTGATCCTGCGCACCCTTGATTTCTCCAGCAGCCGCCCGGCGCCAAGCCGCCCTTTGCCGTGCCGGCCCGGCGACTGGCTGGAAATCCGCCTCGACGGCGATGAAACCGGCGTTGCCCACCTCTGCCACATCAGCCCAAGCAGCCAGCGAGCGCTGCTCTACAACCCGGACAGCAAACTGGCCGTAGCCATCCATCCGGCCATTCTCGACAAACAGTTGCGCCAGGGGCTGGCCCGCATCAGCAGTTCCGCCTCGCTGTTCGATACGGCAGCCAACCGCGCATTGCGCCGGACAACTGCCCCCTGACGGCGACAAGCCTGCCCGAATGGCGGCAAATTGCCTTAAAATCCGTGTTTTACGAAACAAGTTTCCGGGATTCCACATGGACATCAAAAAGGTCTTGCTGCTGGGGGGTAGCGGTTTTGTCGGTACCTATATCGTCAATCGCCTGTCGCAACGCGGCATCGAAGTCACCGTTCCGACCCGTCGCCGCGAACAGACCAAGGCGCTGATCATGCAGCCCGGCGTCGACATGCCGGAAACCAATATCAACTGCGAACAGACCCTGACCGAACTGATGCGCGGCCACGATGCGGTGATTAACCTGGTCGGCGTACTGCACAGCCGCGACGTGCAGTTTCCGTACAGCCGCGATTTCGCCGAAGCCCATGTCGAACTGCCGAAGAAGATCGTCGCCGCCTGCAAGGCTGCCGGCGTCCGCCGCCTGGTCCATATGAGCGCCCTGAAGGCCGACCCCAAGGGGCCGTCGGAATACCTCGCCTCGAAAGGCGACGGCGAAGCGATCGTGCTCGGCGCCAAGGCCAACCTGGATGTCACGGTCTTCCGTCCTTCGGTCATTTTCGGCCTCGGCGACTCCTTCCTGACAATGTTTGCCAAGGTCCTGAAAAAAGCTCCGTTCTTCCCGCTCGGTTTTGGTCAGGCCCGCTTCCAACCGGTCTGGGCTGCCGATGTGGCCGATGCCTTCGTCGATTGCCTGGGCGATGCCTCTACCTTCGGCCAGGCCTACGACCTCGTCGGCCCCAAGGTTTACACACTACGCGAACTGGTTGATTACGCCGCCGAGTTGACCGGCAGCAGCAGCCGCATCATTCCCTTGTCGGAAGGCTGGGCCTATCTGCAGGCCGGCCTGATGTGGCTGGCCCCGCAACCGCTGATGTCCCCGGACAACCTGCGTTCGATGCAGGTCGACAGCGTCTGCGAAGGCAGTTGCAACCCGCCGGCCAACTGGCAACCGACCGCACTGGAAGCCATTGCCCCGAGCTACATCGCCCTCAACACGCCGAAAGGCAAGCTCGAGCGCTTCCGCTTCCGCGCCGGCCGCTAGGCCAGGAAGCCGCCGATGCAAATCTACGTCGTCGGCGGCGCCGTCCGCGACGAACTGCTTGGCCGGCCGAATGCCGACCGCGACTATGTCGTCGTCGGCGCCACGCCGAAAACCATGCTGGCCCAGGGCTTTCGCCCGGTCGGCAAAGACTTCCCGGTGTTCCTGCACCCGCAAAGCCACGAGGAATATGCGCTGGCCCGCACCGAGCGCAAGAGTGGTCACGGTTACCATGGCTTCACTTTTCATGCCGCGCCCGACGTCACGCTCGAAGAGGATCTTGCCCGGCGCGACCTGACCATCAATGCGATGGCCCGGGCAGCAGACGGCACGCTGATCGATCCCTACAGCGGCCAACGCGATCTGCAGGCCAGAATCCTGCGCCACGTCGGTCCGGCTTTTGCCGAAGACCCGGTACGCATCCTGCGCATTGCCCGCTTCGCCGCACGCTTCAACGAATTTTCAGTGGCGCCGGAAACCATGGCGCTGATGCGCGACATGGTTGCCAGCGGCGAGGTCGATCATCTGGTCGCCGAGCGCGTCTGGCAGGAGCTGGCCAAGGGCCTGATGGAAGTCCAGCCTTCCCGGATGTTCGCGGTACTGCGCGACTGTGGTGCGCTGGCCCGCTTGCTGCCCGAGGTCGATGCGCTATTCGGCGTACCGCAACGGCCGGACTATCACCCGGAAATCGATACCGGCATTCACACCATGATGGTCATCGACCAGTCGGCCCACTACGGCCTGACGCTGACCGGGCGCTTCGCCGCGCTGACCCACGATCTCGGCAAGGCCCTGACGCCGGCCGATGTGCTGCCACGGCACATCGGGCATGAAGAACACAGCTATCGCCTGACCGAGCAATTGTGCCTACGCCTGCGCGTGCCCAACGACTGCCGCGATCTGGCGCTGCTGATGGCGCGCTATCACGGCAACATCCATCGGGCCGTCGAGTTGAAGGCGAGCACTATCGTCGGACTGCTGGAAAAGACCGATGCGCTGCGCCGTCCCGATCGCTTCCGCCAACTGCTCGAAGCCTGCCGCTGCGATTACACCGGACGCCTGGGCTGGGAAAGCCGCCCCTACGACAGCCCGCAGCGCCTACTCACGGCGCTGGCTGCGGTCACTGCCGTGGCCGCCGGCAAAATCGCGGCCGACTGTGCCGACAAGACAAAAATCCCCGAACGCATCCATGCCGCCCGGATCAGCGCCGTCAAGCAGGCGCTAGATGATTCGCGAGATTAGCCAGATCAGTAGCGAGCAGATGATGACCGAAGCAAACGGAAAGACGTAAGGCCGACCGCGAAAGCGGAAAGCGATGTCGCCGGGCAACTTGCCGAAGCGGACAAAACGCGCGAGATGCGGGCCGATGATGCCGAGCAGGAAAATCGCGATGACCAGCGTCAATATCCACTTGAACATTTACCTTGTGCCCGAGTTTAAACCGGCATTTAATCACGCCTTACCCCATTAGGTTGCCATGATAAAAACACAAACCGTCGAAGGCCTCGAAGTCCATTCCTGCCTTCCGACCAAAAAAACAACCCGCCCGCCGGTGCTGTTCATTCATGGCGCCTTCGCCGGAGGCTGGATGTGGACCGAAACCTTCATGCCTTTTCTGGCCAAGGCCGGCTATCCCTGCTACGCGCTATCGCTGCGCGGCCATGGCGGTAGTCACGGCCGGGAGCACATTGACTGGCACTCGGTCAGCGATTATGTCGATGACGTCAAGACCGTCGTCGACTGGCTCGGTCAAACGCCGGTGCTGGTCGGCCACTCGATGGGCGGCTTCCTCGCCCAGAAATTTCTCGAACACCACGAAACGCCGGGCGTGGCACTGGTCTGCTCGGTGCCGCCACAAGGCCTGATCGCCTCGCAATTTCACCTGATGTTCCAGAAGCCGCACCTGTTCTCGGAAATCAACCGGATCATGGAGGGCGATTACACGGACACCAACACGCTCCGTGAAGCCTTGTTTGCCGGCGAGGTGGACGAAGCCATGCTGACGCTCTGGCTGACGCAAATGCAGGCCGAATCGCATCGCGCCCTGTGGGACATGTCGATGTTCAACCTGCCCAACCTGCATGCCATGCGCCGCCCGCCGATGCTGATTCTCGGTGCCGAACACGATGTGCTGGTGCCGGCCTTCCTGGTCCAGACGACGGCGCACACTTACGGGTTGCCGGCCCACATCTTCCGGGACATGGGGCACGCCGTGACCCACGAAAAAGAATGGCCGCTGGTAGCGGCCACTCTGCGCGACTGGTTGAACGACATCAAGCCTTGACGTCGATGCTGTTACCCAGATTCGGCGGATTGCTGGACACCTGTGGCAGGGCCTGCAGCAATTGCATGGCCCCTTGTTCCTGAATATCCAGCGCCTTCTTGAGTACCTGTATCCCGACCGCGTCACCGGTCGCGGATGAAGACAGGGCGCTGCTCAAACTGCCGACTGACGATATATCCATGTTGCGTTTGCTCCTGATCGGTCACATTATTAGCTCAGTGTAGCCATAAATTTTCCAAGTGCAATGAGCAATACGGGCAAGTCTGAAACCGCTTCCGCCATCAGCGATGCGATCCGCGCCAAGCGCGAACGCAAGACCGGTATTGCCGACGATATCGCCTCACTGGAAGCCTCCTTGCTCGCCGATATCGAAGCCTTCGATCTCGATGCCGCCGAGCGCCAGGCCCGGCGCGAGCAGAGCACCAGCGTCGGGGCGGGGATGAGCGATCCGTCGCTGGTCTTCCCGGAAATCGTTCCCGACAGCGCGCCGCACCAGCCGAAGGAAAAGCCGGTCGTCACGCCAGCCAGCGAGCCGGAACTGAAGATCGAAGGTGGCAGCTTGCTCGGCCAGCTGCGCCAGCAAGCCGAAATCCGCCAGCGCGAACTGCATTCGGCGGTCGCCGAACGGACATTGGTCAATGAGCTGATCGATCAGGCGCTGAAGCGCGTTTTCTTCTATCTGCACGACTTTGTCCAGCAGCTGAATATCGTCAAACCGGCCATCCCGCGCGATTACCCCTTCCTCGAGCACTATCTGCTGAACCAGTTGAGCTGGCAGGAAGGTTTTGCCGATTATCGAACACAGAGCCAGAGTGCCGGCGCCCTGGTCGAACTGGTCACTTTCACCTATCGCCTGAACGGCGTCGGCTTGCCGGTCATCGAACGCCATGGGCCGGCCATCGAGCGCTTCCGGACCATGCTTTTCGACTATGGTCTGCCCTTCGACTGCAAGGAATTCAAGAACCAGCGCAGTTATGTCGAACGCGCCGAGTTCCTGATTCGCAGTGAAATCAGTGTCAGTGCCCGCTGGCGGGCGGATTTTGCCAACGGCTTGCTGATCCTCGAAACGCGCAATCTCGAGCGGCTGGGCAGCGCGGTCTACAGCATCCGCCCGCAGCTGGTCGACATGCCGCTACTCGAAGAGTTCGGCCGCCTGGTCATCGGCCAGGCCAACCGCTTCCGCGAGCAGGTCAGCCGCCACTAGGCTACAGGCGACGGCTCTGATCGCCGCTGGCAAAACCGCACAGGCCTTCGTCGATACCGCGACCGATGGCGATGACCTTGAATAGTTCGCCCATCTCGTGCGGCATCAACAGCTTGTTCACAGCCCCGCTGGCCCGGATGTAGTCCGGCGTTCCGTTGGGGATTTCGGCCAGAGCGTCGAGAATGCCGCAATTGAGCAGGAACTGCCCCTGGCTGGCATAGCCGAGCAGTTCCAGGCCGGCGCCATGCGCCGCGGCGATGATCGCCGTGAAATCGACGTGTACCGTGACGTCCTGCAGGCCCGGCAGATAAAACGGATCCGGATGGGAATGGTGACGGTAATGGCACATCAGCGTGCCGCGGCCGCGCTGCTGATGGTAAAACTCGCGCCGCGGAAAGCCGTAGTCGATCAGCAACAAGGCGCCACGCTGCAGGCGATGCCCCCATTCCGCTGCCCAGGCCCGGTTGGACAGGCTGATTTCACTTTCAAACCCGGGCGGCAGCGTGCATTGCTCGCCGATTTCCTCGGCTGCCGCCAGCAGCGGCCCGCTGGCGGGACGTTCGCTCCACGTGAAACATTCTTCGGCATCGATCACCACGCCCCGGGCAAAAATCCCGTTGTCGCGCCAGGCAACGATATCGGCCGGCATCGCATCGAGCAGTTCGTTGGCCACCACGGCACCGGAAAACTGTTCCGGCAACTGATCCAGCCAATCGACCCGGGCCAGCAGATGCGGCGCCGCCGCCGCGATGGTTTCGCGCTGACGTTGGCGCAGGTCGGCTGACAGATCGAGGATGGAATAGCGCTCGGGAAGGGCCTGCCGACGCTCCAGATCGAGCAACAGATCAGCCGCCAGACGCCCGGAGCCGGCCCCAACCTCGAGGATGGCAGGGGCGGACAGCGCCATCACCTGAGCCACCTGCCGGGCCAGCGCCTGGCCGAACAAGCCGGTCATTTCCGGCGCCGTGACGAAATCGCCGGCCGTACCGAATTTTCTCGATCCGGCCGAGTAATAACCGAGTCCGGGCGCGTAGAGCAGCAGTTCCATGCACCGCGAAAAGGGAATCCAGCCGCCGGCCGCGGCAATTTCCCGGATGATGGCCTGACGCAAGCCCTGACTGTGGGCCAGGGCATCCGGATCGGGAATCGGCAGATTATTCATGGAGCCTCGCTAAAACGCGGATTTTAGCGGTCAACACCGGCCGGCAGCCGTTGCCTGTGCTATTTTTTCGTCTGTCCCTCTGGAGGAGACCGGGAAGTGCACGTCAAACAAATAATTATTCGCCAACCGTCCGAACTGGCTGACAAGCTGCCCTCCTTGCACGACACGGATCCGGCCCTGCTGCTCGTTTTTGGCTCGGTCGAGCACCTGAGCGCAGCGGGTTTCAGCGAAACGCTGCGCGACAGCTTTCCGCGGGCTTTTCTGCTCGGTTGTTCGACCGCCGGCGAAATCAACCCGGAAGGCGTCGCTGACGGCAGTTGCACGATCACCGCCCTGCATTTCGAGCATATCCGGCTGACCGAGGGGGCCACCCGCCTGGCCGGCATGGAGGATTCCTTTGCTGCCGGTCAGCGGCTCGGACGCGAAATCGCCACAGCCGGCCTCAAGGCGGTGCTGGTCTTCGGGCCCGGCGTAAAGATCAACGGCAGTGCGCTGGTCAATGGCATCACCAGCATCGTCGGTCCCGAGATTCCGATCACCGGCGGTCTGGCCGGCGATGCTGCCGCCTTCAAACGGACGTTCACCCTCGGCAAGGCAGGCGTCGCCGACGACAACGTGGTGGCCGTCGGACTGAGCGGCGAGCAATTGCGCTTCGCCCACGGCTCATTTGGCGGCTGGGAAGCTTTCGGTCCGGCCCGCAAGGTGACCCGGTGCGCCGGCAATATCCTCTACGAACTGGATGGTGAGCCGGCACTCGGCATTTACAAGCGTTATCTCGGCGAACATGCCCGAGGACTGCCGGCCTCCGGCCTGCTTTTCCCGTTTGCCATGCTCGGCGAAGACCACAATGCCACGGGCCTGATTCGCACCATCCTCGGCGTTGACGAAACGATGGGCAGTCTGACCCTGGCTGGTGAAATCAGCGCCGATGGCTATCTGAAGCTGATGCATGCCAGCACCGACAAACTGGTCAACGGCGCCGAACAGGCGGCCGAAGCCGCCGCCACGATGCTCGAGATGGCAAACCCGGGGGTCGCCATTCTGGTCAGTTGCGTCGGCCGAAAACTGGTGATGGGAAACCGGGTAGACGAAGAGGTCGAGGCCGTGGGCGCGGTTTTCGGCAACAAGGCGCTCCTCACCGGCTTCTATTCCTACGGCGAGATCAGTCCCTTCGCGCCCGGCGCCTCATGCAAGCTGCACAACCAGACCATGACCATCACCTATCTCGGCGAAGACTGACGCGCCCGACTCGACAGAAGACCCGACCCCAGGCGGTTTTCTCGATGGCTTCAGCATGGCGAGGCGCCCGTCCAAGCGATTTGCTAGAACGTGAAATACACGTCATTTCGCCGCATCTAAAGCTCGTTGCCGCCAACATCTCAAGGTAAACTCGCTTTTTCGCGATCGGCCGCCGCCTTCTTCTGGCGCTCGCTCCACCCCTACAGCACCACCAGCTCCCATGACAAGCTCGAATACCCTGCAAAAACTCCGCAAATTCCTTGAGGGCCGCACCGGCAAGGCCATTGGCGACTACAACATGATCGAGAACGGCGACACGGTTCTCGTCTGCTGCTCCGGCGGCAAGGATTCCTACACCCTGCTGGCCATGTTGATGGCTCTGCAGCAACGCGCGCCGGTCAAATTCCGCTTGATCGCTATGAACCTCGACCAGAAGCAACCGGGCTTCCCGGCCGACGTACTGCCAGGCTATTTCAAATCGATCGGCGTCGAATACCGGATTGTCGAGGCCGATACCTATTCGGTGGTCAAGGACAAGATCCCTGAAGGCAAGACGACTTGCTCGCTGTGCTCGCGACTGCGTCGCGGCATCATCTACCGGACTGCCAAGGAACTGGGCGCCAACAAGATCGCCCTCGGCCACCATCGCGACGACATGGTGCATACCCTGTTCCTCAACATGCTGTTTGGCGGCAAGCTGAAAGCCATGCCGCCCAAGCTGGTCACCGATGACAAGGCGCACGTCGTTATCCGGCCGCTCGCCTATTGCCCCGAGAATGAAATCGCCAGATTTGCCCGTGGCATGGAATTCCCGATCATTCCCTGCAACCTCTGCGGCTCGCAAGAGAATCTGCAACGGCAGAAAATCAAGGAAATGATGCAGGGCTGGGACAAACGCTTTCCCGGCCGTACCGAAGCCGTTTTTACCGCCATGCAAAACATCGTTCCATCGCACCTTGCCGACAACGCACTCTTCGATTTTCGCGGGCTGACCCTCGACACACCGGTGGAGGAGGGTGATATTGCCTTTGACGAACCGGAAATCGCGATGACCGGAATGATTCCGTTAAGCCTGTCGGCATAATGCGAAAAATGCTCAATTCATCATATAATCGCGAGCACAACACTTGACGAATCCGCCGCCATCGATGAGCTCCCCGCAACAGAAATTGATCGTGATGTTTGCCGATGTTTCCGGAAGCGCCGGGCTATTTGAACGGCTTGGCGACACCGAGGCGATGCATGCCGTCGAACGTTGCCTGAAGCGCATGAAGCGTTCGATCGACGGCTATCGCGGGCGCACCATCCAGACCGTCGGTGACGAACTGCTGGCCACCTTCGATTCGGCCGAAGACGGCTGCCAGGCAGCGATCGACATGCAACAGCGGATCGCCGATTTGCCGCCGGTCTCCGGTCTCAAACTGACCATCCGCATCGGCTTGCATGCCGGCCTGGTCAATGATGATGGCGGCAAACCCACCGGCGAAGTGGTCAACAATGCCGCCCGCATCGCCGGCATCGCCCGGCGCGACCAGATTCTCGGCAGCTCCGCGCTGGTCGCCGCGCTACCCCAGCATGGAGTGATTAGCGTCCGGCCCATGCCCGAACTGGGCAGCCTGCCGGAAAGCGGGGCGGTGCTGGAGTTGTTCCAGATTCACTGGATCGCGCATGAAGCGACCAGTAACGACGTTCCGTCATCCTTTGGTCCGTCGTCAATTCCCCCGGTCGCCGACCGCCTGTGCGTCCGTTATCACGGCAAGGCCTTTTTGCTCGACAGCAAGACACCGGTCCTCAGTCTCGGCCGCGATCTCGGTAACAAACTGATCATCGAAGACCGCAAGGCTTCGCGCCAGCACGCCCGCATTGAAAAACGGGGCGATGGCTTCTATCTGGTCGATACCAGCACAAACGGTTGTTTCGTCAGCCTCGCCAGCCAGCAGGAACGCATGGTGCGGCGTCACGAACTGTTGCTGGAAGGCAGCGGCAGGATCTGTTTCGGCACGTCCGGCAACGATCCGAGCGCCGACGGCGCCGACTTCGAACATCTGTAAGAAAACGGCCGTCGCAGGACAGTTGCGACGATAAAACGCTGGAATACCGGTCCACTCGGCCCCGAGCAACCATCCGGCGCTCCTGCACCGGCCAGACAACGACCGATGACTCAACCTTCGTCGTCGAGCATCATCCGCTGCTGTCGATCGATGAAATCCTGCATGCTGTCGATGCCGCGGAATTGCAGTATGGTGTTGCGCACCGCCGCCTCCAGCAATACCGCCAGGTTACGCCCGGCCGCTACCGGAATCACCACTTTGCGCACCGGCACGCCGAGAACCTCCTGCGTCTGGGCATCGAGGGGCAAACGTGGCGCATCGCCGGCCGCCAGCGTTTTCTGCAGATGGACGATCAGCTTCAGTTTCATTTTGCGGCGCGAAGCCGTTTCGCCGAATATCGTCCGGATATTGAGCAAACCGAGGCCGCGTACTTCGAGGAAATCGCGCAGCATGCCCGGACAGCGGCCTTCGATGGTGGTTGGGGCAATGCGGGCCATTTCCACAACGTCGTCAGCAACCAAACCGTGGCCACGGGAAATCAGTTCAAGGGCCAGCTCCGACTTGCCGACGCCGGAGTCACCGGTGATCAGAACCCCCATACCCAGCACGTCCATGAAGACCCCGTGCAAGTTAAGGGTATCCGCCAGACGGGCCGAAAGGTAAATGCGGAGCAGGTCGATAACGGCCGAGCAGGGCTTCGGCGAGAGAATCAGCGGCGTATTGGTCTGCCTGCAGGTCTCGACCAGCAGGTCGGGCGGCACCAGGCCATCGGCGACAATAACCGCCGGGGGGCCGGCGCCGAGCAGATCGTTGAACATCTGGCCGAACCGGCGCTCACCGATCCGGATAGCCCATTCGTATTCCGCCTGGCCCATGACTTGCAGGCGTTCGGGGTGAATGATGTTGATATGACCAACAACATCGGCCCCGTAGTTGTTGGAAAGCTTGATTTCGATCCGGGTATCGGCCTGGTGGCCAATCATCCAGCTCAATAGCAGCTTTTCGCGATTATCCTCGTAAAGCTGAACCAGACTGATGTGGTGCACGGCCGCTGGTCAGCCTTGAAAAAGGGCAACGACGGTCGCCGGGTCGGGCGCCACCAGCAAGGCTTCGCGGAAAGCGCGGTCAGAAAAGCGCTGGGCAAGTTCCGAAAGAACCTGAAGATGCTGCTCGGTAGCCTGTTCCGGCACCAGCAACACAAAGAGCAGATTAACCGGACGACCATCGGGTGAATCGAAGGGTACCGGGGTGGCCAGCCGCAGGAATGCACCGGCCGCCTGTTTCAGACCCTTGATCCGGCCATGAGGAATGGCAATGCCTTGGCCAAGACCGGTCGAGCCCAATTTTTCACGGGCGAACAGGCTGTCGAAAATGACCGATCGGGCGAGCCCGAGGTGCGCCTCAAAGAGCAGGCCAGCTTGTTCGAATACCCGTTTCTTGCTGCTGGCTTCGAGGTCGAGTAGCACCTGCGAGGCAGACAGAATATTGCTTAAGGGGTTCATAGGGGGAGTGGAAGAAACAAAGGCCGCAGCAACGGGGCTGCGGCCGATCGGCGCTTATTCAGCGGCGTGAAGCGCAGGTTTGTCACCGCGATGGTGATCCTGCACCTTCTGCTTGTACTTCAGGATCTGACGATCCAACTTGTCGAACATGGCATCAATGGCAGCGTAGAGATCGTCACCGGACTCCTCGACATGCATATCCTTACCCGGCACGTGGACCGTGACTTCTGCCTTCTGCTTGAGTTTCTCGACAGACAGGACAACGCTCACACCAGTAACCTTGTCAAAATGGCGAACCACGGGATCCAGCTTATTTTCCACGTACTCGCGCAACGCAGGGGTAACCTCGATGTGTTGACCAGCGATCTGCAGATTCATTTTTTCTCCTCTCTCTACAGGGTCTTGCGTAAATTGACCGGCGGGATGCTGAGCGACTCACGGTATTTTGCAACCGTACGTCTTGCTACAACGATTCCCTGCTGGCCTAGTATTTCGGATAATTGACTATCCGACAAGGGCTTCTTGCCATCCTCGGCTCCGACCAACTGCTTGATCAGCGCGCGAATGGCGGTGGCGGAACAGGCTCCGCCAGTATCGGTAGCAACATGGCTACCGAAGAAGTATTTCAATTCAAAAATGCCACGTGGCGTTGCCATGTATTTCTGGCTGGTAACGCGGGATACCGTCGACTCGTGCAACCCGAGTATATCGGCAATTTCGCGCAACACCAGCGGACGCATGGCGACTTCGCCATGCTCGAAGAACTGTCGCTGGCGATCAACAATCGCCTGGGTAACGCGATGAATCGTCTCGAAACGCTGCTGGACGTTCTTGATCAGCCAGCGCGCCTCCTGCAATTGTCCGGTCAGATTGCCGTTACCACGGCGCTGCCGGGCAAGAATTTCGGCATACAGACGGTTGATGCGCAAACGCGGATAGGCGTCCGGATTGATATAAGCCGTCCATTTGCCCTTGAGCTTTTTGACGATCACATCCGGCGTGATATAGCGCGCCTCGACCTGGGCAAAATCCGCTCCCGGCCTCGGATTCAGGCTGGTGATCAGGGAGTGCGCTGCTTTCAGGGCCTCGTCGTCGCAGCCGGTAGACCGGCGAATCTTGGCAAAATCGCGGGCTGCCAACAATTCGAGATGCTTTTCGACGATGGTCAGCGCCAGGGTCCGTTCGGCGCTGGGCGGCAGGACCTTCAACTGCAAGGCCAGACATTCCTGCGGGCTACGGGCGCCGATACCGGTCGGGTCGAAGCTCTGGATATAGTTCAGGGCGATTTCGAGGTCGTCGAGCTCGATTTCGTATTCCGCCGGCAGCGTCTCCAGCAGTTCCTGCAGCGGCGAGGAGAGGTAACCATCGTCGTCGAGCGCCTCGATCAGGAAACGGACCAGGCCGCGGTCGCGCTCGGAGAGCTGGGTCATGCCCAGTTGCCACCCCAAATGATCGCGCAGGCTGATGGTCCCGCCATGAATATCCTGGGCATCACTGTCATCATCGTCATCGCGGCCGGCCCCGGTAAACGTGCCGGCATCGGAAGCCCAACGATCATCGTCGACATCGGAAGGCGCCGCCGGAACGTCCTTTTCACGCTCCTCGCGGGCATCCCGCTCCTCGCGTTCGACGCGCTGCTCGCGCTCGCCCTCGCTGGTTTGCGGGGCGTCGAATTGCTGGGCACCGACGAAAGACTCGCTGCCTTGATCATCGTCACGCTCAAGCATCGGATTCTCAAGCAAATAGCGCTCGAGTTCCTGCTGCATTTCGATAGTCGACAACTGCAGCAGCTTGATCGACTGCTGCAACTGCGGCGTCAGGGCCAGGTGCTGCGAGAGTTTGAGTTGGAGTGCCGGCTTCATCGGTTGGGGTCGCGTGCTGCGGGTCGGTCAGAGCCGGAAGTGCTCGCCGAGGTACACTTTGCGGACGCTTTCATTATCAACGATTTCCTCTGGCCGTCCAGCAGCCAGGACACGTCCGGCGTTAATAATGTAGGCGTGGTCGCAAATGCCAAGCGTCTCGCGAACGTTGTGATCGGTAATCAGCACGCCGATACCGCGCTCCTTGAGGAAGCGGATGATTTTCTGGATTTCCAGCACGGCGATCGGGTCGACCCCGGCAAACGGCTCGTCGAGCAGGATGAAGCGGGGGTTGGTGGCCAGCGCCCGGGCGATTTCCACCCGTCGACGCTCGCCGCCGGACAGCGCCGAGGCATTCACATGGCGGACATGACCGATGTGCAATTCGCTGAGCAGGCCTTCGAGACGATCGTTCAGTTCGCTTTCCGGCAGATCGAGCAGCTCGAGGATCGCCCGGATGTTTTCCTCGACATTGAGCTTGCGGAAAACCGAAGCCTCCTGCGGCAAATAGGAAAGTCCCTGGCGAGCCCGGCTGTGCATGGCCAGATGCGTCAGCTTGGTGTCGTCGATATAGACCTCGCCGCCATCGGCCGGGACCAGTCCGACAATCATGTAGAAGCAGGTCGTCTTGCCGGCACCGTTCGGGCCGAGCAGGCCGACGACTTCACCGGATTTGACCTCGAAGGAAACATCCTCGACGACAGTCCGTGCCTTGTAGCGTTTCTTGAGATTGTGGGCCGAGAGCCTGGCTGCTGGGTTGGTCATTCATCTGCTCCGCGCATGACCCGGCGAATGGCATCGCCGGAAAAGCCGCGATATTGCAAAAACCGCATCTGTTTGCCGCGTTCTGCCGCCGATTGCGGCAACTGGCCGAATTTTCTCGACCAGACCACGCGACAACGTTCGGTCTCGTCCCCGGCTTCGGGCAGGGCGGCCGCGATGTCGTCATCGTTGACCCCGCGTTGGCGCAATTCCTGTTTCAAGCGGGCGTCGCCATAGCGCCTGGCGCGCGCTACGACGCGCTGGCTGGCGTAGCGCTGATCGCAAAGGAGCTGCTGCTCTTGCAGCGTATCGAGTACGCCGTCGAGCTCTTCCGCCGATCCAGCTTCGCTGGCGAGCTTGGCCTTCAACTCTGCCCGGCTATGATCGCGCCGGGTCAGCAGTTGCAGGGCGCGCACGCGCAGATCAGGCATCAGTCTTGGCCGCTTTGACCGGCTTGATGACGTTGGTGCTGGCAGCTTCGCGGATACCGGCCTCGATTTCCTGGGCGATTTCCGGATGTGCCTTGAGGAATTCGCGGGAATTGTCCTTGCCCTGGCCGATTTTTTCGCCCTTGTAGGAATACCAGGCGCCGGATTTCTCGACCAGTTTGTGGGCTACCCCGAGTTCGACGATTTCGCCATGGCGGGAAATGCCTTCGCCGTACAGGATGTCAAAAATGGCTTCGCGGAAGGGTGGCGACACCTTGTTCTTGACGACCTTGACCTTGGTTTCGCTGCCGATCACCTCGTCACCCTTCTTGATCGAGCCGATACGGCGGATGTCGAGGCGGACGGAAGCATAAAACTTCAGCGCATTGCCGCCGGTCGTCGTTTCCGGCGAGCCGAACATGACGCCGATCTTCATCCGGATCTGGTTGATGAAGATGACCAGCGTATTGGTCTTCTTGATGTTGGCGGTCAGCTTGCGCAGCGCCTGGCTCATCAGGCGGGCGTGCAGGCCGACCATCTGGTCGCCCATTTCGCCTTCGATTTCAGCGCGCGGGGTGAGGGCGGCGACCGAGTCGATGACGATGATGTCGACCGAACCGGAACGCACCAGCATGTCGGAGATTTCGAGAGCCTGCTCGCCGGTATCCGGCTGCGAGATCAACAGGTCACCGACATTGACGCCGAGCTTCTGGGCGTATTGCGGATCGAGCGCGTGTTCGGCGTCGATGAAGGCAGCGACGCCGCCCAGTTTCTGCATTTCGGCAATGACCTGCAGACAGAGCGTGGTCTTGCCCGAGGATTCCGGACCGTAGATTTCGACCACCCGGCCGCGCGGCAGACCGCCGACGCCCAACGCGATATCCAAGCCGAGCGAACCGGTGGATACCACCTGGATGCCTTCATCGATCTCGGCATCGCCCATCTTCATGATGGAGCCTTTGCCGAACTGCTTTTCAATCTGTTGCAGCGCTGCGCTGAGCGCCTTTGCCTTGTTGTCGTCCATGGTGGTACCTCGAAAATTTGAGCGGATTATGGCACAGGGGCCAAAGATGGAATAGAAATTGCGTGACAGTCAGAAACAGCACCCGAAATCTAATATGCCAATGGCAACATCGATTTTCCGGGAAATTGCGGTGACACGGGGTATATTTCGCTCACCCTGAAAACGGGCCACCAGAATACTGGTTATAAATACAGTATCGATACTGCAATCACTTGGCAAGAAGATTCTTCTCTCTCCCCGACATGCGTACCAAGCTGCTGCTATTCATTTTCATTGCCGCGCTCTCGACCATGGCCCAGGCCCGACCGGCCCCGTGGTACTGGTGGGCCAGTAGCGTCAGCGAGGCGCGGGTCTGCGCGCAGACCTCGCCCGGCAAGGCCTGGCTCCGCGAACCGCAGGCTTTTCGCGACGCCCAGTGCAGCGTCCGGCTTGAATCATGGCTACGCTGAGCATCTATAGCCCGCCGCCCGACACCGGCTTGCAGATCGTTTTCGCCGACGCCAGCCTGATCGTCGTCGACAAGCCGGCCGGCCTGCTTTCCGTTCCCGGGCGCGGCGCCGACAAGCAGGATTGCCTGGCGCTCCGGGTGCAAAGGGAATATCCCGACGCGCTGATCGTTCACCGGCTGGACATGTCGACTTCCGGCCTGCTCTTGCTGGCGCGTGGCGAATTGATGCAGAGCCAGCTTTCCCGGCTGTTTCGCGAACGCCAGGTCGACAAGCGCTACATTGCCGTGGTTGCCGGCCTGCTCGCCGAAGAAACCGGCGAGATCGACCTGCCGCTGATCTGCGACTGGCCAAATCGCCCCCGACAAATAGTCGATTTCGACCAGGGCAAGAGTTCACAGACCAAATTTCGCCGGCAGAGCCAGGATCCGCAAGCCGGAACCACGCGCGTCGAACTGGAGCCGGTCACCGGCCGGACGCACCAGCTACGCGTCCATATGGCGGCGCTCGGCCACCCGATTCTCGGCGACGACCTGTATGGCGGCTCGGCCACTGCGGCGGCGGAGCGTCTGCTGCTGCACGCCATGGATCTGGCCTTTATCCACCCGTTGACCGCGGTGCCGATGCGTTTTCACCGCCGCCCGCCGTTCTAGGGTCTGAAAACCTTATAATTCCTGCGTTTTCAATCCCTTGCCCCGGCTGCCTGCAGAATCATGCTGATCTGGTTCGTCGTTCTCTATCTGCTCGCCTCGATCGGCATCGGCCTTTACGCCGCCACCCGCGTCCATAACGCCAAGGATTTCGCCGTCGCCGGCCGCAGCCTGCCGTTGCCGGTCGTCACCGCGACGGTTTTTGCCACCTGGTTCGGCGCCGAGGCGGTGTTCGGGGTATCCGCCACCTTCGTCAAGGACGGCCTGCGCGGCGTCGTCGCCGATCCTTTCGGCGCCAGCCTGTGCCTGGTCATCGCCGGCATCTTTTACGGCACCAAGATCTACAAGCTCAATGTCCTGACGCTCGGCGACTTTTTCCGCATGCGTTACAACCGCACGGTCGAAATCCTTGCCACGCTGTGCATCGTGATCTCCTACCTAGGCTGGGTCTCGGCCCAGATCAAGGCGCTCGGCCTGGTCTTCAACGTCGTCACCGACGGGGCAATCAGCCAGCAACTCGGCATGGTGCTGGGCACCGCCATCGTGCTCACCTACACCACCTTTGGCGGCATGTTCTCGGTGGCCATTCTCGATTTCGTCCAGATGGGCGTCGTCATGGGCGGCATGCTGTTCATCGGCTATCTCGTCTCGGGCATGACCGGCGGCGTCCAGGCCGTCATCAGCCACGCCTCGGCGGCCGGCAAGCTCGACTTTTTCCCGCGCGGCAACTGGGTCGAATGGCTGGCCTTCGTGGGCGCCTGGCTGACCATGATGCTCGGCTCGATTCCGCAGCAGGACGTCTTCCAGCGCGTCACCTCGGCGAAGAGCGCGCGCGTTGCCATCTACGCATCGATGCTCGGCGGCGTCCTGTATTTCTGCTTCACCTTCGTGCCGATGTTCATCGCCTATTCGGCGACCCTGATCAACCCGCTCCAATTCACCGGCCTGATCCAGAACGATTCCCAGCTCGTCCTGCCGACGCTGGTCCTGCAGCACACGCCGATCTTTGCCCAGGCCATCTTCTTTGGCGCCGTGCTGGCGGCGATCATGGCCTGTTCGTCGGCGACACTGCTCGCCCCGTCGGTATCTTTTTCGGAAAACATCCTGCGCAACATCTACCCGGCGATCAACGACCGTGGGCTGCTCCGCATGATGCGCATCACCATGGTCTGTTTCGCCTGCCTGGTGCTTGGCTTTGCGCTGTCCAGCCAGGCCTCGATCTTCAAGATGGTGGAAAGCGCCTACAAGATCACGCTGGCCGGCGCTTTCGTGCCGCTCTTCTTCGGCGCCTACTGGTCGCGCGGCACCACCCAGGGCGCCTTGGCAGCGATCATCGGCGGCGTCAGCGCGTGGCTGGTAATCGAGTTGCTGGTCGGCGACGCCAGTCTGGTGCCGCCCCAATTGATCGGACTGGGCGTCAGCATCATCGGCATGATCGGCGGCTCGCTGCTGCCGCAATGGGTCGGCCGCCCAACACCGCATGCCGATGTCCATCAGGCCCTGCATCACCGGGCAGCGGCGGAAACCCACCACGCGGCCGATCACGCGCATTTGCACTGACATACAATCGGGCTCATGAACACGCGCGGCCCCATTCTTCTTGCCCGTTACCTGGCCCTTGCCTGGTGCGGGCTGGTCGTTTACGGCAGCCTGCACCCGTTCAGCGGCTGGCGCGATACCGGGGTTTCGCCGATCGCCTTCCTCGACGGCGGCTGGCCGCGCTACTGGACCGGCTTCGATCTGGCGGCCAACGTCGCCGTATACCTGCCGCTCGGTTTCTTCCTGACCCTGGCGCTGCGCGGTCTGCCGGGTCGCTTTACGGCACCGATCCTCGCCGTGCTGCTGGCCGGCGGCGTCAGCTTCGGGCTGGAAACGGTACAAACCTGGCTCCCCTCGCGCGTGCCGTCCAATGTCGATCTGGCTTGCAACACTCTGGGCGGCCTACTCGGCGCGATCTGGGCGCAATGGGTCGGGCCGCGGATTTTTGCCCGCATCGCCGCGCTTGAACAGCAACTGATCGCACCGGTGCGGCACGCCGAACTCGGCCTGACCCTGCTCGGCCTCTGGCTGCTCGTCCCGCTGTCGCCGGAAACCTTGCTCTTCGGCGCCGGCGATCTGCGCCAGTGGCTCGGCTTTACTGGCGCGATGCCGTTTGCAGCCGACAGTTTCGTCGTCATCGAAACCAGCATCACCGCCCTCAACGCCCTTGCCGTCGGCCTGATCCTGCGCCTGCTCTGCATCCGGTGGACGGTTGCCTACCTGATCGTGCCGCTCTTCCTGCTCCTCGGGCTGATCGTACGCACGCTGGCCGCCGCCGTTCTGATCAGTCCGGGCGAGGCGCTGGCCTGGCTGACGCCGGGCGCCCAGAACGGCTTGCTGATCGGCGGACTCGGTTTGGCCGTCGCCCTGGCCCTGCCGGCTACTCCGCGCCTGATGCTGGCGGCGCTGGCGCTGATGGCCGGCGCCGTGCTGGTCAACCTGGCGCCGCCCAACCCGTATTCGACGGCGGCGCTGGCCACCTGGCGGCAGGGACACTTTCTCAATTTCAACGGTCTGACCCGGCTGGTCGCCACGCTATGGCCTTTCCTGACCTTGCCATTCTTGCTGCTAACCAGCCGTAAACCGTAGCGTTCCACGTGAAACGGGACCGCCTATAATGTTCTTCCCCCATGGAGAAACCGGATGAGCTATTTCAAACACCACGTCTTTTTCTGCTGCAACCAGCGCGAAGCCAACGAGCAATGCTGCAATGCCGTCGGCGGAACCGAAATGTTCGCCTTCGCCAAGGACCGCATTGGCGCCCTGAAAAAGAATGGTGCCGGCCAGATTCGTATCAACAAGGCCGGCTGCCTCGGCCGTTGCGATCAGGGGCCGGTGATGGTCGTGTACCCCGAAGAAGTCTGGTATTCCTACTTCGACAAGGAAGATGTCGAGGAAATCATCAACGAACACCTGCTTAACGATCGCATCGTCGAACGCCTGAAAATATGAGAGCGCTGGAAGAAAAAATCCTGATCGACGGCCCAGCCGGCAAGATCGACGTCATCATGGAACGGCCGGATGCGCCGCGCGGCATCGCGCTGATCGCCCATCCGCATCCGATCGGTGGCGGCGCCAATACCAACAAGGTGGCCTACACGCTGGCCCGCACGTTCGTCAGTCTCGGCTATGCCGCTTTTCGGCCGAATTTCCGCGGCGTCGGCGGCACTGAAGGCGTCCATGACGAAGGCCGCGGTGAAACCGACGACCTGCTGGCCGTTCTGCAGGATGCCAAGTGCCGCTGCGGCGACCTGCCGGTGGCGCTGGCCGGCTTTTCCTTCGGCGCCTACTGCCAGACGCGCGTGGCCAAACGGCTGGCCGAAGCCGGGCACCCGGCCCAGCGCCTGGTGCTGGTCGGCACCGCCGCCGGCTTCGTCGAAGGCACCCGTCAGTACGACACCGAAGCCGTGCCGCACGACACCATTGTCATTCACGGCTCGGCCGACGAAACCGTACCGCCGGCCAATGTCTTTGACTGGGCGCAACCGCTCGACCTGCCCGTCGTCATCGTGCCCGGCGCCGACCACTTTTTCCATCGTCGCCTGCACCTGATCCGCGACATCATCACCCGCGCATGGCGACACTAGGCGTCGTCAACCTTCGCAAGACCTATGCCGGCACCGCGGTGGTCGACGGGCTGTCCTTCGCCGTCGAACCGGGTACCTGCTTCGGCCTGCTCGGCCCGAACGGCGCCGGCAAGACGACAACCTTGCGCCTCTGCCTCGGCTTGACCGCTCCGGACAGCGGCGAAATCACCCTCAACAACTGCGCCATTCCCCAGGATGCCCAGCGGGCGAGGGCACGGGTTGGCGTCGTGCCGCAGTTCGACAACCTCGATCCGGACTTCTCGGCGAGCGAAAACCTGCTCGTCTTCGGCCGCTACTTTGGCATTCCCGAACCCGAGATCAAGGCCCGCATCCCGCAACTGCTCGACTTCGCCAGCCTCGGCAGCAAGGCCGACGCCCGCATCTCGACGCTGTCCGGCGGCATGAAGCGCCGGCTGACCCTGGCCCGCGCCCTGGTCAACAACCCCGACATCATTTTCCTCGACGAACCGACGACCGGCCTCGATCCACAGGCCCGTCACCTGATCTGGGATCGCCTGAAACAACTGAAGTCGGCCGGCAAGACGCTGATCCTGACCACCCATTTCATGGACGAGGCGGAGCGCCTGTGCGACTCGCTGATCGTCATCGACCACGGTCGCAAGATCGCCGAAGGCAGCCCGCGCCAGCTGATTGCCGAGCAGATCGAACCGCAGGTCATCGAGGTCTACGACGAGGCCGGCGGCGACCTGCCGGGCTTTGTCGAAGCACACCGCCAACTGGCCGAGCGGGTCGAGAGCAGCGGCGAAACGGCCTTCTTCTACTGCCGTGCGCCGCACGAGCTGCTCGCCCGACTGGCCCTGGCCAGCGGTTTGCGTTACGTCCATCGCGCCTCCAATCTCGAAGACGTATTTATCAAACTAACCGGCCGGGAGCTCCGGGACTGATGCAACTGTTCAACTGGCTCCCCATCTGGCGGCGCAATTTCCTGGTCTGGAAAAAGCTGGCCATCCCCTCCATCCTCGGCAATCTGGCCGATCCGCTGATCTACATGCTCGGCCTCGGCTACGGTCTGGGCGCCATGCTGCCGAACATCGACGGCCAGTCCTATGTCGCCTTCCTGGCCGGCGGCACCGTTTGTGCCTCGACGATGAATGCCGCGACCTTCGAGGCCCTGTATTCGTCCTTTTCCCGAATGCACGTCCAGAAAACCTGGGACGCCATCCTCAACACACCGCTCGGTCTGACCGATGTGGTCGCTGGCGAACTGTTCTGGGCGGCGACCAAGTCGCTGTTTTCCGGCGCCGCCATTCTCGTCGTCATCACCGCCCTCGGCCTGACCCACGGCCCGATGCTGCTCTGGGCGCTGCCGGCCATCGTCCTGACCGGCCTGGCCTTTGCCGCGCTCGGCCTGATCTGGAATGCGCTGGCCCCGTCCTACGATTTCTTCATGTATTACTTCACGCTGTTCATCACGCCGATGACGCTGATTTCCGGCGTCTTTTTCCCGACCGATCAACTGCCCGGCTGGCTGGCCATGATCGGCGCCTGGCTGCCGCTCGCCCAGGGCGTTGCCCTGGTCCGCCCACTGCTCGCCGGCCAGGTGCCAACCGACGCCCTGATCCATATCATGGCCTTGCTCGGCACCACCGTCGTAGCCTTCGCCATTGCGCTACGGCTGACCCGCCGCCGGCTCCTCAAATAGAGTTCGCTGATGGAAACCCTGCTCGTCATTACCAATTGTCCCGACGAAGAAACCGCCAACGCCATCGCGCTGGCCCTGGTCGAGGCCAAACTGGCCGCCTGCGTCAATATCCTGCCACGCGTCCAGTCGCTTTACCGCTGGCAGGGCGTCGTCGAATCGGCCACCGAAATTCCGCTGTTCATCAAGACCAGCGCCGAGCGCTATGCCGCGCTGGAAACAGCCATCCGCGAACTGCACCCGCACGCCATTCCGGAAATCATCGCGCTACCGGTCAGCCACGGCTTGCCTGAGTACTTGAACTGGGTGGCGGCAGAAACCGTCCAATGACCATGCGCAGCCTATTCCTCCTCTTTTCCTTGCTGTTCTCGCTGGCCCATGCCGACGAATTTCTCGATCCGGCTGTCGCCTTCAAACCGTCGGCGCGCGCCCTCGATGGGCAAACCGTCGAAGTCACCTACGCGATCGCCAAAGGCTATTACCTGTACCGGCATGCCTTCCGGGTCGCCGTCGAAGGCGAAGCCGCGACACTGGGCGAACTGCAGATTCCCAAGGGCAAGGAAAAGGACGACGAGAATTTCGGCAAGGTCGAGGTCTATTACAAGACGGTAGCCATTCGCGTACCGGTCGCACGCAATGCCTCGGGCGCCTTGCCGCTCAAGCTGAACGTCACCTCGCAAGGCTGTGCCGATGCCGGCGTCTGCTATCCGCCGCAAACCCAGCCGGTCAGCCTCGAATTGCCCGATCCGGCCAGCACACCGGCGGCAGCTGGCGGCGCCGCGGCAACCGACGGCAACGAAAGCGGCACGATCGCCAATACGCTGAAGAATGCCGGCTTCTGGGCCATTCTCGCCTTCTTTTTCCTGGCCGGCCTTGGCTTGTCGCTGACCCCCTGCGTCTTCCCGATGATTCCCATCCT
Organism: Azonexus sp. IMCC34842; assembly: GCF_050368855.1. Taxonomy (GTDB): domain Bacteria; phylum Pseudomonadota; class Gammaproteobacteria; order Burkholderiales; family Rhodocyclaceae; genus Azonexus; species Azonexus denitrificans_A. Next base: position 3,973,986 of record NZ_CP178449.1, on the reverse strand, counting down.
CTCGGGCATCATCGCCGGACAAGGCCACAAGATATCGCACGGCCGGGGCTTGGCCCTGTCGCTCACCTACGTCCTCGGGATGGCGGTGACCTACGCCGCAGCCGGCGTCGCTGCCGGCCTGACCGGCACGCTGCTTTCCGCCGCGCTGCAGAATGCCTGGGTACTGAGCAGCTTTGCGCTGGTTTTCGTGGTCTTGTCGTTCTCGATGTTCGGCTTCTACGAGCTGCAACTGCCCAGTTCGCTGCAAAGCAAATTGTCGGACGAAGCGGGCCACCTGCAGGGCGGGCGCGGTATCGGCGTCTTCCTGATGGGCGCCCTGTCGGCTTTGATCGTCGGTCCCTGCGTCGCCGCACCGCTCGCCGGCGCCTTGCTCTACATCGGCCAGACCGGCGATGCCGTACTCGGCGGCACCGCGCTGTTCGTCATGGCCCTGGGCATGGGCGCGCCGCTGATCGCGGTCGGCGTCGCCGGCGGTTCGTTGCTGCCGAAAACCGGGCCGTGGATGGAAGCCGTCAAGAAAGCCTTCGGCGTGTTGCTGCTGGCCACCGCCATCTGGCTGATCGCGCCGGTCATCCCAGCCGTTGTCGAAATGCTGGCCTGGGCGGCGCTGCTGATCATCCCGGCCATCTACCTGCATGCGCTCGACCCGCTGCCGCCGCACGCCAAGGGCTGGCATCGCTTCTGGAAAGGCATCGGCATCGTCATGCTGCTGACCGGCGCCGCCTTGCTGCTCGGCGCCCTGGCCGGCAGCCGCGACCCGCTGCAGCCGCTGGCCGGGCTGCGCGGCCAGGCCCAGGCGACGGAGATCAAGAAACTGTCGTTCGAACCAGTCGCCTCGCTGGCCGAACTGGAAAGCAAAGTGATGGCCGCCGGGCAACCGGTAATGCTCGATTTCTATGCTGACTGGTGCGTGTCGTGCAAGGAAATGGAGCGGTTTACCTTCTCCGAGGCGGCGGTGCAGGCCAAGCTGGCCGGCTTCAAGCTGCTCAAGGCCGACGTCACCGGCAACACCGCCGAGCACAAGGCGCTGCTCGCCCGTTTCAATCTCTACGGCCCGCCGGGTATCCTGTTTTTCGACAAACAGGGCAAGGAAGTCAAGGCCGTCCGGGTAGTCGGCTTCCAGAACGCCGCGGCGTTCCTGCAGTCGCTGGAGCGTCTGTAGCCGTTCGCTGGCCAACCCGGCCGGCCGCCTGCGGCGATCTTTGGCGAATCGCGAAAAGCGCCGCTAACTTTTGTAAAAAGAAGGCCTTGCGCTAAAATGCGCCGACCATGGAATCCCTTAGCCTGATACGCGATTTTCTCCAGGACCGGCTCGGCACGACGCCCGACAAGGTCACTCCCGAAGCCCCGCTCGCTACACTCGGCGTCGATTCGCTGATGATGCTCGAATTGATGTTCGAATTTGAAGACCGTTTCGGCATCACCCTCTCCAAAGATCTGAAAAGCCCCGAGACGGTCGGCGAAATGGCTGCGCTGATGGACCGGCTGCGCAGCGAACAAAGCTGAAGCATGAACCAGCGTCGGGTGGCCATTACCGGGCTGGGGCTCGTCAGCCCCTACGGCGGCGATCTGCCGGATTTTTTCGCGCGCCTGCTGGCCGGTGAGTCGGCGGTCCGTTTTCTCCACACCGACGACGTTCCCCGGCCGTTGCGCATTCCCTTCGTCAGCTGTCCCGGCTTCAGTGCCGAGACGACGCTCGGTCGGGCGCTGGCCGGGACGATGGACCGCTTCGCCCAGCTCGGCACCGCCGCCGCCTTCAGCGCCTGGGAAGATGCCGGCCTGACGCGCGGCCAGTTTCCGGAAAACCGCGACAACTGGGGAGTCGCCTGGGGCACGGCGCTGGGCGGCACACTGGCCTACGAAAAAGGCTACCGCGAGTTGTGGCAGAACGGCCGCGAGCGGGTCTCGCCGCTTTCCGTCATTCTCGGCATGAACAACGCGGCCAACGCCCACATTTCGATCCAGCTAGGCCTCGGCGGCGTCAGCATGAGCCACACCGTGGCCTGTGCCTCGTCGGCCATCGCCATCGGCGAAGCCTTCCGCCGCGTGCGCAGCGGTGAGGCGCCGGTGATGCTGACCGGTGGTTCCGATGCACCGCAGGCCTACGGCGTCGCCCGGGCCTGGGAAGCGTTGCGCGTCATGGCCAGCGGTGACGAACAGACCTCCCCGCAAGCCTGTCGGCCGTTCAGCGCCGACCGCACCGGCCTGGTCCTGGCCGAGGGCGGGGCGGCCCTGGTCCTTGAAGACTGGGCCCATGCCGTCGCCCGCGGCGCCCGCATCCACGGCGAACTGGTCGGCTACGGCACGAGTTGCGACCACAGCCACCTGGTCCGTCCGGAAGCGGCCGGCCAGGTCCGGGCGCTCAACGCCGCGCTGGCCGACGGCGGCCTGGCGCCGGCCGACATCGATTACGTCAATGCCCATGGCACGGCCACCGCCGAAGGCGATCCGGTCGAAGTGGCGGCGCTCCGGGCAGTATTCGGCGAACGGGCCAGCCGCCTGCCGATCAGCGCCACCAAATCGATGCACGGCCACCAGCTCGGTGCCGCCGGCGCCATCGAGGCCATCGTCACGGTACTCGCCCTGCGCGACCAGGCCATTCCACCGACCGCCCATCTCGCCACGCTCGACCCGGCCTGCATCGGGGTCGACCACGTGCGCAGCGTCCGACGCGACCAGCCGTTGCGGGCCGCCTTGTCGAACTCCTTTGCCTTTGGCGGCAGCAACGCGGTACTCGCGTTCCGCGCCCCAGCCTAACCCCACGGAAGTCCTGCCATGCCCCAAGAAATCTCCCCGGAAACCGTCGAAGCGCTACTGCCGGAAGTTGCCGAGCTGATCGTTACGGCGCTCAATCTCGAGGTGGCGGCCGGCGAAATCGAAGCCGATGCGCCGCTGTTCGGCGAAGGCCTGGGCCTCGACTCGATCGACGTGCTGGAAATCGCCTTGGTCATTTCCAAGCGCTATGGTTTCCAGCTGCGTTCCGACAACCAGGATAACGTGCGCATCTTCACCTCGCTGCGCACGCTGGCCAGCCACATCGCCAGCCAGCGGACGAAATGAAACTGACCCCGGCCATCATCCTGCGCGGTCTTGCCCTGATCATCCTCGTCATCACCTGGGCGGTGCTCGCCCACCTCGGCAGCGCCGGCGATGCCAATCGCGATTTCTCCGCCGCCCTGGCCACCGCGCCGATCGTCGCGATCGGCGTCATGCTCCTGTGGCGGGCCAGCAACCCGCTGTGGATCGCCCTCGGCTGCTTCGCCGTCCTCGCACTGCTCGCCTGGGCCTGGCCGGCGCTCCGCCAGAACGTCCCGCTGCTCTACTACATCCAGCATCTCGGGACCAATCTGGCGCTCGCCACGCTGTTCGGACGCAGCCTGTTCGGCGGCGGCGAATCCCTCGTCACGCAGTTCGCCCGGATGGCCCATTGCGGCACCATTTCCGACGCCCAGGCCCGCTACACCCGGCAAGTCACCATCGCCTGGACGATCTTCTTCCTGAGCACCGCGCTCGTCTCAAGCGGCCTGTTCTGGCTCGGCCAGATGGCTGCCTGGTCGATTTTCGCCAATCTGCTGACCGTGCCGATGGTCGCCTTGATGTTCATCGTCGAACACCTCTGTCGCCAGCGCATCCTGCCGCCAGACGACCGCTCCACCATCGCCGATACCATTCGCGGCTACCGCGCCGCGATGCAGCATCGCACCGACACGCTGGCCAACCACCCATGAGCTCGGTGCCGCTGCTCGGGCACACCAGCCTCGACGACATTTTTGCCTGGCGCCCGAGCGGGCCGCTCAGGGTCCGCGACTTCCTGGCCGACGTCTACGCGCTGGCCAGGCAACTTCCGGCTGGCCGGCACCTGCTCAATGTCTGCCAGGACCGCTACCACTTCACCGTCGGCCTGGCAGCCGGCCTGATCAGCGAGAAGATCAGCCTGCAGCCTTCGTCGCAATCGGCCGAAACGCTGCGCCAGATACAGACCGACTGCCTCGACGTTTTCTGTCTGTGCGACAGCGAGTTCGACAGTCTCGACCTGCCGCGCCTCGATTTCCCCGCGCTGGCCGGCGCCGACCCGGCCAGCGTGACGGAAATCCCCGCCATCCCGGCCGAGCGCATCGCCGCCTGCCTGTTCACCTCCGGCTCGACCGGCCGGCCGATGCCGCATTACAAGCACTGGGGCCGGCTGGTCAAAAACGGCCGGGCCGGCGCCGAGCGCCTCGGCCTGCTCGACCAACGGCATTCCGTGGTCGGCACCGTGCCGGCCCAGCACAGCTACGGCTTCGAATCGACCGCGCTGATCGCCCTGCATGGCAACGCGCCGTTCTGGTCGGGCAAGCCGTTCTACCCGCAGGACATCGTCGCCGCCCTCGAAGCCGTGCCGGCGCCGCGCCTGCTGGTCACCACGCCGTTTCATCTGGCGGCACTGCTCAATGCCGGGCTGGAACTTCCGGCCGTCGACCTGCTGCTCTCGGCCACCGCGCCGCTTTCGCCGGAACTGGCCGAGGCGGCCGAGCGTCGCTTCGCGGCGCCGCTGTTCGAGATCTACGGCTCGACGGAGAGCGGCCAGATCGCCAGCCGGCAAACCACCGCCGGCCCCGCCTGGACCTTGCTGGCCGACGTCCGGCTGGCTCAGGAAAACGACCTGACCACCGCCTTCGGCGGCCACGTCGAGGGCAGGGTGCCGCTGTCGGACATCATCGAGTTGATCGACCCCGAGCATTTCCTGCTTCACGGCCGCCATGCCGATGTCGTCAACATTGCCGGTAAACGGACCTCGCTGGCTTACCTCAACCACCAGATCGCGGCGATTCCCGGTGTCGTCGATGGCGCCTTCTTCCTGCCCGACGAGGCCACGCCGGACGGCATCACCCGCCTTTGCGCCTTTGTCGTCGCGCCGGAACTGAACAGCCGGCAGGTACTATGCGCACTACGCGAGCGGGTCGAACCGATCTTTCTGCCCCGGCCGCTGGTCTTTGTCGATGCGCTGCCGCGCAACACCACCGGCAAGCTGCCGCGCAACCAGTTGCAGGCGCTTTACGCCGCCAAGGTCAGCGATGTCCGGCACTGACTTCGACTGGTGCGTGCCGGCCGATCATCCGGCCTTTGCCGGCCATTTTCCCGGCCGGCCGATCGTGCCGGGCGTCGTGCTGGTCGACCGCGCGATCCTCTTTGCCGAGCAACTGCTCGGCCGGCCGGTCGACAATTGGCAGATCGGCAACGCCAAATTTTTCAGCCCGGTCGGCCCGAATGAGGTGCTGACCTTCACGCTTGAGCGCAAGGCGAGCGGCGCCATTGCCTTCACGGTGCGGGCGGCAACACGCGATGTCGCCGCCGGCAGCCTGACGCCACCCGCGCCATGACCGCTGACCAGCCCGGCGGGGCCGAATGGCGGCAGGAGAAGGAAAAAAGCAATCTGGCCATTCTCCGGCTGATGGTCTGGATCTCGCTGACCTTCGGCCGCCGCATCGGCCGGCTCGTCCTCTACGGCATCGCCGCCTACTACGTGCTGTGCGCGCCCAAGGCCCGAAATTTCAGCCGCGCCTACCTGCACCGGGCGCTCGGCCGCTGGGCCGAGTGGTCGGACGGTTTCCGCCATGTCCTCAGCTTCGCCAGTACGGTTCATGACCGTATCTACCTGCTGAACGACCGTTTCGACCTGTTCGACATCGAAGTGATCGGCGCCGAGGCGCTGCATGCCGCGCTGGAAAAGCAGCCCGGCGCCCTGCTGATCGGCGCCCACCTCGGCAGTTTCGAAGTGCTGCGCGCCGTCGGCCGGGGCAGGGCGGGGCTGAAGATCGCCATGCTGATGTACGAGGAAAACGCCCGCAAGATCAACGCCACGCTGGCCGCGATCAACCCGGCCGCCAGCGAGGACATCATTCCGCTCGGCCGCATGGATTCGATGCTGCAGGCCCGCGACCGGCTCGACGAAGGCTATCTGGTCGGCATGCTGGCCGACCGCGGCCTGGGTGACGACAGCACGGTGGATTGCGATTTCCTCGGGGAAATGGCGCCGTTTCCGGTCGGCCCTTTCCGCATCGCGGCAATGCTGCGCCGCCCGGTCTTCTTCATGACCGGCCTCTACCTCGGCGGCAATCGCTACCAGATCCATTTCGAGGCCCTGGCCGATTTCTCGGACACGCCGCGCGAAGCCCGCCAGGCGGCGATGCACGCCGCCCAGCAAGCGTATGCCGAGCGACTGAGTCATTTTTGCCGGCTGGCCCCCTACAATTGGTTCAACTTCTTCGATTTCTGGCAGAAAAAATGATCAATCGTCTGTTTGCCGGCCTGTTGCTGGCCGCCCTTGCCCTACCGGCCTCTGCCGCCTTCGATGTCGGCCAGCTGATGACCGATCTCGCCCGGCACAAGGGCGGCAAGGCCAAATTCGTCGAGAAGAAGTACATCTCGCTGCTCGACAAGCCGGTCGTGTCCACCGGCGAAATGAGCTACACCGCCCCCGACCGGCTGGAAAAGCGCACCCTGACGCCCAAGCCCGAACTGCTGCTGCTCGACAAGGAGCTGCTGAGCATCGAGCGGGAAAAGCAGAAACTGACCATCAACCTGAGCAACCAGCCCGAAGCGCTGGCTTTCATCGACAGTATCCGCGGCACGCTGACCGGCAACCGCGCCGCGCTGGAAAAGAACTACCTGCTGCATCTGGCGGGCACTTCAGATAAGTGGGTACTCACCATGCTGCCCAGCGAGCAGAAAATCGCCGCGCTGGTTCTGCGCATTGTCGTCAGCGGCAGCAAGAACCAGATCCGCAGCATCGAATACCTGCAGGCCGATGGCGACCGCTCGGTGCTGAGCATCGAACCGCTCGAGGTCAAATGAGCCGGGCCGGCCGCACCTTCCTGCTCTGGCTGCTGGCCATGCTGGCCGGGGCAGCCATCGTCTGGAACAGCCGCTTTTCCGCCGACATGTCCTTCTTCCTGCCGGCCCATCCGAGCGCCGAGCAGCAGGTGCTGGTCGACCAACTGAAGGAGGGCGCCGTCGCCCGGCTGCTGATGGTCTCGATCGGCGGTGGCGAGTCGGCGCAACGCGCCGCGCTGTCACGCGAACTACGCGGCCGACTGGCCAAGCTGCCGGCTTTCGTTTCGGTGCAGAACGGCGAGGCCGGCAGCGAAGCGGCCGATCGCGACTTCCTGTTCCGGCACCGCTACCTGCTCAGCCCGGCGGTCAGCCCGGAGCGTTTCACGGAAGAGGGCCTGCGCCGCGCCGTCGGCAACAGCATCGACCTTCTCGCCTCGCCGGCCGGCATGCTGCTCAAGCCGCTGCTGACGCGCGACCCGACCGGCGAACTGGTCGAACAGCTGGCCGGCCTCAATGCCGGCGCCCAGCCGAACAGCCGCGACGGCGTCTGGGCTTCGCGCGATGGCGAGCGAGCCATGTTGCTGGTCCAGACTGCCGCCCTTGGCTCCGATACCGACGGCCAGGAGGCAGCGCTCAACACCATCCGCCAGCAGTTCGCCGCCAGCGCCCAGGCCGTCGGCCTGGCCGAGGCCAAACTGCAGCTTTCCGGCCCCGGGCTGTTCGCCGTCAATTCGCGGGCGACGATCAAGGACGAAGTGGCGCGGCTGTCGCTGATCAGCACCTTCGCCATCGTCGCCGTGCTGCTGTTCACCTATCGTTCCTTCCGCCTGCTCGGACTCGGCCTGCTGCCCGTGGTTTCCGGCACGCTGGCCGGCGTCGTCGCGGTCAGCCTGCTGTTCGGCACGGTCTATGGCATCACCGTCGGTTTCGGTGCGGCGCTGATCGGCGAGTCGGTCGATTACGGCATCTATTATTTTGTCCAGTCCGGACGCAATGGGCTGGCCGCCTGGCGCGCCCGTTTCTGGCCGACCGTCCGCCTCGGCGTGCTGACCTCGGTGTGCGGATTCGGCGCCTTGCTCTTCTCCGGTTTTCCCGGCCTCGCCCAACTCGGCCTGTATGCGCTGTCCGGAGTGATCGCCGCCGCCGCCGTCACCCGGTTCGTGCTGCCGCCGCTGACCGGCGAGCAGATCGGCATGCGCGACCTGGCGCCGCTCGGCCGGCGCCTGGCCGCCGCCAGCCAGGCCCTGCATGTGCTGCGCTGGCCGGTGCTGGCGCTGGCCATCGGTGCGGCCGCCGTGCTGGTCACCCAGCGCGACCAACTGTGGAACCCCGAATTGTCGGCCCTCAGCCCGGTCAGTCCGGCCGATCAGGCGGTCGACATGGCCCTGCGCGCCGACATCAGCGCGCCCGATTCGCGCTATCTGGTGGTTATCCATGGCGCCACCCGCGAAGCCGCACTGCAGGCGGCCGAAAAGACCGGGGCGCAACTCGACCGGCTGGTTGCCCAAGGCCTGATCGCCGGCTACGACAGCCCGGCCCGCTTCCTGCCCAGCCAGGCAACACAGGAGCAGCGGCGGGCCAGCCTGCCGGCGGCCGACGATTTGCGCCGCAAGCTGCAGGCGGCCCTGGTCGACTCGCCGCTCGCCGCCAACAAGCTGGAAGCTTTCATCGCCGATGTCGACAATGCCCGCCAGGCGCCGACCATCAATCGCGACGCGCTGGCCGGCAGCAGCCTGGCCCTGGCGGTCGATGCGCTGCTGCTCAATCACCCGGCCGGGTGGAGCGGCCTGCTGCCGCTGCGCACCGGGCCGCAGGCCATCGACAGCGCACAGTTGCGGGCGGCGCTGGCCGGTTCCGGGGCGCTGTTCATCGACATGAAGGGCGAATTCGACAAGCTCTACAACGATTACCTGCACGAAGCCATGCTGCTCGCCCTGGGCGGCGTCCTCGCCATCACCGTGCTGCTCGCCCTGACCCTGCGCTCGCCGCGCCGGCTGGCGGCGCTGCTGCTGCCGCTGGTCCTCGCCGTGGTGATCGTTATCGCCGGTCTGCATCTGCTCGGCGAACGCCTGCACCTGCTGCACCTGATCAGCATGCTGCTGATCGTCGCCGTCGGTTCCAACTACGCGCTGTTCTTCGACCGGACCGAAAGACATCGCCCGCTTGACCCGGAAACGCTGGCCTCGATGCTGATCGCCAACCTGACCACGGCGATCGGTTTCGGCACGCTGGCGCTATCCGAAGTGCCGGTTCTGCAAGCCGTCGGGATGACCGTTGGACCGGGGGCCATCCTGGCGCTGCTGTTCGCGGCCATTTTCGTTCCACGTGAAACGGCGGCATGAGCCCGCCCTTGCGCACCCTCGGCCAAAATACCGGGGCGACCAACCTGATGGTGCTGCTGCCCGGCGCCTACATGCAGCCGGAAGATTTCGCGGCGGCCGGCTTTTTCACCGCCCTGAGCGCCCGCCGCTTGCCCTATGACCTGCTGGCGGTAGACCTCGATCTCGAAGCCATTTCCGCCGGCACGGCCTTGCCGGCGCTGCAGGCGGAAATCCTCGCACCGGCCCGCCGGCAGGGCTATGCCAAGATCTGGCTGGGCGGCATTTCGCTCGGCGGCCTGCTCGCCCTCGGCCACCATGCCGACACCCCGGGCAGCGTCGACGGTCTGTGCCTGCTCGCCCCCTATCCGGGCAGCCGGCTGACCACCAACGCCATCGCCCGGGCCGGCGGGCTGGCCAGCTGGCAGGCGACGCCCGACCAACTGGCCGATCCCGAATTCCGCGTCTGGCGCTGGCTGCAAAAGCCGCCGGCCGATTTGCCGGTCTTTGTCGGCTACGGTAGCGAAGATCGTTTCGCCGCCGGCATGCAGCAGATCGCCGGCTGTTTTCCGCCGAGCGCCCGCCATGCCATTCCCGGCGGCCATGAATGGCCGGTCTGGCAGCTTTTGTGGGAACATTTCCTCGACAGCGGACTTCTCTGCTCCTGAGCCCATGCCACGCCCCTGGAAACCGTCACCGACCATCAAGCTTTCGCTCGCCACCCATGTGGCGGCCGGGTTCGGCCTGCTCGCCGCACCGACGGCCTGGCCGTGGGCGCTCGGCGCCGTCGCGCTCAACCAGCTGATCCTCAGCGGTGCCGGACTGCTGCCGCGGAGCAGCCTGCTCGGCCCGAATCTGAATCGTCTGCCGACCGCCTCGGCGCAGCGCCGTGAAATGGCGCTGACCATCGACGACGGCCCGGACCCCGAGGTCACACCACGCGTCCTCGACCTGCTCGACGCCGCTGGCGCCACCGCCAGCTTCTTCTGCATCGGCCGGCAGGCCCGGCAATATCCGGCGATCTGCCGCGACATCGTGGCGCGCGGCCACAGCGTCGAAAACCATAGCGATGCGCACTCGTCGCTTTTCGCCACCTTCGGCCCCCGCCGCATGCGCGCCGACATCAATGCCGGCCAGGCAACGCTGGCCGACATCACCGGCCAGGCACCGCGTTTCTTCCGGCCGACCGCCGGCCTGCGCAACCCCTTTCTCGAACCGGTGCTGGCCAGCCTGGACCTGCGTCTCGCTTCGTGGACGCGGCGCTCCTACGACACCCGCAATGGCAACCCGCAGCAGGTTTTCGCCCGCTTGACCGACAATCTCGCTCCCGGCGACATCCTGCTGCTGCACGACGGCAACGCCGCCCGCACGGCCGACGGGCAGGCGGTGATCCTCGCCGTATTGCCCGACTTGCTCGCCGCCATCGACCTGGCCCGTTTAACCCCCGTGACGCTCCCGACCGCCCTGACATGACCTCCCGCTTCCTTAAAACCCTGCTCGACGATGCCAGCCGCCCGTTCCGCGGCGGCGGCCATTTCGCCTATCACTATTCGCGCGGCAAGCTGTCGTCCGACTGCATTTTCCGCGAACTGCTGAAGCGCGGCATTTTCCCGAGCCAGGGACATTTTCTCGACCTCGGCTGCGGCCAGGGCAGCCTGTTCAGCTGGCTGCTCGCCGCGCGCCGGCTGTACGAAAACGGCAACTGGCCGAGCGATTGGGCGGCGGCCCCGAAACCGCTCAGCCTGCGCGGCTTCGAGCTGATGCAGAAGGACGTCGATCGCGCTGCCCGCGCCTTCGGCCCGCAGCACCCGGTGGTCGACATCCGCTTGGGCGACATGTGCGAGGTCGATTTCGGCCAGGCCGATGTCGTCACCATCCTCGATGCCTTGCACTACATCGACCATGCCCGGCAGCAGGACGTCATCCGCCGCATCCGCGCCGCCCTGCCGGCCGGCGGCCTGTTCCTCACCCGGGTCGGCGATGCCGGCGCCGGCCTGCGTTACCACATCTGCAACTGGGTCGATCGCACCGTCACCTTCGTCCGCGGTCATCGGCTGCCGACGCTCTACGAGCGCAAGCTGGCCGACTGGGTCGCGCTGCTGAGCCAGCACGGTTTCCAGGTCGAAACGCTGCCGATGAGCGACGGCAAGCCCTTCGCCAACGTCATGTTGATCTGCCGGGTACCTGCCTGAGCGCATGCTGAGCCACCTTTCCGGATGGCTGCGCTGGCTGCCGGTGCTGCTGCTCGGCGCTTGCGGCACGACCGGCGGACCACTACCGGTGCCGGTCGGGGTGCCGGACGAACCCGTCCGCCTGCCACCCGACCTCAGCCGGCCGGCCGCCACCGTCCCGCTCAAACCGCCGCCACTCGGCGAGCGCGAGGTGCGGGCCATGGTCGCCCGGCTGATCGGCCCGACGGTCAGGGACCGCGAGGTCTGGGCCGGCGATCTGTATTCGGTATTCAGCAAACTCGATTTCCCGCACGCCCCGGAAATCTACTGCGCGGCGATCGCCGTCATCGAACAGGAATCGAGCTTCCAGGCCGACCCCGCGGTGCCCGGCCTGCCGGCCATCGTCTGGAAGGAGCTGGAGCAGCGCGGTCGCAAATTCGGCATTCCCAAGCTGCTGATCTCGGCAGCCATGCTGAAAACCTCGCCGGACGGCCGCAGCTACAGTCAGCGCATCGACGCCCTGAAAACCGAGAAGCAGCTCAACGCGCTGTTCCAGGACCTGATTACCGAGCTGCCAGCGGGCCGGCAACTGCTGTCCGGCTACAACCCGGTGCGCACCGGCGGCCCGATGCAGGTCAGCGTCGAATTCGCCGAACAGCAGGCGCGCGACAAGCCTTATCCGTACCGACCGGCCGGCAGCATCCGCGACGAAGTGTTCAGCCGGCGCGGCGGCCTGTATTTCGGCAGCGCCATCCTGCTCGACTACCCGGCGCCCTATAACAATGTGATCTATCGCTTTGCCGATTTCAACGCCGGCCGCTACAGCAGCCGCAATGCCGCCTTCCAAAGCGCCCTCGGCCGGCTCAGCGGCAAGCCGCTCGAACTCGATGGCGACCTGTTGCGCTACGCCAAGGGACAAGCCGTCGCCACGCCGAGCGGCGTCGAACTCGCGGCGCGCAACCTGAGCGGCAAGCTGCGCCTGACCCCGGGCGAAATCCGCCGCGATCTGCTGCTCGAAAAGTCGGCGGAATTCGGCCAGAGCCCGTTGTACAAGCGGCTTTTCTCCCTCGCCGACCAGGCAATGGCAAGCCCGGCGCCGCGTCAGGTGATGCCGCAGATCGACCTGCAAAGCCCGAAAATCACCCGCAAGCTGACCACCGAATGGTTCGCTCGCCGCGTCGACGGACGCTATCGCGCCTGTTTGGGGCGGGCCGACAGCGCCACCTGACGCCGGGCCGCGGGGTCCGGTTAAAATACCGGCCTGACCAATTCAAGGCCTATCGTGTCCCCGCTGCTCCTTTCCGCTTATACCGCTACAACCTGCCTCGGCCACGGACTTGATGCGACGCTGGCCGGCCTGCGCGAAGGCCGTAGCGGCCTGACGCCCTGTACCTTCGAAAGCGTCAAGCTTGCCACCTGGATCGGCGAGGTGGCGGCGGTCGACCAACAGGAACTGCCCGCCGCGCTGGCCGAGTACGACTGCCGCAACAACCGGCTGGTCCAGCTCGGCCTGGAAGCCGACGGCTTCGCCGAGCGGGTTCGCGCGGCCGTCGCCCGTTACGGCAAGAGCCGCGTCGGCATCTTTCTCGGAACCAGTACCGCCGGCATCTTGCAGACCGAACTCGCCTACCGCCGGCGCGATCCGCTGAGCGGCGCGCTGCCGGCCGACTTCAATTACCGGACGACGCACAACTCCTTCTCGCTGGCCGCCTTCGCGCGCGCCTATTTCGGTCTCGAAGGCCCGGCCATGGCCATCTCCACCGCCTGTTCGTCGAGCGCCAAGGTATTCGCCGCGGCCGCCCGGCAGTTGGCCTGCGGCAGCATCGACGCCGCCCTGGTCGGCGGGGCCGATTCGCTGTGCCTGACCACGCTGTATGGCTTTGCTTCGCTGCAGCTGACCTCGACCCGGCCCTGCCGGCCCTACGATGCGGCGCGCGACGGCATTTCGGTCGGCGAAGCGGCGGCCTTCGCGCTACTCGAACGCGCTCCGGCCAGCCCGGCGGCCGGCTCGGTATTGCTGCTCGGGGCCGGCGAATCGAGCGATGCCTACCACATGTCGTCGCCCCACCCGGAAGGACTGGGCGCCAAAATGGCCATGCAGGCGGCCCTGCGCTCAGCCGGTCTGCAGCCGGACGACATCGATTACCTCAACCTGCACGGCACGGCGACGCCGGCCAATGACGCCGCCGAAGGCAAGGCCGTCGCCGCCTTGTTCGGCGACCGCGTGCCCTGCAGTTCGACCAAGGGCGCCACCGGCCATACGCTGGGCGCCGCCGGGGCGGTCGAAGCCGTGATCTGCGCGCTGGCCCTCACCGACAATCTGCTGCCGGGCAGTCCGCACAGCGAAAATATCGATCCGAGCATTCCGGTGCGCTACCTGCTCAAGGCGCAGCCCGGCAAACCGCGCCGCGCCCTGAGTAATTCCTTCGGTTTCGGCGGCAGTAATTGCAGCCTGGTTCTCGGAGTCGCCGAATGAACGTCACCCCGCTCACCGCCTGGATCGAAGGCATCGGCTTCCTGGCCCCCGGCCTGCCGGACTGGCCGACGGCACGCGCCGTTCTGCGCGGCGAACAGCCATACACCGCCGCCCCGTCGGTCTTGCCCATCCCGGCCATCCTGCCGCCGGCCGAGCGGCGCCGGGCCAGCCGCGTCATCAAGTTGACCCTGGCCATCGGCTTCGAGGCTGCAGCCAACGCCGGGGCCGATGTGGCCACGCTGGCCACGGTATTCACCGCCTCCGGGGCCGACGGTCACAACTGCCACGCGCTGTGCGAACAGCTGGCCAGCGATGACCGGCAAATTTCGCCGACCCGTTTCCACAATTCCGTGCATAACGCGGCGGCCGGTTATTGGGGCATCGCCACCAAGGCGATGGCGCCCTGCCAGGTCATCTGCGCCTTCGATGCCAGCTTCGGCGCCGGCCTGCTCGATGCGCTCGGCCAGGTCGTCGTCGATGGCCAGCCGACGCTGCTCATCGCCTACGACAGCGAATATCCGGAGCCGCTGCACAGCCAACGGGAGACGCCCGATTGCGGCGGCGTTGCGCTGCTGCTGACACCGGAAAGAACCGCCCGCTCGCAGGCGCGGATCACGCTCAGCCCGACCACGGCGGCAGCCGACGAGCTGCTCGACAGCGACCTGGAGGCGCTGCGCACCACCATCCCGGCACTGCGCAGCCTGCCGCTGCTGAGCCGGCTGGCACGCGGCGAAGCCGGCGCGGTCTGCCTCGACTACCTGGCCCCGATGCAACTGCGCATCGACCTCCAGCCATGCTAGACCACGCCGCGATCGCCGCCCGCATTCCGCATCAGGGCACGATGTGCCTGCTCGACGCGGTGCTCGACTGGTCGGCCACCACCATTTCCTGCCGCACCGTCAGCCACACCGACCCGGCCAATCCGCTGCGCGCCGCCGGCCGGCTCGGGGCGGCCAACGGTATCGAATACGCCGCCCAGGCGATGGCCGTGCATGGCGCATTGCTGGCGCCGGCCGGCGCGCCGCCGCGCCAGGGCTATCTGACCAGCGTACGCAGCGTGACGCTGCAGGTTGCCCGGCTCGACGATCTGCCCGGCGACCTCGAGGTGACCGCCGAACGCCTGTCTGGCGACAGCAACCATATCCTCTACCAATTCGCCGTCAGCCACGCCGGGCGCTGCCTGCTCGAAGGGCGTGCCGCCGTCGTGCTCGATGCCGATCTCCTGAAGGAAACAGCCTGATGAAACGCGCCCTGGTTACCGGCGGCAGCGGCGGCATCGGCGCCGCCATCTGCCGGCGCCTGGCGGCCGACGGCTACCATGTCATCGTCCATGCCAACCGCAGCCGCGACAAGGCCGAGGCCGTCGTCGCCGCAATCGTCGGCGCCGGCGGCAGCGGCGAGGCCGTCGCCTTCGACGTCACCGAACGCGCCGCCAGTGCGGCGGCGCTGGAAAAACTGCTGGAAGGCGGGCCGATCCAGGTCCTGGTCAACAACGCCGGCATCCATGCCGACGCCGTTTTCCCCGGCATGTCGGCGGAACAGTGGCATTCGGTCATCGACGTCTCGCTGAACGGCTTTTTCAACGTCACCCAGCCGCTCAGCATGCCGATGATCCGCACCCGCTGGGGCCGCATCATCAATATTTCCTCGGTTGCCGGCATCACCGGCAATCGCGGCCAGGTCAATTACTCGGCGGCCAAGGGCGCGCTGCACGCGGCGACCAAGTCGCTGGCCCTCGAACTGGCCAGTCGCGGCATCACGGTCAACGCCGTGGCACCCGGCATCATCGCCACCGAAATGAGCGAAGGCGCTTTTGATGCCGAGGCGATCAAGAATCTGGTGCCGATGAAGCGCGCCGGCAAACCGGAGGAGGTGGCCGATCTCGTCGCCTTCCTCGCCTCCGAGCGCGCTGCCTACATCTCGGGACAGATCATTTCGATCAACGGCGCAATGATCTGATCGTTATGCGTATTTGCTTTGTGCCTGCTACCCAAAGCGAATAAAATCCGCCGGCTGGTTTAACGTCCCGGGATAATCATGAACCGCTTCGTCCGCCTCTCGCTACACTCCTTGTTCCTTTTCGCTCTGAATGTGCAGGCCGACACCTACAAATGCACCCAGGGCGGCAAGACCGTTTTCTCGGATACGCCGTGCATGGCCGGTGCCGGCCGCGTCGACGATCAGGCAGACCAGATCAACCGAAGCCAGAAACGGCAGGCCGAACTGGTGCACGAGAAAAACCGGACCCAGCTTTCCGATCTGGAATATCGCGCGGCCCGCGATCGCAACGTCAAGGGCGGTTATAACGTCATCGACAGCATGCATCCCGGCGACGCCCCACAAATCCGGCGTCGTTGAACGCAGCCCAAGCGCAAGCAAATTGACATGGCAAATACCCTTTACGACCTGCTCGAAGTCAGCCAGTCAGCCAGCGACGACGCCATTGCGGCTGGCTACAAGCGTCTCCATCAGCAATTTTCAGAACTGGCCGCAAGCGGTGACGAGGACGCGACCAACCGGATGATTGCCCTGCGCGAAGCCTTCAATACGCTCTCCAATCCGACCCGGCGCCAGCGTTACGATACCAACCTGGGGGCCCGGGAAACAGCCGACGAGACGACGCAAACTCCAGGCCGGCCCTTCATCAAACTGATCGTCATTGCCTGTGTTATCGGATTTTTCGGCATCACCTACAAAAAGTACCAGAC